>NZ_JAUMTJ010000013.1:0-156755 GCF_032654765.1 Bradyrhizobium sp. 33ap4 | reverse complement strand
CCCAAGGCCGCCTCCCAAAAAGAAGCCTTGAATCTGATTTGCTCTCAAAAGGGAATCCTTAGAGTCCACACCACCTAGCGCACGTCGTCCTCGGTCGAATCCTCCTCCGTTTTCGGCGGCCAGGCGCCGCGCCGGACCAGCGCCTCGTGCAGGAGATGTGCACGCCGTTCGTCGCACCCGATGGCTGCAAGGTGGTCGAAGGTGCGATCAGCAAGGACGGCTGGTGCAAGGCCTTTGCCGCGGTGGATTGATCGGTGGATTGATCCTTGGCTCACAACTCCCGCGCATTCGAGAACGCGAACGAGGACACGCGCCGCGTGGTCTCGTCCAGGATCAGGGTGCGTGTGATCGGCGGCTCGGCGCGCTGGCTGCAATTCTCGCGCTCGCAAAGCCGGCAGTTGACGCCGATCGGGGTACCCTCGACCTTTTCCAGATCCATGCCGGTGGCATAGACGAGCTTGGCCGCATGCCGGATCTCGCAGCCGAGCCCGATCGCAAAGCGCGGCTGCGGCTGCGGGTAGGGCGCCACCGGCCGGCGCACCATCTGCGCGATCGAGAAGTAGCGCGTGCCGTCCGGCAATTCGATCACCTGGCTGAGCAGGCGATCCGGCATGTCGAAGGTCGAGTGCACGTTCCAGAGCGGGCAGGTGCCGCCGAACTTGGAGAACGGAAAGGTGCCCGAGGAGAACCGCTTCGACACGTTGCCGGCATTGTCGACGCGGAGCAGGAAGAACGGCACGCCGCGCGCGTTCGGCCGTTGCAGCGTGGTGAGGCGGTGGCAGACCTGCTCGAAGCCGGCGTTGAAGCGCTGCGCCAGCACATGGACGTCGTAGCTCAAGGCTTCGGCTGCGGAATGAAACGCCTGATAAGGCATCATCGCGGCGGCTGCGAAGTAATTGGCGAGCGTGATGCGGTAGAGCCGGCGCGCGGTGTCGTCGAGCGGACCGGCACGGCTGACGATGGCGTCGATCGAAGCGCCGCACTCGACAAAGCCGATCTGCAGCGCAAGCTGGAAGCTGCGGCCGGAGCTGTCGACCAGTTCGGAGATCAAGAGCTGCCGGCGATGCCGATCGAAACGGCGCAGCGTCTCGCGCATCACGTCGACCGGCATCACGCGAGTCAAAATCGAATGTTTTTCGCGGAGGCGCGTGGTCTGCGCCGTAAACAGGCCTTCGGTCGGCACGTTGAGCTCGTCGCGCAAATTCTCCGCGGCGGTCTCGAGCTCCGGAAAATAGTTGCGGTTGGCTTCGATCAGGTCGCGCACCCGCTCGATCGGATTGGCGTCGAATTGCGAGCCTTCGCGGTCGGCCATCTGCGCCGCCACCAGCGTCTCGCCGCGGCGCGCCTCGGTGTAGGCGGCGTAGAGCCGCTGCAGCGCGTGCGTCACGCCGGGGCAGAGTTCGGCGAGGTCCCGCAGCTCCTGCTTCGGCAGGTCGATCTGGCGGAACAGGGGATCGGAGAAGATCTCGTTGAGTTCCGCGAAGAAGCGGTCCTCGTCGGCGGTGGCGAGGTCGCGCAAGTCGAGGTCGTAGGTCTCGGCCAGCCGCAGCAGGATCTGCGCCGTCACCGGGCGCTGGTTGCGCTCGATCAGGTTGATGTAGGAGGGCGAGATGCCGAGCCCCTCGGCGATCTGGGTCTGCGACAGCCCCAATTGCTGGCGGATCCGCCGGAAGCGCGGACCGACGAACAGCTTCTTTCCGGATTCACCGGGCACGGGTTGGTCTCGCTTGCCGCAGCAAATTCTGACCGCCTCGCCCCGCGCGCGGGGAGAGGCCGGATCGCATCGCTAGATGCGAGCCGGGTGAGGGGGACCCTCCGCGAGTCTCGCTGCGGAGACAGCCCCTCACCCCAACCCTCTCCCCGTAAGAACGGGGAGAGGGAGAAGAAAAACCGGCGGGCATGGCAGGCTTCCTGACCTATTATGTGACAAAATTTACAAGTCGACATTTATTACAAGTTCAGATGTTACATGACATCACCAATAAAAAACAAGGCATCTGTACGAACTTCGCGTTTTCGCGTTTATCTCCTGACACGCAATTCGCAATGCTCTGTCAAGAATGTCGATATGAGTAGATTGCGGAGATCAAGGTGCAGGCGGCTGGGCAAAGGCAGCCCGATTTTTTGAAGGAGACTGACGATGAGCAAGGGCAGCAATTTCTGGGTGATCGGCGGAGAGTTCGGGTCGATGAACTTCCACAAGCTCGTCGAAGGCTCGGCCCAGGTCCGCGGTCCGTTCAAGACCCGCAAGGAAGCCGAAGAGTGCTGGAAGGAAGTTTCGGAAGAGAGCCGCCACAAGGCCGGCGTGCGCTTCTCCATCGTCGAGGAGCCGTCGCGGGTTTCGGCCTGAGCGCCAGAATTTTCAGAGCTAAGAAAACGTCCAAGGACGGCGGCCCCATCCGGTTCATCCGGGTGGGGTCGACCGCTTTTGGGACAGCGTCAGGTCTTTGATCTGGGGATAAGTGGCGGCCTAAGTGCTTGGGAACCAACGCCCTTTGCGGACATCTTGGTTGCTGATAGGTTAATGCGCAGGAAACCCGTCACCACGAGACCGCAAGGCATGTCCGATCCGCAGAACACCGGCAGCGAGGCGCGCGAGATGCGGCCGACGCTGCGAGAGGCGTTGCGACGGGCGCGGATCGAGGCGGCCGATCGCACCGGTGTCGTCGTCGAGTTGCGCGACGCCGAGGTGGCGCGGCTCGAGATCCTCAACGATGCGCTCGATCCGCTGTTCGCGCAGGTGCCGGACAAGGTCGATCTGTTCGACCGCGGCATCAGCCAGGGCGAGACGCCGCGGCTGTGGATCGACGTCGTCGCGCATGTGCTGATGGGGCGCGACAAGCGGATCTACCGCTTCGTGCAGGACACGAGGTTCGGCCGCATCGTGCTCGCCGAATCGCATGACGTGGCCGCGATCGTCGATGCCGTCACCGACTATGTCGCGCGCCGCCTGATCGAGCGCGAGCATGCGATGGTGGCAACGCCGCTTCCGGTTGCCGAGCCGCCGGCGCCGCCGCCCGTCCCGGTGGTGACGCCGAGGCGCCGCGGCGGGATCGGCATGTTCGTGTTCGGCTTCGTCATGGGCGCGCTCGCGCTGTTCGGTCTCGCGCTGTATGCGAGCTTGCAAAACTTCTAGCCGCTCAAGGGGCGGGGCATCGTGGTCATAACACCCGCCTCGGCATTTTTCGGCGTCCTGGCGGCGGCCGCGGTGGTCGGCAGCGCCGTGCTGTTCGGCAAGTGGCAAACGTTGCGGCGTGCCGAATACATCCGCACCTTTCACTGGCCGGCGGGCCTGTTGGCGCGGCTCGAGAAGCGTCACCCCGGCTTTACCCGCAAGGACAGCGCGCTGGTCTCGCGCGGCCTGCGGCAGTTCTTCCTCGCCTATCTGATGAGCGGCAAGCGTTACGTCTCGATGCCCTCGCAAGCGGCCGACGACCTCTGGCACGAATTCATCCTCTACACCCGCGAATACGACGCGTTCTGCCGCCGCGCCTTCGGCGGCTTCCTGCATCACACCCCCGCGGTCGTCCTGGTGAAGGAGCGGCGCAGGAGCAATGAGGGGCTGCGCCGGGTCTGGTGGTACTGCTGCAAATACGAGAACATCGATCCGGTCAGGCCGACCCGGCTGCCGCTGCTGTTCGCGCTCGACGCCAAGCTGAACATCGCGAACGGCTTCATCTATCACACCGACTGCGAGGCGCTGCGCCGCAGCGGCATCGGTGGCAGCAGTCCCTATTGCGGCGGCGATTTCTCCGACTCCTCGATCGACGGATCGTCAGCCGGCTTCGGCGATGCCGGCAGCGACGGGAGTGGCGGCGGCGATGGCGGTGACGGCGGTGGTGGTGGCGGCGACAGCGGAGGCGGCTGCGGCGGTGGGTGTGGCGGCGGCGGGGGCGGCGATTAGGAAAGTCGTGCTTGCTTCAATTCGCGAATGCCGGCGTGCTCGCCGAGCCCGCGCACGGTCTGCTCGCAGCGCCACGCATTGCCGTCACGCTCGATCGTGAACAAATTGTAGGCCGCCGCCGGATAGTGCTTGCGCGCCAGCGCCGATGCCGACGGCACGCCGATCGCCGGGATCTTCCGCTCCGGGCCGTCGAACCACATCGTCGAATGGATGTGGTCGTGGCCATGCAGCACCAGCTCGACGCCGTGGCGCCTGAGCAGCGCCAGCAGTTGATGCGAATCGGTCAGCCGCTTGGCGCGGCCGTCGGAGTGCAGCGGGTGATGCACCAGGAGGACGCGGAAGGCGTCCTCCCGCGACAGCTGCGCGAGAATCGCATCGAGCGCATCGAGCTGAGGATGGCCGAGCCAGCCGGTCGCCATCAGCGGCGGGGTCGGCACCGCCGAGGAGACGCCGATCAGCGCCAGCGGCCCGCGGCGACGCACGAACGGAAAATGCGTTGCCGCGCCGTCGGCGTCGCCGCGCAGATAGTCGCCGAAGTGACTGACGAAGCGATGCCGGGTCGCGCGCACATAGGCGTCGTGGTTGCCGGGGACCACGGTGACGTCGGCAGGCGAACCTACCCCCTCCAGCCATTGCCGGGCCGGATTGAACTCGGCATCCAGTGCCAGATTGACCAGGTCGCCGGTCACGGCAATGTGGTCCGGCTGCTGCGCCTGCATGTCCGACACCAGCGCGTCGAGCACGTCGCGGCGGTGATATTTGTGACGGTTGCGCGTCCAGTTCAGATAGCCGAAGGCGCGCTTGCCGGCGAGATCGCGCAGCCGCGCCGCCGGCAGCGGCGGCAGATGCGGGTCCGACAGATGCGCGAGGCGGAACGCCGCCATCATGCGATTCCCTTCGGATTGTCCGCGAAAAGTGGCCGGCAGCGGGTCATGTCGTGCTATCCCGAACGTCCTGCCCTGTATTGGCAAGAGCTGCGCAGGCGCGCAAGGATCAAAGCACGGATCAAACACCATGATGTCGAGGGTTCAGTGACGGTCCTGCTCGATTTACGCAAGCGCTACGAGCCGCAGATCAGATGGGTGTTTCATTTCTACTGGCGGCTCGTCCGCAGCATGACGCTCGGGGTCCGTGCCGTCGTGCTCGATGCCGACAACAGGGTGTTCCTGGTCAAGCACAGCTACGTCCATGGCTGGTATCTGCCTGGCGGCGGGGTCGAGGTCGGCGAAAGTTTTATCGAGTCGCTGCGGCGCGAATTGGAGGAGGAGGGGCGGATCGAGCTCAAGGGCGAGCCGGTGCTGCACGGCATCTTCCACAACAGCCACGTCTCGCCGCGCGATCATGTCGCGGTCTACGTCGTCAGGAACTACCGGCAGGACCGCCTGCCGGAGCCGAATCGCGAGATCGTGGCCTGCGGCTTCTTCGATCCGGCTGATCTGCCTGACGAGACCACCCCGGGCACGCGGCTGCGGATCGCGGAGGTGCTCGAGGGCAAGCCGCCGACGGCGACATGGCGGTGATGGACCGCGCCCGCGCCAGATGCTATCCCGCGCCCCACAATGACCGAATTGTCCCTGACCATCCTGCCCGAGACCCCGAAAGACGCCCAGGCGATCGAGCGTCTGCACGAGCGCACCTTCGGGCCTGGCCGCTTCGTGCTCAGTGCCTACCGGCTGCGCGAGCATGTCGATCATTTGCTCGATGTCTCCTTCACGGCGCGGATCGGCACGCTGCTGGTCGGCTCGGTGCGCCAGCTGCCGGTCACGATCGGCGATACGCCGGCCCTGATGCTTGGGCCGTTGACGGTCGAGCCGCCGTTCCGCAGCCGCGGCGTCGGCCGTGCGCTGCTCGAGCGTGCGATCAACGACGCCCGCGCCAAGGGCCATCGGCTGATCGTGCTGGTCGGCGACGAGCCGTACTACGCGCGGGTCGGCTTCAAGCCGGTCCCGAAGGGGCGGATGACCATGCCCGGCCCGGTCGATTACAGTCGCCTGCTTGTCATGGAACTGGTCGACGGCGCGGCCGAGGGCGTGTCCGGGCCAATCCTGCCGGACTGGAGCAAGGCAATCTGACATCCGCGCGAGCGGTGCCGGAACGGTTGCGCACCATCGGAAACTGAAGCACAGTTGAGGCAAGCGCCGGGACAAGACCGGCGCATGTCATATCAACAGGGAGAGTGCGCGCCATGATCAAAGTCAGTGTGATGTATCCGAACAATCCAGGCGCACGCTTTGATCACGACTATTATCGCGACAAGCACATGCCGCTGGTGAAGGCGCGCCTTGGCGACGCGTGCAAATACTACACCGTCGACAAGGGTCTCGCCGGCGGCGCACCGGGGCAACCCGCAACCTATGTCGGAATGTGCCACATCTTCTGCGACTCGGTTGAGGCCTTCGCGGCCGGCATGGGCAAGCACGCCCAGGAGATCATGGGCGATATCCCGAACTACACCGATCTGCAGCCGGTGATCCAGATCAGCGAAGTCGTCGTCGGCCACTGATCGTCCAGACCGAGCAGGTTACGCGGCTCCCCTCAGAGACGCTCGTAGCCCGGATGAAGCGAAGCGAAATCCGGGATCAGTCTCACCGCGGGAGCAGTCTCCCGGATTGCGCTGCGCTCCATCCGGGCTACGCGATAAATCCCTCTGCCGCTGGCGGCAGAGGGATGACCTTGGCTCAGAACTTCAGATTGGCGAACGCCCGTATGCCGAGGCCCGGCATCAGCACCTCGTCCTTGGTATAAGAAACGGAGTTGCGGATGTTCTGGTTGAGCAGGTTGTTGCCGACCAGACCAAGCGTCATCTCGCGTGCGCCGATCCATGACGAATTCAGCTTGGTGTTGTAGGTGATCTCCGCGTTGAGGAGATTGTAGCCCGCGGTCGGGGTCTCGCCGATGACAGCGATGTCGTTCTGCGCGAAGGCGTGCACCAGATTGATGCGGGTCAGCCAGTTGCTGTCGCGCCAATAGAAGCCGCCGCCAAGCCGCACCGGTGGAATCCGCGGCACGTTGGTGCCGTCGGTGAAGGTCGCGCGCACCACGTCGAACTGGTTCTCGATGCCCCAGATGCCGCCGTTGAGCGGGCCGATGTCGAGCTGGCTCTGGAATTCGGCGCCGCGGAAGATCGCGTCGCGCTGCGAGTAGCGCGCCTGGTTCAGTTCGAGGCCGGGGCCGAGCTGGCACGCGCTCTCGTCACACGTGTTGCCCGTCAACCGGCGGAATATGAAGCCGTCGAACCTGGTGTAGTAGCCGGTGAGTTCGAACCGCAGCGGTCCGGTCGCCCGCCGTAGTCCGATCTCGATCGATTTTGCGGTTTCGATGCCGAGATTGGGATTGCCGATGTCGAACGTGGCAGTCGCATCGTGTGGGCCGCGCGAGAAGAGCTCGGCCGGTTTCGGCGCGCGTTCGACGTATTGGGCGGTCGCGCTTGCTACCAGATCCCACGGCAGATTCTGGATCAAGCCGATGCTGCCGCTCTTGGGTGTGAAACTGGGATTTTGCGGTGTCGCTGGACCGATGCTTGCGGGGTCGGTGGCCACGTCGAACACGGGGGGAATGAAGGCCGGCGTTGTGCCGGAAAGATCGACGTGTTCGATCCGCCCGGCAATCTGTGCTTTGGTGGTGTCGGTGAACTTCAGCTCGTTGAACACGTAACCGGCGACCCTGTTGTTCTTGTTGGGGTCCCATAATCCGTTGAGCGGGCTGGTCGGATCGTCCGGACTCGGGGCGGTCAGCTCCTGGTGCCCACCCTGCAGGCCGAATGCCGTGGTCACGGTGGCGAAGCGCGCGTTGAACGGCATCATCTGCACCTCGACGCGCGCCTCCTGCTCCTTGCTGGTGAAGGTCTGTCTCACGCCGTCGCTCAATGGATCGGCCGGATCGGCAAGGCCAATCTCGTTGTGGCGATAGTCGGTCGCGCCGACCCAGAACCGCACGGCGTCGATCGCCGCGGCATCGGGCCGGTACTCGCCCTTGACCGCGATCTTGGTCTGGTGCGCGTCGATCCGGGTCTGGTGATCCGCGCCGTCGATACCGGGGATGTGGTAGAGCGAGTCGTTCTGGGTGATCGCCGCGCCGATAAAGCCGCCCTGGAAGAAATAGGAGGCGCCGACTGACGCGCCGTCCGACTGCGTCGCGGAGTTCGGCTGGCGTCCATTAAACGGCTGGCCCGGGACGAACAGATAAGGGTAGCTCGGAATGCTGTAGTCGCTGGTGGTGCGGCCATAGACGTCGGCATGCACGGCGACATTGTTGCCGCCGGCGTCCAGCAGCATGCCGCCGTCGACGCCGCGATTGACCGAGCTAACCGACGTGCGGGTCTCGACATTGAGGCAACCCGGGCCGCCGGCATCGGCCAGCGGCGCCTTCACCGGCAGCCCGTAGGATTGGAACGGCGCCGCCGTGCAGGTCGGCATCGCATCGGGGATGCGGTTGTTGGTGGCGCTCACTACGCCGCCGATCGAGGTCGAGCCGTAACGCAGCGCGGCCGGGCCGCGCACCACCTCGATCTGATTGGTCGAGAGCGGATCGATCGGCACGAAATGGTCTTCGCCAAGATCCGAGGCGCCGCCACCGCCGAGACCATTCTCGACAATGCCGACGCGGTTGACGTCGAGGCCGCGGATAATCGGCCGGCTGGATGCGCCGGGGGCGAAGCTCGAGCCGGTGATGCCGGGCTTCGAGAACAGCAGATCGCCGAGCGTGGCGGCGCCGGAGCGCCGCAGTTCCTCGTTCGGGATCACGGTGACGGTGGCGAACTGATCGGTGACGACGGGCAGCACGCCCTGCTGCGGTGCTGGCGCCGCCGCTGCGGGCGCCGGTTGTACCGCGGCGGCGCGTTCGCGGCTGCGGCTCGGCGCAGCCCGAGCAACACGGGTCGGCGTGCGCGTCGGCGCAGTCCGGTGCCGCTGGATCGGGCTCGGCGCCGTCACGGTGATGTCAGGCAGTTGCGTCGGCGTCTCCTGGGCCAGCGCGCCGCTACTCATTGCGCCCAGCAATAGCCAGCTCGCGCTCCCGATGTGGAATGCTCGTTTCTTCTGAAGTGTCATTGTCCCGATCCAAGTCCCGATCCAGGGCCCGTCGAAATGACGGATCGATCCCGATTTGCCCCGCTGGAGCAGGCCGCATGTGACGCGGCCGTCCGCTCAGGGCGTGCAGCAACCAGTCGATGTCAGGACAGGGGAGGGGCGCGGGAATGAAAGGCCGCAGGCGCCGACTTCAGATGGAGGAATTCGGCATTGGTGGTTCGGAACAGAAGCTCGACGGCTTCCGGCAGCAACAGCACCGGCGGCGCCGTGAACAGCATGCTGCTCGCGAGCGAGATGACGGCGCAGATTGCGCAATTGTCGGCCGGATGCCGGTCGTTGTCTTGCTTGGCGGGCGGCTCGGTCCCGGTCACCTGGACCGCGAGGTCCGGCGTCGCCGAGGTCCCGATATAGGCGAGATCGATCAGCGACAGCCCGGTCTGAACTGCGGGCGCCGCTTGCGCGGCCGCGATCGGATGGAAATGCCCGAACGACAGCATGAACTGGACGGCGAGCGCGAACAGCGCCAGCCGCGAGCCAGTCTTGATGTGTCGCCGGAACCACTGCATGCCGATAACGCCCGCCCAATCGGGAGCGCGTCAACACCCCAGCGCCCCGATGTTACATTATAACATCGGATGGCATCCGCGATGTCAACCGGCGTTCAGACAATCCGTGTCGATGCATTGCCTGTGTGTGCTTGATGCAACGCAGACGTGAGCCCGGCCGGACTCAGCGTCCCTCGCGCAGCCATGTTGCCGCGAATGCGCCGAGCAACAGCAGCAGGCCAACCAGGCCGGCGAACATCGGCAGCACGCCGACACCCTTCACGACGCTGGCGTCGCGCATCTTGACGCCGAGCCAGCCGTCGCCGCGGAAGATCGAGGAGGAGCGTACCGGCACGACGCGCGGCATGTCGACGCTCGAACCGTCGACGATGCGCCGGGCGTCGCCGCCGGTTGCCTGCGCCAGCGGCTTCAGCATGTCGGTGGTCGAGGTGACCTCCGAGAATTCCTTCGGGTTGGTCGGCCCGACATTGATTAGCGCCTTCAGCGTGCCGTCGGTGGCCTGCCACAGGCCGAGTTCGTTGGCGGGCAGCGTCGCGCGCCACTCGCCGGGATCGCCGGCGGTGAGCGTCAGTTCATGCGTGGTGCCGCTCGGCGACGTCACGGTGACCGGCGACACGGTGTCGGCCATGGTCTGGCGGACCACCATGAGATCCTTGCCCTGCACCTGCATGCGCAGCGCCTCTTCATCGAGGTCGGGCTGCTTCATCAGCCAGTGCGACACCCGCCGCAACAAATCGAGATGCGGGCCGCCGCCCTCGTAGCCGCGCGCCCACAGCCAGATGTGGTCCGAGAGCAGCAGCGCGACGCGGCCTTCGCCGAAGCGCGACAGCAGCAGCAGCGGCTTGCCGTCGGCTCCGGTCATGACCGGCGGATTGATCGCGTTGCGGGTATCGACGGTGCGGAAGAACCGGCTCCAATGCGGCGGCTCGGCATTCGAGCCTTCCAGCCCGCGCGTCACCGGATGGCGCTTACCGGCATCGCTCAGATGCGCGTAGAACGGCTTCTCGGTCACGCCGACCGGTTCGGCCGGCAGCACGGAGTCCAGCGGCGTGCGCCAGATGCTGGTGGTCGAGGCGTAGTCGGGACCGGCGGACACCAGCACCGCGCCGCCGGCGCGGACATAGCGCGCGATGTTGTCGAAATAGGCGATCGGCAGCACGCCCTGGCGGGCGTAGCGGTCGAAGATGATCAGCTGGAATTCGTTGATCTTCTGCTGGAACAGCTCGCGGGTCGGAAACGCGATCAGCGACAGCTCGTTGATCGGCGTGCCGTCCTGCTTCTCCGGCGGACGCAGAATGGTGAAGTGCACGAGATCGACGCTGGGGTCGGACTTCAAGAGGTTGCGCCAGGTGCGTTCACCGGAATGTGGCTCGCCGGAAACCAGCAGCACGCGCAGCTTGTCGCGCACGCCGTCGATCGCGACCACGGCGCGGTTGTTGACCGGCGTCAGCTCGTTCTCGAGCGGCGAGGCCTCGATCTCGACGATGTTGGGCCCGGCGTGCTTGATGTCGATGTCGACGCTCGAGGTCTGGCCGCTGGTCAGCGTGCGCTCGTTGATCACTTCGCCGTCGCGGCGGATCGTGACCTTGGCGCGCTCGCCGGTGACGCCCTGGTCGTCGAGCCGGAAGGTGATGGTCTGGGTCTGGCCGACGATGCCGAAGCGCGGCGCGGCGGTGATCGCGATGCGGCGGTCGCGCTCGTCCTTGCGGCCGGTGATCAGCGCGTGCACCGGCGCCTGGAAGCCGAGCGCCTGGGCGTTGGCGGGAATGTCGTGCACGCGGCCATCGGTGATCATGAAGGCGCCGGCGACGCGCTCGACCGGAACGTCCGACAGCGCCGACGTCAGCGCGCCGAACAGCTTCGTTCCGTCGGTCTCGCCATCGGCCTGACCGGCCTCGACGACGCGGACCTCGAGGCCCTTGATCTGCTTCAGGCTGTCGACCAGCGCCTGCCGCGCCTTGTCGGTCTCCTGGTTGCGCGTGCCGAAATTCTGGCTCGGGCTCTTGTCGACCACGACGGCAGCGACCGAGGACAGCGGCTCGCGGTCCTCGCGGGTGAAGGAGGGATTGGCCAGTGCCAGCAGGATCAGCGCCAGCGCCGCGACCCGCACCGCGGCGCCCCGCGCGCGCGACACAAGCAGCAGCACGGCAATGACGACGATCGCGCCGAGCGCGAGCCACAGCACGAGCGAAGGAACCAGCGGTGTGAACGCGATGCCGTAGTTCATGACGTCACTCCGTCATTCCGGGGCGATGCGAAAGCATCGAACCCGGAATCTCGAGATTCCGGGTCTGGTCCTTCGGACCATCCCGGAATGACGGTGTTGGCAGCTGAAGCACTTGCATCTCTATTGTCCCAGCCGCTCGATCAAGGCAGGCGCGTGCACCTGGTCGGCCTTGTAGTTGCCGGTCAGCGTGTACATCACGATGTTGACGCCGGCGCGGAAGGCAAATTCGCGCTGGCGCGGCTCGCCCGGCGTCAGCGGCAGCATCGGCTGGCCGTCGGGGCGGATCGCCCAGGCGCCGGCGAGGTCGTTCGACGTGATGATGATCGGCGAGACGCCGTCGCCGCCGCGCGCCGGGCGCTGCGCAGCCTCGTCGTCGTCCTCGCGCGGCAGCGCCTCGACCCAGGTCTGACCGGAGTTGAAGCGGCCGGGGAAGTCGCGCAGCAGATAGAACGTCTTGGTCAGCACGTGCTCGCGCGGCACCGGCTCGAGCTCGGGCACGTCGAGGGTCGACAGCAATTCGCGCAGCGTCTGCATGCCGGGCGTTTGCGATGAGCCGCTGTCCCCCGGCGGCGCTTCGACGGCGTCACGGGTATCGAAGATGACCGTGCCGCCCTGCTTCATGTAGGCGTCGATCTTGTTGATGGCGTCCTGCGGCGGCTTCGGCGCGCCCGGCACGATCGGCCAGTAGATCAGGGGGAAGAACGTCAGCTCGTCGCGCGCGGGATCGATGCCGACGGGATCGCCGGCTTCCAGCGCGGTGCGCTGTCCGAGGAACAGCGTCAGTCCGGACATCCCCGCCTTGACGATGGAATCGACGTCGGCATTGCCGGTCACGACGTAGGCCAGCCGCGTCTGCGACACCGCCTTGATGGCGAAGTCGTCGCTGCTGGCGTTCTGCGCGCGGCTCGGCGAGGGCACCATCGTGGTCGCAAGGATGAAGGCCAACGCGAGCACGGCCGGTGCCGCGCGCCGCCGGATCAGCGCGGCAAGGCCGCCGCCGAGCATGGCCACCACGATCGCATCGAGCAGGAACAGCGCCAGCGCCGTCGACAGCATGATGCCGCGCAAATCGCGCGGCTCGGCGTTGGTGTAGCTCGCACGCGTCGCGCGCAGAGCCGAGGTGTCGAGCGGCGCGATGCGATCGGCGGAGGCGAGCGTGTTGACCGCGATCGGGCTCTCGGCAGTGCCGTAGAAGCCGGGCGGATGGTCGGCCGTGCCGCGATCGCGATAGTCCGCCGACATCGGCTTGGCGCTCGAGGGCGGCGGGCCGAAGACGCCGAAGCCGTCGAGCGTGCGCAGCGGCGCAACCGTCTCGGCATTGGGATCGCTGGCGACGCCCGGGCCGGGCTTCGAGGTATAGCCGGACATGTCGATCAGCCGGCGCAGCATCTCGACGAAGGTGCCGGACATCGGCAGATCCGACCAGCGCATGTCAGCGCCGACATGGAACAGGCTGACAACGCCCTTGCCGCGACGCTCGCCGGTGACCAGCGGCGTGCCGTCCTCCAGCGAGGCCCAGCTCTTGGTCGAGAGCACGGCGTCGGGCTCGGCCAGCACCTGGCGGTTGACGGTGATGTCCTTCGGCACGGTGAGGCCCGAGAACGGGCCATCGGCGGCGAACGAGGCCATGTGCTGCGGCTTCTCCCAGGTCAGGCTGCCGCCGAGCGTGCGTCCGCCGCGGCGGAGCTTGACGGGAACGAGGTCGTCATCGGCCTGGGCGAGGCGCGGACCTGCGAAGCGCACCAGCACGCCGCCTTGCTCGATCCAGGCATTGAGCCGGTCGCGAATCTCTGGCGATAGCGTGCCCACGTCGGCCATCACGATCATCGGCAGCCGCTGGTCGAGGAATTGCCCGATCACCTGCTGCGGCGCGCCGCGATCGCCGAGCCTGACATCGGCGAATGGCGACAGCGCCCGGGAGAGATAGAAGGTCGACGCCAACAGCGGCTGCGCGGTGTCGTTACTCGCACCCGAGACCACGCCGATGGCGCGGCGGCGCCAGCGCCGGTCGAGCAGCTGCACGGCGCCGGCCGAATGCTCGCCGGAGATTTCGAGCCGTGCGATGTCGTTGCGCAATTCGACCGGAAGATCGAAGGCGGCTTCGGTCTCGCGATCCTGCGGTCCGAATGTGTAGCGCGCCTCGCCGATCGGCGATCCCTTGGCGTCGACCGCGCGCACCGTTCCCGCCGCGATGCCGCTCTCGGTGCGCAGCACCTTCACCGTCATCTTGGCGGCGGCGTTCTCGGCCGCGACCAGCGCCTGCGCCGACTGCGCACCGCCCGCATAGATCGTCAGATTGCGGCTCTCGATCACCTTGCCGAGCCCCTCGGTGAATTCGCTGCCGCGTCCGGTGTCGACGCCGTCGGACAGCCAGGCGATGTCGCAGTCGCCGGTCGACTTGAGGAAACGTCCAAGCGCGCCGAGAGTTTCAACCCGATCGACCGAGTAGGGCTTCGGCGCGAGCTGGCGCAGCGCGACGCGCGCGGCGCCGGCCGGCATCAGTGTGATGTCGCGCGCGGGCTCGGACAGCGGCACCAGCGCGACGCCGCGGCGGTCGCTGTCGGCGTTGGCGATCAGTTCGTCCGCGGCCCTGATCCGCGCATCCCAGCTCGAGGCCGCGCTCCAGCCGTCGTCGAGCAGGATCACCAGCGGCAATTTGCCGGCGGCAACGCCGGTCTGTGGATTCCAGATCGGGCCGGCGGCTGCGAAGATGACGAGCGCGGCGGCGGCGAGCCGCAGCAGCGTCAGCCACCATGGCGTGCGCGACGGTGTCTCCTCCCTCGGCGCGATGTCGAACAATAGCCGCGTCGGCGGGAATTCGATCCGGCGCGGCCGCGGCGGCATCACGCGCAACAGCCACCACAGCACCGGCAGGCTGACCAGCCCCAGCAGCAGCAGCGGTTCGGCAAAGGAGAGGGGGAGGCCTGCGATCATGCGCTGCGTCCCGCCTTGACTATTGAGCGGCCGCCGCCCTTGCTCACCATCATGCCGGCATGCAGGAACAACAGCAGCTCGGCAGCGGAGCGGCTGGTGGTATGGGTCGAGAACAGCCAGTCGAGCCGATTGGTCTCGCCGCGGATCTGGTCGCGATGCAGCGCGACCCGGGCGACATAATGACTCGCCCAGCTCTCGGCGCGGCCCGCGGTGATGACGCTGCCGATCTCCGGTTCGACGAATTCGACGCGCCCGGAATAGGGGAAGGTCTCTTCGGCGGGATCGACGACCTGGATCATGGTGCCGTGCGCGCCGGAGGAGGAAAGCCCGGCCAGCATCGTCGTGATCTCTGTGATTGGCGACCAGAAATCCGACAACACGACGACTTCGGCCAGCGACGACGGCACGAAGGACGGCGGCAGGCTCGCGCGCGTCTTCTCGTCGTGCAACATCGCTTCCGCCATCTTGTCGATCACGTTGAGGCTTGCCGTCGGATTCAGCAGGCCGGGAATGCCGACGCGTTCTCCGCCCGCAACGAGCAACTCGGCGAGCGCGAAGGCTACGATCAGTCCGCGCTCCAGCTTGCTGTCGCGCGCCTCGCGCGAGGCAAAGGCCATCGACGGCGAGCGGTCGGGCCAGATCCACACCGTGTGCGCGGCTTCCCACTCCTGCTCGCGGACATAGAGATGGTCGTCGCGTGCCGAGCGGCGCCAGTCGACGCGCTGCGACGGCTCGCCGGAGACGAAGCGGCGGTATTGCCAGAAATTCTCGCCCGAGCCGGCGCGGCGGCGGCCGTGCAGGCCATGGATGACGTTGGCAGCGACACGGCGGGCCTCAAGCACCAGACGCGGCAGCGATGCGGCGAGCGTTCGGCTTTCGCCATCGGCACGTCGAACCGCAAGGATCTCCTCGTTGTGGTGCCTGTTGTCTGCGGCCATCAACCGATCCGGGTCTTCAGTTGCTTGATCACGTCGGGAATGGTGCGACCCTCGGCGCGCGCCGAGAACGTCAGCGCCATGCGGTGCTTGAGCACGGGCTCGGCGAGATCGAGCACGTCGTCGATCGACGGCGCGAGTCTCCCGTCGAGCAATGCACGGGCGCGCACCGCGAGCATCAAGGCCTGGCTGGCGCGCGGACCCGGGCCCCATGCGATCAGCTTGCCGGCCTCGCCGCCCTCGGTGCCGGGACGCGCGGCGCGGACCAGCGTCAGGATCGCCTCGACCACGGAATCACCGACCGGCAGCCGCCGCACCAGGCGTTGCGCGGTGAGCAACGTCTCGGCGTCCATCGACGGCTTGGCCGCGGCCTCTTCGGCGCCGGTGGTTTCGAACAGGATGCGCCGCTCGGCGTCGCGATCGGGATAGTCGACGTCGATTTCCATCAGGAAGCGGTCGAGCTGCGCCTCGGGCAGCGGATAGGTGCCTTCCTGCTCCAGCGGGTTCTGTGTCGCGAGCACGTGGAACGGCTTTGGCAAATCATGCCGCGCGCCGGCAATGGTGATGTGCTGCTCCTGCATGGCTTGCAGCAGCGCCGACTGGGTGCGCGGGCTGGCGCGGTTGATCTCGTCGGCCATCAGCAGTTGCGCGAACACGGGACCTGCGATGAAGCGGAACGAACGCTTGCCGGCCGAGCTCTCGTCGAGCACTTCGGCGCCGAGAATGTCCGACGGCATCAGGTCGGGGGTGAACTGAATGCGCTTGGCATCGAGGCCGAGCGTGACGCCGAGGGTCTCGACCAGCTTGGTCTTGGCGAGGCCGGGCACGCCGATCAACAGCGCGTGGCCGCCCGACAGAATCGTCACCAGGGTGTTTTCGATCACCTGCTCCTGGCCGAAGATCACGGTGGAGACCGCTTCCTTGGCGGCCTTGATCTGGCCCGCGACCTGCTCGGCCGAACGGACGATCACATCCTCCAGTTTCTCGACGCTGTCTGCACCAGCCATTCGATCCGCTCCTTCTTGACGATGCGCGCACATCGGCGCGTCGTCATCATCTGTCGTCATCTCGGCCCTCATGCTAAACCTGAGCGAAGGCCATGTATTCGTTGAATTAAACTATCCCCACCTTATCGGTGTTTCAGGGTATGAACGGCATCACGATGTGGCGAGAATGACATCCCGACCACATCTCAGGATATGTGCACCAAACGTGCCAGATTGAAGGTAGGAAACTTTAAGGCAAACAATGGCGAAGCAAGGGCAGAGCGATTCCGGCAGGGAAACTACGGGCCTCGGGAGCAAGGGTCTCGAAGGGCTCACCACGGCCGCCAATCAAGCTGCGACATCGGGTTCGGCCGGACGCAAGGGTCTGCCGCCGGTTCACCTGTGGAATCCGCCATTCTGCGGCGATCTCGACATGCGAATCGCGCCTGACGGCACCTGGTTCTACATGGGAACGCCGATCGGCCGCCCCGCGCTGGTGCGGTTGTTCTCCACGATCCTGAAGCGCGAGGACGGCAAGCACTTTCTCGTGACACCGGTGGAGAAGGTCGGCATCCGCGTCGATGACGCGCCGTTCCTTGCCGTGGAAATGCAGGCCGGGGAAGACGCGCGCGGCCGCCTGCTCAGGTTCCGCACCAATGTCGACGATTGGGTCGATTGCGAGAAAGGCCACGGCCTCAGATTCGAGGCGGCCGAGGACGGCGGATTGACGCCCTATCTGCACGTCCGCGCCGATTTGTGGGCCAAGGTCACCCGCGCGCTCTATTACGATCTGGTTGACATGGGCGAGCAGCGGATGGTCGATGGTCAGGAGATGTTCGGCATCGAGTCCGGCGGCGAGTTCTTCGCGATGGCCGATGCCAGTCAGGTGAGGGACGCACTTTGAACGAGCCGTTGCTGAAGGTGGAGCCGGCGACGATCAGCTCGACGGAATTCTTCGCGCGGGCCCGCACGCGGCTCACTTTCGATGTGCCGCCGGGCCTGGTCGATCCGCATATCATTCCGCGCACCGGAGATTCCGGCAACGACCGCATGCTCGAGATCGTGGCGCAGGAGCAGCCGGTGCGGCCGGCCGCGGTGCTGATCCCGGTGGTCGATCACCCCGAGCCGACCGTGCTGTTGACGCAGCGCTCGCCCAATCTGTCGAGCCATGCCGGCCAGATCTCGTTTCCCGGCGGCAAGATCGACGCCACCGACGCCTCGCCGCTCGATGCCGCGCTGCGCGAGGCCTGCGAGGAGGTCGGACTGAAGCGGGAATTCATCGACCCGGTCGGCTATCTCGACCTTTATGGCACCGCGTTCGGCTTCCGCATCCTGCCGACGGTCGCCAAGGTGAAGCCGGGATTCACGCTTGCGATCAACGAGGCGGAGGTGGTCGATGCGTTCGAGGTGCCGCTCGCCTTCTTGATGAATCCCGAGAATCATCAGATCCACACCAAGGAATTCCGCGGCATGGACCGGTCCTATTACGCGATGCCGTTCGCCGAGCGCTACATCTGGGGCGCGACCGCGGGCATCCTGCGCGTGCTGTATGAGCGGATCTATCTGTCATGATCCGCACGGTATTGACCGAGATCGGAATCTTTCTGGTCCCCTTCGCGGTCTATGCCATCTTCCTCATCGCGACGCGGTCCGGCGTGACGCTGCCGGCGTCATGGCCGCTCGACATGATCGCAAAGCTGACGCTGGTGGCGCTGGTGATGGTCATCGTGAGCTTCGTGCTGCTGGCCGAATTGACTGGCGCGCCGCCGAATTCGATCTACGTTCCAGCCCATATCGAGAACGGCAAGCTGGTGCCGGGAGTTGAGAAATGAGCGAGGTGCGCCTGTTGTCCGACGCGCCATGGCTCGCTTCCGGGCCCGCGGCGCGCGTGCTCGACCTGCTCAATGCCGACGGCGAGGAAGCGCGGGTGATCGGCGGGGCCGTGCGCAACGCCTTGATGCAGATTCCACTCGCCGACATCGACATCGCCACCACGGCGCTACCGGAGGAGGTGATCCGCCGCGCCAAGCGGGCGGGCATCAAGAGCGTGCCGACCGGCATCGAGCACGGCACGGTGACCTTGGTCGTCGACAGCCAGCCCTTCGAGGTGACGACGCTGCGCGAGGATACCGAGACCTATGGCCGCAAGGCCAGGGTGGCGTTCGGTCGCGACTGGTTGCGTGACGCCGAGCGGCGCGACTTCACCATCAACGGCCTGTCGGTCGACGCTTCGGGCGTCGTGCACGATCACGTCGGCGGCCTCGCCGACATCGAGGCGAGGAGCGTGCGCTTTATCGGCGATCCCGCGCAGCGGATTGCCGAGGACTATCTGCGCATCCTGCGCTTCTTCCGTTTCCACGCCGCCTACGGCGCGGGCGAGGTCGATCGCGCCGGCTATCTCGCCTGCATCGGCGGGCGCGCCGGTTTGAGCGGCCTGTCGGCCGAGCGGATCCGCATGGAGATGCTCAAGCTCGTGGTCACGAACGGCGCCGCAAGTGCAATGGTCGCGATGGGTGACGGTGGTTTGCTGCAGCCGCTGTTCGGCGGCATCGCCTATACTGGACCGTTCGCGGCGATGATCGAGATCGAGCGGCTGATGAAGCTCGCGCCGAGCGCGATGCGAAGGCTCGCCGCGCTGACGGTCGCCGTGACCGAGGACGCGCGGCGTATCGCCAGCCGGCTGCGGCTCTCCAACGCCGAGGCCAAGGCGCTCGATTCGATGGGCCATCGCTGGTGGCGCTTGCCCGGCATGGACGAGGCGCATGCCAGGCGCAGGCTGTACCGGCTCGACGAGGAGCCGTATCGCGACCGGGTGCTATTGGCCTGGGCGCGCACCGGCGCGGGCCAGGATGTCGATCAATGGCGCGCGCTCGCCACGCTGCCGGAGCGCTGGCGCGCGCCGCACTTTCCGTTGCGGGCGTCGGATTTCATCGCGCGCGGCATTGCCGAGGGACCGGCACTCGGACATGTCCTGACCCTGGCGGAGGATGCCTGGTTGGCCGCGGACTTTCCGCTGGAGCCGAAGATACTGTCTGATATCGCCGACCAGACCGCGGCCCGTTTCACCCGCGACCATCGGCTTTGAATTTCCTCTGAGTTTTCTTGCCGACGTCTCGATGCCGCCGTGGTCAGCGGCGGCACGGTGACGATTGGCTGAACGACGATCGGTCGAACGTCGCATGGAGGCGATGCTGCCGGCATCTGCCAGTCAGCATCGCGCCAACTGATCTCACGCCGCCTTGCGCTTCTTCTTGCGGTCGCCGTCGTCGTCTTCGTCCTCGTCGTCCTCTTCTTCCGCGTCGTCCTCGTCTTCGTCGTCTTCCTCTTCATCGTCCTCCGGATCGAGCTCGGTCGATTCGAGTGCGACAAGCGGCAAGGTTTCGCGAAACAGGTCGCCGTCCGTACCCATCCACAGGCACTCGACCTTGTCCTCGTCGATTTCGACGACCGTGACCGGATGGCCGCCGGACTTCAGCATGACAACATCGCCTGGTTTCAGTTCCATGATTTTCCCTCCGCGCTGGATGACGCGGGCGGCAGGCTAGCGACCGGTGATGACAGCCAAATCACGGCCGGCGCCAGCTTCAATGGAATTGACGTGGAAAACGGCCGCGATGCGCTATTTGCGCGCGGCAGGAACCAGTTCGCTCAGCGAGCGGATGATGCGGTCGGGCTTGATGGTCGATCCCGGCGGCAGCCCGACACCGTGCACGTCCATCCAGATCGCATAGATGCCAAGCCGCTGTGGCGCCACGACTTCCCACTCGAGATTGTCGCCGATCATCCAGGTGTCGGATGCGGTGACGCCGAGCGCTTCCATCGCGTGCAGGTAGGCGCGCTCCTCCGGCTTGCCGAAGCCGTGCTCGCCCTCGATCTGGATGTGATCGAAGCGATGGCCGAGCGCGAAGCGTTCGACCTTGGCGCGCTGCATGTCGGCGGCGCCGTTGGTGACCAGCGCGAGCTTGATGCCGAGCGCCTTCAACGCATCGATCGCTTCATGCGCGCCGGGGAAGACGAACATCTCTTCCTCGCGATAGGCGGTGAAGCGATCGGCGATGCGGTCCGCAAGATCGTCCGGCAGCGCGCGGTGACCGGCTGCCGCGAGCGCCGCGAAGCCGCCCTTCACGGTGAGCCGCCGAGCCTCGCCGAGCTTGATCCGCCAGATCGGCTCGGCGGTCGACCAGAATTGCCGTGCATAGGCCAAGAGCGCGGTCGCGACCTGATCCGGGGGGAGGGGCGCCAGTTCCGCGGCGAACTCCGTGGTGATCGTGGTCCAGGCGATCTCGGGGCGTCCATAGGCCGACAGGATGGTGTCATCCATGTCGATCAACATCGCGCGCGGCAGGTTCATCATGGCCATTTCACCTCCGGCGGCAGCGACGACAGGATCGAATCCACATTGCCGCCGGTCTTCAGGCCGAAGATGGTGCCGCGGTCATAGAGCAGGTTGAACTCGACATAGCGGCCGCGGCGGACCAGCTGCTCGTCGCGATCCTCCGCGCTCCAGGCGGCCGCGAAATTGCGCCGCACCAGGTCGGGATAGATCTTCAGGAAGCTGCGCCCGACGTCCTGGGTGAAGGCGAGATCGGCCTCCCAGTCGCCGCTGTCGTGCCAGTCGTAGAAGATGCCGCCGATGCCGCGGGCCTCCTTGCGGTGCGGCAGGTAGAAATAGTCGTCGCACCATTTCTTGTACTTGTCGTAGTCGGCGACGCCGTTCGGTCCGCTGCACGCCTCCTTCATCGCGGCGTGGAAGGCGACCGTGTCGGGGTCCTCCTGGGTGCGCCGGCGGTTCAGCACCGGCGTCAGGTCGGCGCCGCCGCCGAACCACGCCTTCGTGGTGACGACGAAGCGGGTGTTCATGTGCACGGCGGGCACGTTCGGATTGCGCAAATGCGCGATCAGCGAAATGCCCGACGCCCAAAAGCGTGGATCGTCGGCGGCACCTGGAATCTGCGCGCGGAATTCGGGGGCGAACTCGCCGTGCACGGTCGAGCAGTGCACGCCGACTTTCTCGAACAGCCGGCCCTTCATGATCGACATCACGCCGCCGCCGCCCGGCTTGCCGGTGTGGTCGGTGCGGTCCCAGGGGGTCCGCGCGAACCGGCCGGCGGCGCCGGGATAAAGCGTGGACGGGGCGTCGTCCTCGAGCTTCTCGAAGGCGGCGCAGATGTCGTTGCGTAGCGCCTCGAACCAGCCGCGCGCACGCGCCTTGCGGTCCTCGATGATGGCGGGATCTGTTGGCAGCATGACTAACCTTGCGGGCCGAAATAGGTGCAGCTTTCGTTGCAGCTGTCGCGATGGACGCTGACGCGGGTCAGCTTGCCTGCGTGTTGCAAGCG
The DNA here is from genome assembly GCF_032654765.1 of Bradyrhizobium sp. 33ap4. Lineage (NCBI taxonomy): Bacteria > Pseudomonadati > Pseudomonadota > Alphaproteobacteria > Hyphomicrobiales > Nitrobacteraceae > Bradyrhizobium > Bradyrhizobium sp. 33ap4. The sequence continues at coordinate 134,837 of NZ_JAUMTJ010000013.1, read as the reverse complement.
CTCCCAGATGAAGCGCGACAGATTCTCCAGCGTCGGCACGCCGATCGCCTCAATCTTGTTCAGGAACTTATGGTCGAGCGTCTTCTGCACCTCGGCCATGGCGCGTTCGAGGAGGCCGAGATCGACCACCATACCGGTCGCGGGGTCGGGCGTGCCGCGGACGGTAACTTCGGCTCGAAAGGAGTGGCCGTGAATCTCCTCGCTGGCGGCGCCAAAGGTCGTTCCGGACAGCGCATGCGCAGCCTCGAACCGAAACGCTTTCGTCAATTCCCACATCTCGTTCAACAACCCGATTCTGTTAGTTCATCTAATGCCGAGCGACTTGTGCGTCTGCACGCTAAGGCGCCATTGCGGGTGCTTCAGGCAATAGGCGATCGCCCGCTCGGTATTCTCGATCACGTCGGGGCCGTCCATCGGCTGCAGCGAGAAGCGCTCGAAGGCGAGGCCGGCGAAATCCTCCGGTGCGTTCTCCATTTGCGGATAGACCAGTTTGAGCTCGTGCCCCTTGCGGATCACGAGCTCGGCCGCGGCCTTGGGACTGACGCAGATCCAGTCGAGCCCGTCGGGCGGGACGATGGTGCCGTTGGTCTCGATCGCGATCGCAAAGCCGTGGCCGTGCAGGGCATCGATCAAGGCCGCGTCGACCTGCAGCAGCGGCTCACCGCCGGTCAGGACCACGTAGCGGTCGGCCTCGCCTCCCGTCCACTGCGCGGCAATGGTGCCGGCCAGCTCTTCGGCGGTCGCATAGCGGCCGCCCAGCGTGCCGTCGGTGCCGACGAAATCGGTGTCGCAGAACTTGCAGACCGCGCCGGCGCGGTCCTGCTCGCGGCCGCTCCAGAGGTTGCAGCCGGCGAAGCGGCAGAACACGGAGGCGCGGCCCGCATGGGCGCCTTCGCCCTGCAGGGTGAGAAAGATCTCCTTGACCGCGTAGCTCACCAAAAATCCCTTAAGTTGCCGAACCGGCAATTCCTGTACCGGTTTGCCGCAGCGCCTCGCCGACGGCCATGGCCGCTGTGACGGCCACATTGAGCGAACGCATGGTCGGCCGGATCGGAATCACCAGCCGCGCATCCGCAGCGGCCACCACCGCGTCGGTCACCCCTGCCGTCTCGCGCCCGAACAGCAGGACATCGGAGGCCGTATACGCGAAATCAAGATAGGATTTCGCCGCCTTGGTCGTGAACAGCACCAGCCGGCATCCGGTCTCGGCCCGCCATTCCTCGAATTTCGACCATGAGTCGTGACGCTTCAACCGCACATGGTCGAGATAGTCCATACCCGCCCGGCGGAAATTCCGGTCCGAGGTGTCGAATCCCGCCGGTTCGATGATATGGGCTGCCACGTCCAGGCAAGCGCAGAGGCGCAGAATCGTCCCTGTATTCTGGGGGATGTCGGGCTGGAACAGCGCGATCTGCATGGTGCGGGCGGCCTGTGAAATCCGGATGAAATTGTCTCAATAAAACATCGCTCGGCGCGGATTTCGTGCATTGCACGTGTGCGAGCCGATAGCGGGCTTGCGCTCGTCCGGCAAGGGTGCCAATAGAACGATTCTGGACTGCTGTTCCGCCATTTGGGGTGGGGAATAGCGGTTTTCTGCCGCCGCGGGGGCCGCGGGCGCCGGCAGCCTTTCTTGGGGCGCGTCCTGCGTCTCCAGGGCGGTTCCACCGGCTGCAGAAAAGAAAGGGCTAGGAATCGTGACGACAGCGTCTTCGGCGGACCATCCGACACGCCGTGATTTTCTCTTTGTTGCAACCGGAGCTGCCGCCGCGGTCGGCGCAGCCGCCACCGTCTGGCCGCTGGTTGCGCAGATGAACCCGGATGCCGCGACGATCGCGGCCGGCGCGCCGATCGAGGTCGATCTGACGCCGATCGCCGAGGGCCAGGACATCAAGGTCTTCTGGCGCGGCAAGCCGATCTACATCAGCCATCGCACCAAGAAGCAGATCCAGGAGGCCCAGAGCGTGGCGCTCTCGAGCCTGCCCGATCCGCAGCCCGACTCGGCCCGCGTCAAGGCCGGCCACGACCAGTGGCTGGTTGTGATCGGCATCTGCACCCATCTCGGCTGCATCCCGATCGCCCATGAAGGCAATTACGACGGCTTCTTCTGCCCCTGCCACGGCTCGCAGTACGACTCCTCCGGTCGTATCCGCCAGGGGCCGGCGCCCGCCAACCTGGCGGTGCCGCCTTACGCCTTCCTTTCCGACACCAAAATCCAGATCGGCTAAGTCCCGGCCCCTCCGGGATTTCAGCTTCCACTTGGACCCATCGCGTCGTTTTTCTTCTTCAGGATCGCATCAATGAGCGGACCATCTGATTTCCAACCGAGCAACCCCGCCTTGAAGTGGATCGAACGGCGCCTTCCGATCTTCGGCCTGATCCACTCCTCGTTCGTGGCCTATCCGACGCCGCGCAACCTGAACTACTGGTGGACCTTCGGCGCCATCCTTTCGATGATGCTGGCGCTGCAGATCCTGACCGGCGTGATCCTGGCGATGCACTACACGCCGCACGCCGACCTCGCCTTCAAGTCGGTCGAACTGATCGTCCGCGACGTCAATTACGGCTGGCTGCTGCGCAACATGCATGCCTGCGGCGCGTCGATGTTCTTCTTCGCCGTCTACATCCATATGTTCCGCGGCCTCTATTACGGGTCGTACAAGGAGCCGCGCGAGGTGCTGTGGATCCTCGGCGTCATCATCTACCTCCTGATGATGGCGACGGGCTTCATGGGCTACGTGCTGCCGTGGGGCCAGATGAGCTTCTGGGGCGCCACCGTCATCACCAATCTGTTCTCGGCCGTGCCCTATTTCGGCGAGAGCATCGTGACCCTGCTGTGGGGCGGCTATTCGGTCGGCAACCCGACGCTGAACCGCTTCTTCTCGCTGCACTATCTGCTCCCGTTCGTGATCGCCGGCGTGGTCGTGCTGCACGTCTGGGCGCTGCACGTCGCGGGTCAGAACAACCCGGCCGGCGTCGAGGCCAAGACCGAGAAGGACACCGTTGCGTTCACGCCGTATGCGACGATCAAGGACATGTTCGGCGTGTCCTGCTTCCTGATCTTCTTCGCCTGGTTCATCTTCTACATGCCGAACTATCTCGGCGACGCCGACAACTACATCCCGGCGAACCCGGGCGTGACGCCGGCGCACATCGTGCCTGAATGGTACTACCTGCCGTTCTACGCGATCCTGCGTTCGATCCCGAACAAGCTCGCCGGCGTCGTGGCGATGTTCTCGGCGATCATCATCCTGTGCTTCCTGCCCTGGCTCGACAGCGCACGGACCCGTTCGTCGAAGTATCGCCCGCTGGCCAAGCAGTTCTTCTGGATCTTCGTGGTGGTCTGCATCCTGCTCGGTTACCTCGGCTCGCAGCCGCCGGAAGGCATCTATGTGATCGCCGGCCGCATCCTGACGGTCTGCTACTTCGCCTACTTCCTGATTGTGCTGCCGCTGCTCGCCCGCATCGAGACGCCGCGTCCGGTGCCGAACTCGATCGCCGACGACGTGCTGGCGAAGAGCAAGGGCAGGGCCGCGACCGCGGCCTCTGTGATGCTCGCGATGGTCGTGGCCGGCAGCCTGCTCGTCGGCGGCACCCAGAACGCCAAGGCCGAGGAGGGTGGCAACGCGCCGCCGGCCCAGAAGTGGTCGTTCTCCGGTCCTTTCGGCACCTATGACCGTGGCTCGCTGCAGCGCGGCTTGAAGGTCTACAAGGAAGTCTGTGCCGCCTGTCACGGCCTGTCCTATGTCGCGTTCCGCAACCTCGCCGATCCCGGCGGTCCCGGCTATTCGCCGGCGCAGGCGGCGGCCTTCGCGTCCGAGTACAAGATCAAGGACGGTCCGAACGACCAGGGCGAGATGTTCGAGCGTCCGGGCCGCCCGGCGGATTACTTCCCGTCGCCGTTCCCGAACGAGCAGGCCGCGCGCGCGGCCAATGGCGGCGCGGCGCCGCCCGACCTCTCGCTGATCACCAAGGCGCGGTCCTACAAGCGCGGCTTCCCGCAGTTCGCGATCGACTTCTTCACCCAGTACCAGGAGCAGGGACCCGACTACGTCGACGCCATCCTGCAGGGCTTCGAGGACAAGGCTCCGGCGGGCGTCACGATCCCGGAGGGCTCGTACTACAACAAGTACTTCCCCGGCAACGCCATCAAGATGCCGAAGCCGCTGTCCGATGGTCAGGTGACCTTCGACGACGGTTCGCCGGCGACGGTCAAGCAGTACGCGCATGACGTCACCACGTTCCTGATGTGGGCGGCCGAGCCGCACATGGAGGAGCGCAAGCGGATCGGCATGCAGGTGTTCTTCTTCCTGGTCGTCTTCGCCTTCCTGATGTACTTCACCAAGCGCAAGGTCTGGGCCAACGCCCACTGATCTCGGGTACGGTATAGCGAGTTTGAGAAAGCCCCCTTCGGGGGCTTTTTTGTTTGCAATCTCTCCGTCATTCCGGGGTGACGGGGTAGCATCGAACCCGGAATGACGGTGTCGTCAATTGCGTCGGCCGCCGAGTGCGGACAAGATGCCGGCCAATCAGCCGGCAAACATTGCGGAGGAACTCATGGGTACCAGCATCAGCTTCAAGCGTCCGGACGGCAAGGATGCGTCGGGCTATCTCGCCAATGCGGCACGCGGCAACGCACCCGGCGTCGTCGTGATCCAGGAATGGTGGGGCCTGTCGGACCAGATCAAGGGCCTGTGCGACCGCTTCGCGGTGGCAGGCTTCGATGCGCTGGCGCCCGATCTCTACAAGGGCAAGGTGGTGCCGTATCACGACACCGATGCCGCGGGCAAAGAGATGAACTCGCTCGACTTCATGGACGCCACCACGCAGACGGTGCGCGGCGCCGCGCAGTATCTCGCGAAGAACGGCGCCAAGGTCGGCCTGACCGGCTTCTGTCTCGGCGGCGCGGTGACCATCATCGGCTCGGTGCATGTGCCGGAACTAACTGCGGGCGTCGTGTTCTACGGCATTCCGCCGGAGCAGGCCGCCAAGCCCGCCGACGTCAGGATTCCGCTGCAGGCGCATTTCGCCAACAAGGACGATTGGTGCACGCCGGAGCTCGTCAGCAATTTCGAGAAGGCGATGAAGGCCGCCGGCAAATCGCTCGAGCTGTTCCGCTATGACGCCGAGCACGCCTTCCTCAACGAGCAGCGCCAGTCGGTGCACGACCGCGAGGCCGCCGAACTCGCCTGGGGCCGCGCCACGGACTTCTTCAAGAAGCACCTGGGGTAAGGCGATTGCCAAAACCACCGGCGTCGTCCCGGCGAAGGCCGGGACCCATACGCCGTGGCTTTTGCAATGGGCACGCTGGCAGTCATCTCGCCAAATAACTAGGCCCTGTGGTTATGGGTCCCTGCTCCCATGCGCAATTGCGCACTAGGCAGGGACGACGGCGAGATCTAACTCTCCGCCTTCACCCCGTCCCACCACGGGCAGGTCCCCGACATCAGCCTGAAATTGCCTTCCATCACCTGCACCGGTGCGCGCTTGCCCTCGGCGGCGGCGCGCATCCGCATCTCGCGCGCGACGGCGCGGTCCTCCGGCGACAGCCAGACCCGCTCGTGGCCCCACAGGCTCGGGCCGTCATGCATCTCGAACGGTGTCCAGTTCGCCGGATCGATCTCGCGGCCGCCCCAGCCGCACTCGACCATGAAGGCGGACGGCGACCTCGCGTAGAACGACGTCATCAGGTCGTTGGTGTGACGGCCGAGCGTGACGTTGACGCGATCTTCCTGCTGGGCGACGTCGTAGGCTTGGCCGACATCGTCGAGCGAGAACAGCTCGACCATCAGATGATGCAGGCCGTTCGTGCCGGTCTCGATCAGCGCCAGCGAGTGATGGCGGGCATTGACATGGAAGAAATAGGCGCGGAACGGTTTTTCGATGTAGTCGCTTAAGCCGAAACCGAGCACGTCGACATAGAAGCTCATCACCGGGGCGATGTGCTCGACGGTCAGCACCGCGTGGCCGAGGCCGAGCGGCCCGGTGCGGAAGCCGGAGATCGAGCGCCCCGGCCTGAACGGCGTGTCGTCGATCTCGGCGCCATGAAACGCCTCGAGGCGGTTGCCGCCGGGATCCCGAAACGAGATCAGGCCGCGCACCCGCCTGCTATCTGCGAGCGCCAGCGGCTCTGATGTCACCGCGACGCCGGCGCGCTCCAGCCGTGCCGCCAGCGCATCGAGGGCCGCACTGTCAGCCACCTCCCAGCCGAAGAACCGGGTGCCTTCGCCCTGAGCGCGGTCGATCACGATGCGCTGCTTGCGGTCGTCCATCCGGAACGCGAGCAGCGAATTGCCGCGTTCGACCGCCTGCAGCCCGACGAGGCCAGTGCCGAACCGCCGCCAGTCGTCGAGCGCGTCGGAGCCGAAGCCGGCATATCCGAGACCCAAAATCGCCATCTGCGCCTCCGCCATCTGTCTGTTTTTTGGGCGGCCGACCAGCCGCCATTTCAGCAAATCCTACGCGGATTCCTGCCCCTTCAAACCCGAAAATGCCGCCCGAAAGGGCGTCCAGGATTGGGCAGGGGTGCCGGGCCATCTCTTGACACGGCCCGCGCCGGGTGGTGAGTAACGGGCATGAGCACCGTTGCCAGTCCATCCCGTCGTTGGTGGCCCACCTTCTCATAGGTGGCCGGTGCGTTTTCTTTTTTCACAAACGTCGAAGGTCGCCATCGCAGTGCGACCGATGGTTAGTTTATTTGCCCTTCGTTTGTCCTGTGTGGCGCTCTCTCGGCAAGTCTCGTAAGAGGATCACATGAACAGGACAGTCTTCTCCCTGCCGGCTCGAAGCGAATATCTGACCAATGGCGGCCTTGCGGTCGCGCGTGTGGTCGAGCAATTCACCGGCGGCGCCAACCGTCTCGACGATTTGATCGCGCTGCTGGACCGCCGCCGCGGCGTGGTGCTGTCCTCGGGCACGACGGTACCGGGCCGCTACGAGAGCTTTGACCTCGGCTTTGCCGATCCGCCGCTGGTGCTGGAGACGTCGGGCACCAACTTCTCGTTACAGGCGCTGAACCCGCGCGGCGAGGTCCTGATCGCCTTCCTCGGCGACGTGCTGCGCGAGCCCTGCGTCGTGATCTCGGAGCGGACCCCAACGCGGCTCGCCGGCCATATCATCCGCGGCGCCGCGCCGGTCGAGGAAGACCAGCGCACGCGTCGCGCCAGCGTGATGTCATTGGTGCGCGACATGGTGGCGGCGTTCACCTCCAATGCCGATCCGCTGCTCGGCCTGTTCGGCGCCTTCGCCTACGACCTCGTGTTCCAGATCGAGGACCTCGCGCAGAAGCGCGCCCGCGAGGCCGACCAGCGCGACATCGTGCTCTACGTGCCGGACCGTCTCTTGGCCTATGACCGCGCCACCGGCCGCGGCGTGGCGCTCAGTTACGAGTTCGCGTGGAAGGGCAAATCCACCGCCGGCCTGCCGCAGGAGACCGCTCCGAGCCTCTACGCCAGGAACGGCCGGCAAGGCTTTGCCGATCACGCGCCCGGCGAATATCAGGCGACTGTCGAGGTCGCGCGCGCGGCGTTTGCCCGCGGCGACCTGTTCGAGGCGGTGCCCGGGCAGCTGGTCGCCGAGCCCTGCGAGCGCTCGCCGGCTGAAGTGTTCCAGCGGCTCTGCCGCATCAATCCGTCACCCTATGGTGCGCTGATGAATCTCGGCGACGGTGAATTCCTGGTCTCCGCGTCGCCGGAGATGTTCGTGCGCTCCGACGGCCGCCGGGTCGAGACCTGCCCGATCTCGGGCACCATCGCGCGCGGCTCGGACTCGATCGGCGATGCCGAGCAGATCCGCAAGCTCCTGAACTCGGAGAAGGACGAGTTCGAGCTCAACATGTGCACCGACGTCGATCGCAACGACAAGGCGCGCATCTGCGTGCCCGGCACCATCAAGGTGCTGGCGCGGCGTCAGATCGAGACCTACTCAAAGCTGTTCCACACCGTCGATCACGTCGAGGGCATGCTGCGGCCGGGCTTCGATTCGCTCGACGCCTTCCTGACCCATGCCTGGGCCGTGACGGTGACCGGCGCGCCGAAACTGTGGGCGATGCAGTTCGTCGAGGACCACGAGCGGTCGCCGCGGCGCTGGTATGCCGGCGCGATCGGCTGCGTCAATTTCGACGGCAGCATCAACACCGGGCTCACCATCCGCACCATCCGCATGAAGGACGGTCTCGCCGAGGTGCGCGTCGGCGCGACCTGCCTGTTCGACTCCGATCCCGCCGCCGAGGATCGCGAGTGCCAAGTCAAGGCCGCGGCGCTGTTCCAGGCGCTGCGCGGCGATCCGCCGAAGCCGCTGTCGGATTTCGCGCCCGACGCCACCGGCTCCGGCAAGAACGTGCTCTTGATCGATCACGACGACAGCTTCGTGCACATGCTGGCCGATTACTTCCGCCAGGTCGGTGCCAACGTCACCGTGGTCAGGCACGTCCATGCCCAGGACATGCTCAAGAAGAAGGGCTGGGACCTCCTGGTGCTGTCGCCCGGGCCGGGTCGGCCGGAGGATTTCGGCATCGCGAAAACCATCGATACCGCGCTCGAGAAGCAGCTGCCGATCTTCGGCGTCTGCCTCGGCGTGCAGGCGATCGGCGAATATTTCGGCGGCCAGCTCGGCCAGCTCGGTCAGCCCGCGCATGGCCGTCCGTCGCGCGTCCAGGTGCGCGGTGGCCGGCTGATGCGGAACCTGCCCAATGAGATCGTGATCGGCCGCTACCACTCGCTGTTTGTCGAGCGCGACAGCGTGCCCGAGGTGCTGGCGGTGACCGCGACCACCGAAGACGGCGTCGCGATGGTGATCGAGCACAAGACCCTGCCGGTCGGCGGCGTGCAATTCCACCCGGAATCGCTGATGTCGCTCGGCAACGAGGTCGGCCTGCGCATTGTCGAGAATGCATTCCGGCTTAATGTGAGTAGCAAGTGAAGGCTAAGTTTAACCATCGTCATTCCGGGATGGTGCGTTAGCACCAGACCCGGAATGACGAGATTCCAGGTTCGATGCTTCGCATCGCCCCGGAATGACCCTCAGAGCGAGACCAATGACCTTCGACCACGACATCAAGGCGACCGTTCGCACCATCCCGGACTACCCGAAGAAGGGCATCCTATTTCGCGACATCACGACGCTGCTGGCGGATGCCCGCGCCTTCCGCCGGGCCGTCGATGAGCTGGTGCATCCCTGGGCGGGGGCGAAGGTCGACAAGGTCGCCGGCATCGAGGCCCGCGGCTTCATCCTCGGTGGCGCGGTGGCGCATCAGCTCTCCGCCGGCTTCGTGCCGATCCGCAAGAAGGGCAAGCTGCCGCACACCACGGTGCGGATTGCCTACTCACTTGAATACGGCATCGACGAGATGGAGATGCATGCCGACGCCGTGCAGCCCGGCGAGCGCGTGATCCTGGTCGACGATCTGATCGCGACCGGCGGCACCGCGGAGGGCGCGGTGAAGCTGCTGCGCCAGATCGGCGCCAATGTGGTCGCCGCCTGCTTCATCGTCGACCTGCCCGACCTCGGCGGCGCGGCCAAGCTGCGCGCGATGGACGTTCCGGTGCGCACGCTGATGGCGTTCGAGGGGCATTGATCTCTTAGCCTCGCCCCGCGTGCGGGGAGAGGCCGGATCGCATCGAAGATGCGATCCGGGTGAGGGGACTCTCCGCGCACTCCAATCTCGGTCGAATTTGCGGAACCAGCCCCTCACCCTGACCCTCTCCCCGCAAGAGCGGGGCGAGGGAGCAGAGTCATCCCCGCTGCAGCAGCATGCTCAATTCGAGATCGCGGAACGTCGTGTAATTCCGCCGGATCCATTGATGCAGCTCGGTCGATGAATCCTTTTCCTGGCGCAGATAGCCGGTGAAGGAGAAGTTCAGCCGGTCGATATAGGTCTTCAGGAACACAGGCAGCGCGCGGAAGCGCAACACCCGGCTGGCGGTCATGACCGGCGGCAGCTCGCCGCGCACCACGAATTCGTTGTCGATGACGATCAGCGCGTTCGGCGGGATCGTGCCGAGCAGCGTCTGGTAGCCACGCACCGAGGCGCGGTCGGTATCGGCGACGTACAGGATGACCGGCGCGACGCGACGGCGCAGCGCCTCCTTCATCAGCCCGATCTCGTCGCACATTTTGAAGAATTCGTCGAAGGCGTGGTAGCCGAGGTCGATCACTTTGCCGATGCCATCATTGACGATGACGCGGTCCATCAGCTGCATCTTGCCGTAGGTGTCGATCACGTCCGCGGTTTCGGTGATCCGCGGCAGGTAGTCGAGCAGCGACGGCTCCTTCAGATTGATGTCGTAGCAGACCACGTCGCCGTTCTTGAGCAGCAGGAATTCGCCGAGCAGCCGCGCGATCAGCGTCTTGCCGACCTGCGGGCGGGGCGAGCAGATGATGTAAACGGGCGTGGACGACATCGCCCGCTATATCAGGCCAAATTTTCGCCTAATCCAGCCCCATCAAGGTCGAAGGTCCGACTATTTTTCGCCTTTGGCCGACTTGGCGCCGACCAGGTCGGTCAGCTTGATCCGGTCGTACTCGCTCCAGACATTGGCGAGCCAGTGCCGGACATAGCCGCGCAGCACGAAGGAGTAGTTGGCGGCGTCGTCGTTGATGCCCTTGTTGGCGACGAATTTCAGGAACGGAACCGAGGAGACCTCGACCTGCTCATAGGCCATTTCGTTGAGCTTCGGGATGGTCAGGTCCACGGCATCCTTGATGCGGTGGAAGTAGGAATTGTAGGTCGCCTGGTCCCACTGGAAGAACTGGGTGTCGTTGATGAAGTTCTTCACCAGGAAATATTTCGCGCCGCTCATGAAGTTGGCGGTTTCGGCGATCTCGTCCAGCGAAGCGATCGACGGGCCGAGGATATGGAACACGGCGAAGGTGATCTGGCCGGAACGCGCCGCGTCGAGGAAGCCGATATCGCGCAGCGAGGCCAGCGCGGGCGACAACAGGCCGGCGCGGACGTCGATCACGGTAACCGAGGGCCCCGAGTTCAGCGTGTCGAAGATCTTCATCTGGTCCGCGGTCGTCGTCATGTCGACGATCTCGGTGATGTCAGGATGGAAGCGCTTCAGCGTGCCGCGCGGCGATTCAGTGTCGAACGCCCGGGTCTGCACGTTATTGGCACTGAAATAGTCTAGGAGCGTCCGCGAGACGGTGGTCTTGCCGACCCCGCCCTTGTCGGCGCCCACCACGATCACAACCGGCTTTGCCATGGAAGTCCCTTAAAGCGCGCTCCCGATCGCGATGGCGATCGGCAAGTCCCCACACTGCTTTGGGCGCGAACATGGCAGAAACGAGGGAGAATTCAATTCCTTAAGGCGCCCACGATGGGTTTGGTGGGAATTTCCTTAATGGACTGAGTAGGCTAGGGCGCGATTAGCGGTGTCGTCCCCAAGGGCCCTGGAGAGGACCCAATGGTCCCTGCGTGGGGTTGTTGCCCGGCAGCGCTGGCGGATTGCTCTTCTGTGTCGGCGGCACATCGCCCCATGGGCCATGGGTCGCCGGCGGAGGCTGGTCGCCCGCCGCGGGCGGCTCATCCTGCGGCTCCGTCTCGTCCGACAGCGCCAGCGGTCCGGGATCGTGGCCGCCGGCGTATTTCACCAGGGCATCGACCCGGGACTTCACCGAAGGATGGGTGGCGAACAGGTCGGCAAACCCCTCGCGCGGATTGTCGACGCAGAGTTCCATCACCGCCGAGGTGGCGTCCGGCAGCTCGCCGCGGTTCTCGATCTTGCGCAGCGCCGAGATCATCGCGTCGGGGTTCTTGGTCAGCTCAACCGATCCGGCATCGGCGAGGAATTCGCGCGAGCGCGACAGTGCGAGCTTGACCACCTGCGACAGCAGCCAGGCCAGCAAGATCAGCGCGACCGCGATGATGATCACGATGATCGCGCCGCCGCCCGAGCCCTTGCTGTCGCGGTCCGAGGAGGATGACGAGGAGCGAGAGGATGAAGACGACCAGCCGCCTCCGCCGCCGCTCGAGTTCCACGACAGGTTCGTGAACAGGCGGAAGAACAGCTCGCCGAAGAAGCCGACCACGCCGGCGATGATCACCGCGATCACCATCAGCTGCACGTCGCCGTTTTTGATATGGGTGAGCTCGTGGCCGAGCACGGCCTCGATCTCCTTATCGTTCAGCGCCTTCAACAGGCCGGTGGTGACGGTGATAGCGTATTGACTCCGGTTCAGTCCGGTCGCGAACGCATTCAGCGCCGGGCTGTCCATCACCTTCAGCTTCGGCATCGGGATGCCGCGCGAGATGCAGAGATTTTCCAGGAGATTGTAGAGCCGCGGCTCTTGCTGCCGCGTCACGCTCTCGCCGCCGGTGACGGCATCGATCATCTTCTGGTGGAAGAAATAGGCGATCACGATCCAGGTCGCTGCCGCGATCGTCGCCCAGGGGAAGGCCGAGACCAGGTCGCGCGAGGCCCGCGTTAGGTAGTAGTCGACGGTGCGGCCGCTATCGATCATCACCTCCGCGACCAGCGCGCCGGCATAGACCAGCACGTAGATCAGCAGGAACAGGCCGGCAAGCAGCAGCATCGAACGAAACTTGTTCGATGCGATATGCGTGTAGAGACCATAGGCGGCCATGGTGCGCGTCCGCTCTCACCGTCATTCCGGGGCGCGCGGCACGCGCGAACCCCAATGCGCAATTGCGCTTTGTGGAATCTCGAGATTAGTGAGTGAGATGAGATTCCGGGTTCGATGCGTTGCATCGCCCCGGAATGACCGAAGGGGCGTCATCTCGAAGGAAGTAATCAGAACTTCACGCTCGGCGCCGCCTCGACCTCCGTGCGGCTGGCGCCGAGGTCGAAGAAATCCTTGCGGGTGAAGCCGAACATGCCGGCGAACAGCGCGGCCGGCATCTGCTGGATGCCGGTGTTGTATTCCTGGACCGCGTTGTTGAAGAAGCGGCGGCTGGCGGCGATCTTGTTCTCGAGATCGGAGAGCTCGGAGGCGAGCTGCTGGAAATTGGCGTTGGCCTTGAGGTCCGGATAGGCCTCCGACAGCGCGATCAGCCGGCCGAGCGCGCCGGAGAGCTGGTTTTCCGCCGCCGAGACCTGGGCCGGGCCCTGCGCCGACATCGCCGAATTGCGCGCCTTGATGACGTCGTCGAGCGTGCCGCGCTCATGTGCGGCATAACCCTTCACCGTCTCGACTAGGTTCGGGATCAGGTCGTGACGCTGCTTGAGCTGCACGTCGATGTCGGCAAAGGCCTGTCCGACCCGCTGGCTGAGCGCCACGAGGCGGTTGTAGGCGCCGAATGCAAACAGCACGAGAAGCACGATGACGCCGATAACGATCCAGCTGGTCGACATGACGGGGCAGCTCCTGATGGACGAGACGGCGGCACCGTAGCCCAAGATCGGGGCGCAGGGCAGCCCGCCGCGGAAAGGTGGGCAAGCGTTAGTCGAAGGTTGGCCGACATCGGTTCAACATATTCCGTCGTCGCGGCGAAGGCCGGGACCCATGCGCCGCGGCCCGTGGTAGGGGCACAAGCGGCGACGGCTTCACTCACAACAAACTTCGGTGGTTATGGGTCCCGGCGAAGGCCGGGACGACGAGATACCGCATCGCCCCAGCGCCAGCGCCGGGCGCTTGCGTATTCGGCTCTGGCGCGGCGCGGGATCCGCGCAACCGATACGCCCTCGGGCGTGCACAGTTTCGCCGCGATCTCGACCTTGCCGACGTCCGGCTGCAGCAGCACGCGCGATGGCCTGTTCTCAACGCGCGCGCGGCTCAGCGCGACATAGGCGAAGCGCTCGTCCTCGAACGGGACGTCGGCGCCCTTGAGCTGCTTGTGCGCGCGCGAGCGCTGCAGGCGCTGCGAGAAGTGGCACCAATCGGGCGCGACCAGCGGACAGCCGCTGTCATGCGGGCAGGGGGCCACGACATGCGCGCCGGCAGCGATCAATCGCGCGCGGAGTGCGATGATCCGCGCGTAGCCGGCGGGCGTACCGGGCTCGACGACCAGTAGCGTATCGCTGGTCTTCGACCACAGCGCATCGGCCAGCGCCCCGCGCTCGGCATCGCCGAGTTCGCCGATCATGTAGCTGGCGACGACGAGGTCGGCGGGCTCGGCCTTGTCGAGCAGGGCGCGCGCCTCGCCGAGTTGATAGCTGGCGTCGTGCAGGCGAATGCTGCCGTGAAACAGCTCCTCGGCGAGCGTCCGCAACGCGCCGTTGGCATCAAGTAGGGTGAAGTCCCGCAGCGACGTTAACGCTTCCGCGGCGGCCCAGGTCACGGTCCCCGGACCGGCACCGACATCGAGCAGGCGCGCCGGCGCGAGGTCCGGCCTGATCTCCGTCAGGGCGTTGAGGCTCGCTGCGACGGCGGCATAGGTCGCCGGCATCCGCGCCAGCGCATAGGCCAGCGCATCGGTCTCCGTCCTGATCGTCGAGGAGCCGCCGCCCTCGCGATAGGTCTGCGAGATCACCGCCGCGCGGCCGGCGGCGTCGCTGCGCGACAGGCCTTCGAGCCTGGCGTTGAGGGCTGCGCGCAGTTCGGCGGGGAGATCGGGTGAGGTCATGTGACGGACTATCCCACGTCATTGCGAGCGGAGCGAAGCAATCCATAGCGCCGCGTGCTGAGGCATGGATTGCTTCGTCGCTATCGCTCCTCGCAATGACGATGCGGAGGCGCGGGTATCCAGAAAATGACGTCGACGCGTAGGTGCTACGCCTAAGCCACGTTCTGGTCGAGGATGTCCACCGCGCCCTGCAGGTCGACCGACACCAGCTGCGACACGCCGCGCTCGGCCATGGTGACACCGAACAGCCGGTTCATCCGCGCCATCGTGATCGGATTGTGCGTGATGATGATGAAGCGTGTCTCGGTCGAGCCGGTCATCTCGTTCAGCAGGGTGCAGAACCGTTCGACGTTGTGGTCGTCGAGCGGCGCGTCGACCTCGTCCAGCACGCAGATCGGCGACGGGTTGGTCAGAAACACCGCGAAGATCAGCGCGAGCGCCGTCAGCGCCTGCTCACCGCCCGAGAGCAGCGAGAGCGTCTGCGGCTTCTTGCCGGGCGGCTTGGCGATGATCTCGAGGCCGGCCTCGAGCGGATCGTCGCTCTCGATCAGATGCAGCGCGGCTTCGCCGCCGCCGAACAGCTCGGTGAACAGCCGCTTGAAGTGGTTGTTAACGGTCTCGAACGAGGTCAGCAGGCGCTCGCGCGCCTCGCGGTTGAGGCTCTGGATGCCCTGGCGCAGCCGCTTGATCGCTTCGACCAGATCGTCGCGTTCGGTGGTCAGCGCGGTGTGCTGGGTCTCGACTTCCTTGAGCTCTTCCTCGGCACGCAAATTGACGGCGCCGAGCCGCTCGCGGTCGCGGCGCAGCTTTTCGAGCTCTTCCTCGACCTGCGTGACCGGCGGCAGCTCCTGGCCGGGTTCGATCTCGGCCATGCCGACGACCGCGCTGGGCTCGACCTCGAGCATGTCGTGGATCTCGCGCTCGATGTCGGCGAGGCGGCGGCGGGTGCCTTCCATACGCTCCTCGGCGCGCGCGGTAGCTTCGCGGGATGAGGACAGCGCTTCGAGCGAGGCCTTGGCGAGGCGATCGGTTTCCGCCATCGCGGCTTCCGCGGTCGCCAGCGCGTCGGCGGCGATGCGGCGATCGCCCTCGGCGTGCTCGATCTCCGTGATCAGCGCGCTGCGCTTCTCGGCGAAGACTTCGGGCGCATTGGCGAGCTCCTCGCGCTCGGCCGACACTTCGGCGATGCGCGCCTCGACGGTCTCGACCTGCGAAGCGGCGCTGGTCTTGCGGTTCTGCCACTCGTTGCGCTCGGCAACGATCGCCTGCACGCGGCGGTCGGCGAGCTCGGCCTCGCGGGCCAGCGCCTGCGCCTCGGCGCGGACTTGTGCCGCGGCCCGGCGCTGGTTGTCGATCTCGGCGCGAACCGCGGCGAGCTGGGCCTCGGTCTCGACACCCGGCGGCAGTTCGGCGAGCGCGGCAGCCGCGCTCTCATATGCGGCTTCGGCCTCGGCGCGGTCGGCGGCGACGCGGCTGTGCGCCTCGGTCAGCGCCGATTTGCGTGCGGCGTGGCGGTTGATCTCGCGCTCGGTGGCGGCATGACGTTCGCGCGCGGCGTCGGCCTCGCGGCGGGCGGCGCGGACGGCTTCGCGCGAGGCACCCTCGGCGGCGGACGCCGAGCGCAATTCCTCTTCAGCCGTCTCCAGCGCCTGGCGCTTGTTGGAGGCATCGATGCGGGCCTGTTCCAGCTCGTGCTCGATGTCGACAAGACGGGCGCGCTCGGCAAGACGGCGGGCGGCGCCGGTCGGGGCATGCGCGTCGGCGACGAAGCCGTCCCAGCGCCAGACGTCGCCTTCGAGCGACACCAGCCGCTGGCCGGTCTTCAGCTGCGACACCAGCGCCGCGCCGCGTTCCTTGGCGACGACGCCGATCTGGGCCAGGCGGCGCGCCAGTTCCGGCGGCGCCTGGACATGGTCGGCCAGCCGCTCGACGCCATCCGGCAGCGCCGGATCTTCGCCGGCCACGCCTATATTGGTCCAGCGCATCGGCGCCGAGGAATCCACCGGCGCATCGAGGTCGTCGCCAAGCACGGCGCCGATCGCCTTTTCATAGCCCTTGGCGACGGTGATGCCGTCGATGATCGGCGGCCACAGATTCTTGGTCTCGCTGGTGACGAGCTTGGAGATGGTGCGGGCTTCCGTCTCGAGCCGCTGCACGCGCTTCTCGGCTTCGGTGAGCGGATTGCGCGAGGCTTCCAGCGTCTGCCGCGCGGCGGCGTGATGCGCCTCGCTGGTCTGCACGGCGGCCTCGGACTCGGCAAGGGTCTGCTGCGCCATCTCCATGGCGGCGGCCAGCGCGTCGATGTCGCCGAGATTGCCGGTCTCCTGCGCGAGCTTGGATTCCTCGGCCTGGACGTTGGCGATCTCCTGATCGAGCCGCGCCAAGCGGTCGCGATGCGTGCGCACGCCGGCTTCGAGCTGATTGCGCTTGGCGGTGAGATCGGCGAGCTGCGTGGTCAGCTCGGAGAACTGGCGCTCGGTCGCGGCCAGGATCTCCTCGGCCTCAGCGACGCGCTCGTCGACGCCGGAGCGCTTCTCGACGCGCGACTTGATCTCTTCCTTCAGCTCTGCGTCTTCGGTGTCGAGCCGCTGCAGCGCGATGTCGGCATCGGAGGTCTGCTGCTGCTCGCGCGCGATGTCCTGGGCGAATTGGGTGAGACGGCGATCGAGCTCGCCGACGCGCTCCTTGGCGCGCTGCTCCTCGCGGTCGAGCATCTCGCGCGTGTTGGTCAGGCGCTGCAGGCCGGCGGCGGCGCGCGCTTCGGCATCGCGCAGCGCCGGCAATTCGGCGGCGCGGATCGCCTGGATGCGGGCGGATTCGGCCTGCTCGCGGGTGCGCTCGGCCATCTCGCGCACGGAGATATCATGGGTCTGCGCGGCGTCGTTGACGTCGGCATTGGCCTCGATCCAGCGCAGATGGAACAGCATGGCTTCGGACTTGCGCACCTTGGCCGCGACCTCGCGGTAGCGGATCGCCTGGCGCGCCTGCTTCTTCAGGCCTTCCATCTGGCCTGTGAGCTGGCCGATCACGTCCTCGACGCGGGTGAGGTTGGTTTCGGCCGCCTTCAGCCGCAGTTCCGCCTCGTGGCGGCGGGCATGCAGGCCGGCCACGCCGGCGGCGTCTTCCAGCACGCGGCGGCGCTGCTCGGGCTTGGCCTGGATGATCTCGCCGATCTTGCCCTGGTGGACCAGCGCCGGCGACCGCGCGCCGGTGGCGGCGTCGGCGAACAGGATCTGCACATCTCTTGCACGGACATCGCGGCCGTTGATGCGGTAGACTGAGCCGGCTTCGCGCTCGATGCGGCGGGAGATTTCCAAGAGCTGGCTGTCGTTCACCGCGGCCGGCGCCGAGCGATCGGAATTGTCGATCGTCATCACGACTTCGGCGTGATTGCGTGCCGGACGGTTGCCGGAACCGGCGAAGATCACCGCGTCCATGTCGGCGGCGCGCAGCGACTTGTGCGAGGTCTCGCCCATCGCCCAGCGCAGCGCTTCGACGAGATTGGATTTGCCGCAGCCATTCGGTCCGACGACGCCGGTCAGGCCCGGCTCGATCATGAAATCGGTGGGTTCAACGAACGACTTGAAACCGTGCAGGCGGAGGCGCGTGAGCTTCATGTACACAAATCTCGTTTGGCCGGGCGCGAATCTCCCTGCCGTGACAATACCATGGAAGGCAATGTCGGTGTGTGGGTGAGTTGCTGCGTGCAGCTCTCATGAGCGGCGACAATGGCGATGCGAGCGCGTCAGGGCAACCGCTTGAGCAAGCTTTTCCCAAGGGATTTGCAGGGTTTTATGGCCCTTGCATGTCCTCGATGATTCGCATCGCGCGAATCAGGTTTTCAACAACCAAATGATGCGACGGCTGCGTGCCGTGATCGCAAATCATCCACAATTATCGTGCCTCGACTCGAAAGCGAGCCACGAAGACGTCAGGTTCGCGGGCTCCCGATCAGCTCTTCAGCAGCGGATCGATGTGCTTGCTGAATTCCTCGAACGAGGTCTCGCCCTTTAGCATCTCGCCGTTGACGAAGAAGGTCGGCGTCGAGTTCACCTTCAGCACCTCGTTGGCGTATTTCTGGTCGGCCGCGATCTTGTCGAGCAGCTTCTGATCCTTCAGGCAGTCCTCGACCTGCTGCTGGGTGAGGCCGGCCTGCTTGCCGATCCGGGTCAGTGTCTCGGTGGTGTTCTTCACCACCCAGTCGTTCTGCTGGCGGAACAACAGGTCGATCACGGCAAAATACTTCGGCGCGTCGTCCTTGGCGATACAGCGCGCCAGCATCGAGCCGGCGGCGGCCTTGATGTCGAGCGGGAATTCGCGGAACACGTAGCGGACCTTGCCGGGGTCGATGTAGGTCGACTTGATCTTCGGGAACACGGTCTCGTTGAAATTGGCGCAGTGCGGGCAGGTCATCGAGGCGTATTCGATGATGGTTACCTTGGCGTCCTGCGGGCCGAGCCCCATGTCCGGCAGCGACTGCGGCTTGGCGACCTCGGCGGCGGTCTGCGCGAACGCGTCGGTGATCAGGCGCAGCGGCGACAGGCCGGCGAGGGCGGCAAGCCCGGTCAGCGAGAGAGCGGTGGTGAAGGCGCGGCGCGTGATGATCAAGGTCAGCTCCCGGATTGGCGCATTCACGCCACAATGAAGGGGTCCCGAAAAAGAAGCCTTCGCTAGCTTGAAACGGCCATTGTGGCAATGCCGCGGTCTTGCGGCGGGCCTGCCGAAAAGCGTCAATTTCGCTTGATCGAGGCACCCAAACGGGCCAGCGCCGCGCGCAGATCGTCGTCCTCGACGGCCGCAAGGTTGGCCGCCTCCCGGGCCACGGTTTTGGCGTCCGGCGGGCGCGGCCGTACCGGGCGGCTGCGGCGCGAGAGCGGCGCCTGTCGGATGGTCAGGCGGCCGACCGCATGCCAGCCGAAGAAGCGGTTCACCCGTTCCAGGATGACTTCGGAGGAGTGCTGGATCTCCAGCGCCATCGGCCCTTCGACCCGCAGCACCAGCGTCGCCGGCTCCTGCGGCTGTCCCTCCACCGGCCGCGGCCACTGCATCTTCAGCGGCTCGCAATAGGCCGCGATCCGCTCGCCCGCGATCTCGGTCCAGCGCGTCACCAATTCGCGCGCGGCAAAGCCCTGCTTGGCATAGGCGTCGGTGAAGACATCGCTGAGCAGGATCGACAGGGGCTTGGCGCTGATCGGGCCGGGTCTGGACATGGGAGGGTTATAGCAGTGGTGGTGATGTGGCTGAAACCGTGTTCATCATTGTGGCGGCGTTTTTCGTGCCGGGCGAAGAAAGACGTGGATGCCCGGGTCAAGCGCGGGCATGACATGGCGAGATGTGGCTTAAGATGCGTTCATGAGTTCTCGCGCTGCCGCCAAAATCAAATCGACCGATCAGCAGGCCGACCGCCCGGCGCGTCTGCTCGCCTGGTATGACCGGCATCGCCGGACGTTGCCGTGGCGCGCGGTGGCGGGGGAGCGGGCCGATCCGTATCGCGTCTGGCTGTCGGAGATCATGCTGCAGCAGACCACGGTACGGGCGGTCGGGCCCTATTTCGAGAAATTCGTGTCGCGCTGGCCCGACGTGACCGCGCTTGGGCGTGCCTCGCTCGACGACGTCCTGAGGATGTGGGCCGGGCTCGGCTATTATTCGCGGGCGCGCAATTTGCACGCCTGCGCGGTCGCGGTGATGGGCGACCACGGCGGGGTGTTTCCGGACACCGAGGAGGGCCTGCGCGCGCTGCCCGGCATCGGGCCGTACACCGCGGCCGCGATCGCCGCCATCGCCTTCGACCGCCGCACCATGCCGGTGGACGGCAACATCGAGCGCGTGGTCAGTCGGCTCTACGCCATCGAGGAGGCGCTGCCGCAGGCCAAGCCGCTGATCAAAGAGATGGCGGCGACATTGCTCGGCCCGTCCCGCGCCGGCGACAGTGCTCAGGCGCTGATGGATTTGGGCGCGACGATCTGCACGCCGAAGAAGCCGGCCTGCGCATTGTGTCCGCTGAATGACGACTGCGCGGCGCGCACGCGCGGCGATCAGGAAACGTTCCCGCGCAAGGCACCGAAGAAGAGCGGCATCTTGCGCCGCGGCGCGGCCTTCGTGGTGACGCGCGGCGGCGAGCTTCTGGTGCGCTCGCGCGCGGAGAAAGGCCTGCTCGGCGGCATGACCGAGGTGCCGGGATCGCAATGGCTGGCCGAGCAGGAGGACGCGGCGGCGCTGGCGCAGGCGCCGGACCTGAAGGGCGTCACGCGCTGGCACCGCAAGGCGGGCGTTGTCACCCACGTGTTCACGCACTTCCCGCTGGAGCTCGTCGTCTACACTGCCAGCGTGCCGCCGCGGAGCCGCGCGCCGGATGGCATGCGCTGGGTGCCGGTGGCGACGCTGGACGGCGAGGCGTTTCCGAACGTGATGCGCAAGGTCATCGCGCATGGGCTCGATCTCTGACGATGCGATGAATCACATCATCGGCTCATTTTTTTGAGCATGATTTTTTCGGAAAACCGGTTCCCACTTTTCCGGATCATGCTCTGACCTGCTGACACCATGCTGGCAGCAGGGCTTCGCTATCACCTCCGGAAACCGGAGGCCGCCATGATCGTAACCGCACTCGACCGCATTCCGATGCCGCCCGTCGCAAAGCTACTGGGTTGGCACGTGGTCGACGCCCGTCCGCAGGAGGGCTGGATCAGGATCGTGTTCGACGGCAAGCCGGAGTTTTGCAATCCGGCCGGCTTTATCCAGGGCGGCATGCTCTCGGCGATGCTCGACGATACGATGGGGCCGGCGGTGTTCGTGATGACCGAGGGCCGGCTCTTCACCACGACCATCACGATGACCGTGAATTTCCTGGCGCCGGCAAAACCCGGGCCGATCACCGGCGAGGCGACGGTGACGCAACTCGGCAAGACCATCGCCTTCGTCGAGGGAAAGCTGAGCGCCGCCGACGGCACACTGCTCGCGACCGCGAGCAGCAGCATCCGCCTGGTGGAGGCGGCGCGCGCGCTGCGATGAAGCCGCGCCTGCATTGGTAAGTCCGTCATGCTGAGGTGCGAGCGGAGCGAGTCTCGAAGCATGCATGGCCACCGGCCGGGCCGTGCACCCTTCGAGACGCCGCTTCGCGGCTCCTCAGGGTGACGGTGATACATAGTGCGCCGCGCTACAACTCAGCCTGCCCGCTGCACGATCGGCGGCTTGGCGTTCAGTCCCTCGACCTGGAAACCGGCGACGCGCTTGTAGTTGGCGGCGATGTCTTCCAGCTCCTGCTGCGACAGCACGTCGGTGACGACCTTGAAGCCGTCAGGCGCGCGCTCCTCGACCAGCTGCATCACCTGCTCCGGGCCGTTGCGGCGATTCAGCATCACGAGGTCCGCGGTCGCAGGCCGCCGCTCGGCCTCATAGGCCGCGAGTGCCGCCTGCGTCGGGCCATGCGCCAGAATCTCGCGCGTCAGCACGCGCGCATCCAGGATCGCCTGCGAGGCGCCGTTGGAGCCGATCGGATACATCGGATGCGCGGCATCGCCCATCAGCGTGACGCGGCCAAAGGTCCATTGCGGGATCGGATCGCGATCGACCAGCGGATATTCGTAGGCATGCGGACAGTTCCGGATCAGGCCGGGGACATCGAGCCAGTCGAAATTCCAGCTCTCGAACCACGGCAGGAACTCGTCGAGCTTTGCGGTCCGGTTGTAGTCCTCGCGGCGCCATTGATAGGTCGGCGGCATGTGTCGCTCGGCGACCCAGTTGATGTCGAACTTGCCGTCGGGGCCTGCCTCCTTCGAGATCGGGTAGCAGACGAATTTCAGGATCTCGTGGCCGGCCATGATCATGGTGCGGCCGGTCAGGAAGGCATCGCCGCGGGTGATGCCGCGCCACAGGATGCGGCCGTTCCAGATCGGCGGCCCCTCCTGCGGATAGAGCTTCTCGCGCACCGCCGAATGGATGCCGTCGGCGGCGATCAGCACCACGCCGTCATAGCTGCCGGCGGGCTTGCCGGTGGCGCGATCGATGAAATCGGCGCGGACGCCGTCGGCGGTCTCGGTCCAGCCGGTGAGGTGATGGCTGGTGAGAATGTTCGCAGCCCCCAGCCGTTCGGTCGCGGCATCGAGCAGCAGCTGTTGCAGCCGGCCGCGATGGATCGAGAATTGCGGCCATTTATAGCCGGCCTCGAGCCCGCGCGGCTCGCTCCAGATCGGCTTGCCGTGCTTTGAGAAATAGGCGAGCTCGCGGGTGCGCACCGCAGAAGCGTCGAGCACATCGTGCAGGCCGAGCTCGATCAGTTCGCGCACCGCATGCGGCAGCACGTTGATGCCGACGCCGAGCGGCCGCAGCTCGGGCACGCTCTCGAAGACGCGGGCCGGCACGCCGATCTGGTGCAGGCTGAGCGCCAGCGTCAGCCCGCCAATTCCGCCACCTGCAATGAGCACAGTCATAAAAAATCCTCTCAATTGGCCATGGTCATCGCACGACGGCACCGCCGCGGGCAAGGTCCGCGGCGCGCGGGGTGGACGGCCAAGGGGGCTGCCGCTAACCTCCGCGCCGTCAGAACAAGAACCAGAGCCGCGTTCGCAACGAACCGACAAGGCTCGGAGAGGACAGCAACATGCTCAAGTTCTATTTTGCCCCCGGCACCTGCGCGCTCGCGTCCCACATCGCGCTGGCCGAGGCCGGCGCGCCCTACACGACCGAGAAGATCGACTTCAAGACCAACCAGCAGAACAGCCCGGAATACCTGAAGATCAATCCGAAGGGCCGCGTGCCCACTTTGGTGACCGATCGCGGCGTGCTGACCGAGACGCCGGCGATGCTGGCCTATATCGCGCAGAGCTTTCCGCAGGCGAAGCTCGCGCCCGACGACGCCTTCGAATTCGCCAGGCTGCAGGCCTTCAACTCCTATCTGTGCTCGACGGTCCATATCTGTCACGCCCACAAGATGCGCGGTCCGCGCTGGGCGACGCAGGAGACGTCGTTCGCCGACATGAAGGCGATGGTGCCGAAGACCATGGGCGCCTGCTTCAACCTGATCGAGCGCGACATGCTGAAGGGCCCGTGGGTGATGGGCGAGAACTACACCGTCGGCGATGCCTATCTCTACACGCTGACCCTGTGGCTCGACGGCGACGGCGTCGACATCGCAACGCTGCCCAAGGTGAAGGCGCATCGCGCGGCGATGGAGGGCCGCCCGGCGGTGCAGAAGGTGCTGGCGGAGCAGAGGGCGTAAGGCCCAAAAATTCGGTGTCGTCCCGGGCAAGCGCAGCGCGACCCGGGACCCATAACCACCAACGATCGTTGTTACGCGACGCCGGGGCCGCAGCTCACTCTCACAACGCAACCCTGTGGTTATGGGTCCCGGCCTTCGCCGGGACGACGTGTGGAGAGAGCTGGGCTACACCTTCCCCGTCTCCAACTCGCGTCCGGTCTCCAGCATCAGCTTGCGCAGCCAGAGCGAGCCCGGATCCATCTGCGCCCTTGTCGGATAGAACATGTGCTGCTCGTCGATCCCTGGATCGAGCGGCGGCGTCACCGTCATCAACGACAATTGCTTCGACAGCGCCGAGATCAGCCGGCGCGGCACAAAGGCGACGAGGTCGGTGCGCGCGGTGACGTGCAGCGCCTCGATATAACCCGGCACCACCAGCGCGATCCGCCGCTCGATGCCCTTGGCGCGCAGCCAGCTGTCGATCAGGTCCTCGTTCTGGCCGCGGATGATCACGGCGACATGGCGCGCGGCGAGGAAGGCCTCGCAATTCTTCAGCTTCGTGCCGACGCCGTGGCCGCGCCGCACCGCGAGTGCATCGCTGTCGGTGTAGAGCCGCTGGCGGTGAAAGCCCTTGAAGGAGTCGCCGATCGAGATCACGAGATCGATGGTGCGGGCGAATTCGGGCGTGAAGATCGCAGGTCCCCGCCACGGCACCACGTCGATGGTGACGTTCGGCGCGATCTGCGTCACCTTCTCCATCAGCGGCGGCATCAGGAGCTCGACCGCGAGGTCGGGCATCATCAGGCGAAAGTGCCGGTCGCTGCGCGCGGCGTCGAAATCGTCGGAGACGAACAGCGCGCGCACCTGGTCGAGCGCATGGGCCAGCGGCGAGCGCAATGCCTGCGCCCGCGGCGTCAGCTCCATCCGCGCGCCGGTGCGCACCAAAAGCGGATCGCCGATCAGGTCGCGCAGCCGCTGCAGCGCGTGGCTGGTCGCCGGTTGCGACAGATTGAGCCGCATCGCCGCGCGGCTGACATTGGCTTCGCGCAGCAGGGCGTCGAGCGCGACCAGCAGATTGAGGTCAAGCGAATTCAAATTCATCGAGTGAATATATATCATACTACCTATCGATTGGAAGAATGCGCGCAGGCGCCGCAGGATTGCGGGCAAGGCGTTTTTCACGAGAGCCGAAGACCGCATCGCGTGAGGAAACGCCTGAAATCAGGGTCTATCAATCGCAAGGAGACGCGCCATGAGCGCAGCCGACAACAAGAAACTGGTGCAGGAGATGTTCGTGATCGCAGGCAGTCCCGATCCTGCGGTGCGCGAGAACTCGCTGTTCATGGCAACGCTTGCCGACGACGCGATCTGGACCGTGACCGGGCAATATTCCTGGTCGCGTACGTTCACCGGCAAGCAGTCGATCATCAACGATCTGCACGGCCATGTCCGCTCGAAACTGGTCGAGCGCGGCCGCACCGTCGCCCATCGCATCATCGCCGACGGCGACATCGTCGTGATCGAGGCCAAGGGCGACAACCTCACCAAGCAAGGTCAGCGCTACGACAACGACTATTGCCTGGTGTTCCGTTTCGACGGTGGTCGGATCAAGGAGGTGCGGGAATATTGCGACTCGGTCCTGACCGAGAAGGCGCTCGGCGCGTTTCCGGCGTAGCGGTCCGCCGCTAACGGGCGGCACAAACGAAGACGGCGCCCATCCGGGCGCCGTCGTCTTGCCGTCGTGTGGATTGGCTTACGCCACCTTGGACTTGAGGTGGCCGAACATGATGTCGCGCGCCGCGTCGTCCATCTCGGCCTTGAAGGTGTGCTTGTCCTTCAGCGCGATCGCGCGCGCCGCCGCCGGCCGCGCCGAGATCTCGTCGACCAGCCGCTTGACGTTCGGATATTTGGCGTAGCCTTCCTCGCCGAGGATGAACGCCGCCATCCGCGCCCAGCCCCAGAACGCCATGTCGACGATCGTGTAGCTGTCGCCGACCATGTAGCGCTGTTTCGCCAGGTGATCGTCGAGGATCTTGTAATGGCGGTGCGCCTCGTACTGGTAGCGGTTGTTGGCGTAGTCGAGATCCTTCGGCGCGAAGTGCTTGAAGTGCACGGCCTGGCCGGAATAGGGGCCGAGGCCGGTCGCGATGAACATCAGCCAGGACAGCGTCGCGGCGCGATTGGCCGGCGTATTGGCGGGCAGGAACTTGCCGTGCTCCTCGGCGAGGTAGAGCAGGATCGCGTTCGAATCGAACACCAGCACGCCGTCATCGTCGATCGCCGGCACCTTGCCGTTCGGGTTGACCTTGAGGAATTCCGGCGCGAACTGCTCGCCCTTGCGGGTATCGACCGGGATCGCCTCGAACGGCAGGCCGGACTCTTCGAGGAACAGCGCGACCTTGTTCGGGTTCGGCGCACCATTGAAATAGAATTTGATCATGAAGGGACTCCCTTGGTTCTTGTAGCCGGCGAGATCGCGACGCGGCGGGGAAGGCCGCAGACCGGCTCCTCTTGCGCAAATTTCACGCCGCGGCGCAAGCGACGAGTTTGTGAATCAGGGTCGCGTGGCGCGCTGGTCAGCCGGCCCAGAAGAAGCCCAGGATACCCGCGACGACCAGCGCGATGCCCGCGACGTCCAGCGCGGCGGCGGAGCGGGTCGCAGCACGCAAATGGGAGACCTGCGCCGCGCGTTCTGATCCCCGCGCGTAGCCATGGACGATGATCTCTTCATTGAACTCGCCATGCGCCTCGAGGGCGAGCGTCAGGCCGACGCAGACGAGCAGGATGCCGAAAATGATCAGGCCGAAGAATCCGAGCAGGCCGATCAGCAGCATCGGAAACATGCCGAGCAGGAAGACCGGCAGCAGCGGCACCAGCAGCAATGTCTCGGATTGTCTGCGCATCGGGCGACCAGTCGAAGCGGCAAGTGGTGGGACCGAATCTAGTCCCGCCGTCGCGGCGCAACAAGGCGGGCCGCATTCAAGACGGCGTCATCTTTCCCAACGTGTCATTCCCCGGTGCGCAATTGCGCATCTGAGGGCGCCGGGAAGCGGCGAGCCCGGAATGACGAGGAAGATTAGTCGGCTTGCCTCAGCCCGCCGCCATCTCGGAGCGGATCTCGGCGCGCAGCTCGTCGATCAGCCGCAGGCCGCTCTTGGTCTCGACGTGCCAGAAGGTCCAGCCGTTGCAGGCGCCGGAGCCCTGCGCGACCGCGCCGATGCGGTGGATCGAGCCGACCTTGTCGCCGAGCATGATGGCGCCGTCGGCGCGCACCAGGGCGCCGTGGCGCTTCTTGGCGTCGACCAGCCTGGCGCCCGGCACGATCATGCCGCGTTCGATCAGTTCGGAGAACGCCACCCGCGGTGCCTCGCGCGCGGTCATGAACGGCGCCAGCGTTGCTTCCGGCAGCGGCTCGATCGCGGCGATGCGCGCCTCGGCGGCGGCGGCATAGGCCTTGTCGCGCTCGAAGCCGATATAGCTGCGGCCGAGGCGCTTGGCGACGGCGCCGGTGGTGCCGGTGCCGTTGAACGGATCGATCACGAGATCGCCGGGCTTCGAGGACGACAGCAACACGCGGGCGAGCAGCTGCTCGGGCTTCTGCGTCGGATGCACCTTCTTGCCGTCGCCGTCCTTGAGGCGCTCCTCGCCGGTGCACAGCGGGATCAGCCAGTCGGAGCGTGCCTGCACGTCCTCATTGGACGCCTTCAGCGCTTCGTAATTGAAGGTGTAGCCCTTGGCCTTCTCGTCGCGCGCGGCCCAGATCATGGTCTCGTGCGCATTGGTGAAGCGGCGGCCGCGGAAGTTCGGCATCGGATTGGACTTGCGCCACACGATGTCGTTCAGGAGCCAGAAGCCGAGGTCCTGCATGATCGCGCCGACGCGGAAGATGTTGTGATAGGAGCCGATCACCCACAGCGTTGCCGACGGCTTCATCACGCGGCGGCAGGCCAGCAGCCAGGCGCGGGTGAAATCGTCGTAGGCGGCGAACGACGAGAACTTGTCCCAGTCGTCGTTGACGGCATCGACATGCGACTCATCGGGGCGCTTGAGGTCGCCCTTGAGCTGCAGATTGTAGGGAGGATCCGCGAAGACCAGGTCGACCGAGCCGGCCTGAAGCTTCGACAATTCGGCCACGCAATCGCCAATGACGATGTGGCTCGATGGGGCACTCTCAAATTTAGTGCGGGGCGCCCTTGCAGACGCCCCGCGACGCGACACTACCATGACTCAAGAACTCTGACTCAGGCGACGCTGTCGGCGACGCGGGACTAAACAACCGACTGGCGTCACATTGACCCGGCAAAGTAAAAATCGACTTAATTGGAAATCTTCATGCAAAAGATTGCAGCATCTTTTGCGCGGCACGTCGCGATGCCACCGGCGTTGTGCTGCAAC
Source organism: Bradyrhizobium sp. 33ap4 (assembly GCF_032654765.1). Lineage (NCBI taxonomy): Bacteria > Pseudomonadati > Pseudomonadota > Alphaproteobacteria > Hyphomicrobiales > Nitrobacteraceae > Bradyrhizobium > Bradyrhizobium sp. 33ap4. The sequence goes on along the minus strand of NZ_JAUMTJ010000013.1, from coordinate 106,725 downwards.
ATCAGCGCGTTCGGCGAAAAAATTTGCGGATCATCAAACCGGCACGATTCGCGCGGTAAATTTGCGCTCATTGGCAACCGTTTGCACCGCAAGGGATGCGCCTCTTCCGGACTAGGCAATTATTGCCGGGCAGGATATTGATTAACAGAATGGAAATTTTAAGTTGGAGTGTCCCGCGTCGGGTCGCCGACTGGAATGAAGGGAAACCACCATGCGCTATGATGATTTCCGCCGCAGCGACGACATCGAAGATCGTCGCGATGAAGGCGGGATGGGCGGAGGGGGCGGTGGCGGCTTCGGCGTTCCGATGGGTGGTGGCGGGCTCGGCATCGGCACCATCATCGTGCTCGGCTTGCTCGGCTATGCCTTCGGCATCGACCCGCGCATCCTGATCGGCGGCGCCGAGATTCTCACCGGCGGCGGCCAGGCGCCGACCTACCAGACCGACCGGCAGTCGTCAGGCGGCCAGGCCAAGCGCGGCGCCCCGACCGACGAGATGGGCAGCATGATCGCCGGCATCCTGGGTGAGATCGACGATCGCTGGAGCGAGATCTTCAAGGCCAGCGGGCAGACCTACACCGGTCCGAAGATCGTGCTGTTCCGCAATGCCACGAATGGCGGCCGCTGCGGCATGGCGCAGTCGGCGATGGGACCGTTCTACTGCCCGCCGGACAAGACCATCTTCCTCGACACCGGCTTCTTCCGCGAGGTCGAGACGCGCTTCCGCGGCTGCTCGGGCAACGCCTGCAAGTTCACCGCGGCCTATATCATCGCGCATGAGGCCGGCCATCACATCCAGAACCTGCTCGGCATCATTCCGCGCGTGAATCGGCTGCAGCAGCAGGCCGGCAGCAAGGCCGAGGCCAACGCGCTGCAGGTCAAGGTCGAGCTGCAGGCCGATTGCCTTTCCGGCGTCTGGGTCAACCGCGAGGAGAAGAAGCGGCCGGGCTTCCTCGAGGCCGGCGACATCGACGCCGCGCTGACCACCGCGAACGCGATCGGCGACGACACGCTGCAGCGGCAGGCGACGGGCAGGGTGGTGCCTGATTCCTTCACCCACGGCTCCGCCGCGCAGCGCAAGGAGTGGTTCATGAGGGGCTACCAGCAGGGCACCGTGCAGGCCTGCAACACGTTCGGCGGTAGCTTGTAGCCGTGTGCCGGTAGCGTCATCCCCGGATGAGCGCGAACGCGCTCACTCGGGATATGTTCGCCTGTTGGCGAGCCTCGAAGGATGACGGAGCCCGTGGCCCATCCTGAGGTGCTCGCCCAGTGATGCAAGTGCACCGCGAGGCGAGCACCTCAGGATGTCGTCAGCGGGATGGAAAGAGGTGCAAATGTCCTCACTCGACGAATCCAAATCATTCATCCCGCTCAATATCGCGGTACTGACGATTTCCGACACCCGCTCGCTGGCGGATGACAAGTCGGGCACCACGCTGGCCGACCGTCTCACCGCGGCCGGCCACAAGCTCGCGGCGCGCGAGATCGTCACCGACGATGTCGAGGCGATCAGAGCCGTGATCCGGCGCTGGATCGCCGATCCCGCTGTCGATGCCGTCATCACCACCGGCGGCACCGGCTTCACCGGCCGCGACGTGACGCCGGAGGCGGTCGAGCCATTGTTCGAGAAGCGGATGGACGGCTTTTCGATCGCCTTCCACATGCTGAGCCACGCCAAGATCGGGGCGTCGACTGTCCAGAGCCGCGCCACCGCTGGCGTTGCGGGCGCGACCTTCGTCTTCTGCCTGCCCGGCTCGCCCGGCGCCTGCCGCGACGGCTGGGACGGCATTTTGGCGGCGCAACTCGACTACCGCACGCGCCCCTGCAATTTCGTCGAGATCATGCCGCGGCTGGATGAACATCTGCGCCGCCCGAAGGCGAAAGGCGCGAGCGCTTAGCCTCCCTCATTCCGGGGCGTGCGAAGCGCGAACCCGGAATCCAGAGATTGTGGCGCGAGATGCCGGGTTCGATGCTGCGCATCGCCCCGGAATGACGCCGGAGGGTAAAGAGAGGTAAAGAGCCCTACAACTCCAGCTCCCAGGTCTCGCCGACTAGGTCGACGCCAAAGCTGTGGTGCTTTTCTTCCTTGACCCGCTCGAAGCCGGCACGGGCGTAGATGCCGCGCGCGGCGACCAGGATGCTCTGGGTCCACAGCGTCATCTTCTTGTAACCCTTCTCGCGCGCGGCGCGGATGCATTGCTCGACCAGTGCGCGGCCGACGCCGAGCCCGCGCGCCTTTTCTTCCACCAGCAGCAGGCGCAGCTTGGCGACCCCGTCGCCGCCGTCGACCAGGAAGACCGAGCCGACCGGCTCGCCGTCGACCTCCGCGATCCAGCAATGCTCGCGCGCCGGATCGAACGATCGCAGAAACTGCGCGCAGATCTCGGCCACCAATGCCTCGTAGCTAATGTCCCAGCCATACTCCTCCGCGTAGGCTTGTCCCTGCCGCGAGACGACCCAACCCATGTCGCCGACGCGATGGCTGCGCAGCAGGAAGCCGACCGGTTTCTCGGCCGGCGGCTCCAGCGATTGCTCGATCGTGCCCATGGCGCGCACCACCGCGGCGCGACGGTCGCCGTCCATCTGCTTCAATAGCGTCCCGACCTCGCTGCGCGAGCGGCAGTCGAGATCGGCGGCAGCAGTGCGGCCCTTGGCGGTGAGGGCCACCTCGTTGACGCGCTTGTCGGCCTTCGATGGCTTCCGCGTCACGATCTGGCGCCTTTGCAGCGCCGCCAGCGTGCGGCTGACGAAGCCGGCATCGAGGTCGAGATCGCGCACCAGATCGGTTGCGGTGCAATTTTCGCGGTGCGCGAGCTCGTAGATGATCCGCGCTTCCTGCAGCGTGAATGGTGAGTGCAACAGCTTCGGCTCGATGATGCCGAGCTTGCGGGTATAGAACCGGCTGAAGCCGCGGACCGCGGCGACCTGGCTCTCGAGCGTGGTGTCATGGAAGTTTGATTTCATCAAGCATACTATTTGACGGAATCAAATAATCCGCAAGCGCTTTGTTCAGGCCACCATGATCCGGCTCCGCAGCATGGTGCGGGAGGAACGGCCGAGCCGGCGCAGCAGGCGCGCCTCGGAGCGGCGGGCATCGGGCCGGTAGCCGCCGATCCGCTCGTAATGCTCGCGCGCGATCAAAAGGCCCTGTTCGGCCGAGGGTCCGGTGATCATCCGGGCAACGAATTTGAGGCCGTCGCGCAGGCCCGGGTCGGTGTAGGGTGCGCGGGCGTAGCGGAAGATGCCGGCGCGGTCCTTGCCGCTGGCCGCCACCATCTGGATGAACTGGGTGGTTTCCTCGATCCAGCCGGCATCGAGCACGGCGCCCGGATGCAGGAACATCAGCCAGGGCGACCGCGCCTGCCGCGCGCCTGCCGCAAGCGCGGCGGCGCGCGTGCCCTCGAAGCGCAGGAAGCGGCAGCCGGCGACGTCGGCGACGCGCTCCATCACATCGCTGTGGCTGCGGTCGACCAGCAGCACTTCGCGGATGACGCCCGCGGCCGCGCCCGGCACCAGCGCCGCCAATGTTACGACCGCGGTGCGCTCGACGCCGTCGGTTGGAATGATCACGCTCAGCATGATTTTGAGGCTTCGATGGCTCAAACGGTGGAGAAACTCCGGCCGTGTTATCACCTTGTCATATTCAAAGCAGCCTGTTCGCCTGCAGAATTTTGTAGCAAGGTTTTGTGGAATTTCTCCGTTCATGTTCTTGATTTGTTCTCGTGCTGTGTTAGCTTCAAAGCATGAGCCGAGCATCCTCTCATGCCCTCAAGCACCCGCCGGTAACGGCGCCCTCCGATAACCCGGCGGGTGCACCTTCCCCTTTTCCCGAGCTTGCGGTCGCGATCGAGCGCGAGCGGCGGCGCGGCCGCGGCGCGCAGTCCAACGCCAGCGGCCGCTACGAGGCCGAGGCGCGCGTTGCCTTCGACGACGGCTGGCAGAGCCTCGAGGACCTGCCGCCATTTGCGACCAGCGTGGCGCTCGACACCTCGCGCAAGGTGATCACCCGCAACGACTCGCCCGACATCGGCTTCGACCGCTCGATCAATCCGTATCGCGGCTGTGAGCACGGCTGCGTCTATTGCTTCGCGCGGCCGACCCACGCCTATCTCGGCCTGTCGCCGGGGCTGGACTTCGAATCGAAGCTGTTCGCCAAGCCGGACGCACCCGCGCTGCTCGAGAGGGAGCTGGCGGCACCGGACTACGAGGCGCGGATGATCGCGATCGGCACCAACACCGATCCCTATCAGCCGATCGAGCGCGACCGGAAGATCATGCGCGGCATCCTCGAGGTGCTGGAGCGCGCCGGCCATCCGGTCGGCATCGTCACCAAGTCGGCGCTGGTCACCCGCGACATCGACATCCTGGCACGTATGGCCAAGCGCAATCTCGCCAAGGTCGCGCTCTCGGTGACGACGCTCGACCCGAAACTCGCCCGCACCATGGAGCCGCGCGCCTCGACCCCGCCGAAGCGGCTCGAGGCGATCAAGCGGCTCACGGATGCCGGCATCCCGACCACGGTGATGGTCGCACCCGTGATCCCGGCGCTGAACGATTCCGAGATCGAGCGCATCCTCGATGCCGCCGCACATGCCGGCGCCAGGGAGGCGAGCTATGTGCTGCTGCGGCTGCCGCTCGAGGTGCGCGATCTGTTCCGCGAATGGCTGATGGCCAACTATCCCGATCGCTACCGTCACGTCTTCACGCTGATCCGCGACATGCGCGGTGGCCGCGACTACGACTCGCAATGGGGCACGCGGATGAAGGGCACCGGCCCGATGGCCTGGATGATCGGCCGCCGCTTCGAGATCGCCTGCGAAAAGCTCGGCCTCAACAAGCGGCGGACCAAGCTGACCACCGATCACTTCGCCAAGCCGAAGCGCAGCGGGCAGCAGCTGAGCTTGTTTTAGGTGCCAGCAAAGTGATGATCGTCATTGCGAGGAGCGAAGCGACGAAGCAATCCATGCATCCGAATATGTGGAACAATGGATTGCGTCGCTTCGCTCGCAACGACGGGAAAGGTAAACATGAGTAACGCCGCGACCGCACGCTTCACCGTCCTCACGCTGGGCGTCAGCGACATGCGCGCCAGCATCGGCTTTTATGAATCGCTCGGCTTCTCCAGGAAGATGCGCGCGACCGGCGAGGAGGTCGCCTTCTTCGAGACCGGCGGCACCGTGCTCGGCCTGTTCCCGTCGCATCTGCTCGCTGCCGATGCCGGGCTGCCGGATCAGCCACGGCCTTCAGCGTTCCGCGGCGTCGCGATCGCTTGGAACTGCAACGACGACGCCGAGGTCGATCGTGTGATGGCGTTCGCGCTGTCGAAAGGCGCCAGGCTGCTGAAACCCGCGCAGCCGACCAGCTATGGCGGCTATTGCGGTTATTTCGGCGATCCCGACGGCCACGCCTGGGAAGTGGTGCGCGCGCCGGGCTTTGAGGTTCGCGACGACCGCCGGGTGTCAATCCCCGATTAGAGCGCCGATCCCGATTAGGGTGGCGGATTGAATAACGGGGAAGGGCGCCAGGTTCCCGGTTGCGCCGCGGGCCGGGCTTGATCACGATCCCCGCATGATTCGGGACAAGTCCAATCGCACGTCAAAGACCGCGTCGAAGAAGAAGCCGGCCGAGCCGGCCAAGCCGGACAAGCGCGTCATCGTGGTGACGCGGCCGAGCTTTCGGCGCGAGCGCGCGCTGATCAAGCGCGGCGTCTGGCCGGTCGCCGGCTGCGACGAGGCCGGGCGCGGGCCGCTGGCGGGTCCGGTGGTCGCCGCCGCCGTGGTGCTGGACCCAAATCGGATACCCAAGGGCCTCGATGATTCGAAGCGGCTGACCGTCGAGCGCCGCGAGGAACTGTTCGAGGAAATCTGCGCGACAGCAGCGTTCTCGGTCGCGGTGGCGTCACGGGCGCGGATCGACCGCGACAACATCCTGCGCGCCTCGCTGTGGGCGCTGGCGCGCGCGGTGCATGCGCTGCCGGAAATGCCGAAGCATGTCTTCGTCGACGGCCGCGACAAGCTCGCCACGCCCTGCGACTGCGACGCCGTGATCGGCGGCGACGGCATCGTGGCCTCGATCGCGGCGGCCTCGATCATCGCCAAGGTGACGCGCGACCGCCTGATGTGCGCGCTGGCGCTGGATTGCCCCGGCTACGGCTTCGAGCAGCACAAGGGCTATGCCGTCCCCGAGCACCTCGAGGCGCTCGACCGGCTCGGCCCCAGCAGCCATCACCGTAGCTTCTTCGCTCCCGTCGTCGCGGCGCGGCTGAAGCATTTCCCGGTCCCGGCGGAGCCCGACCTGTTCACGGTGGACGCCGAAAGCGAAGCCGCGGCATCCGAAGCGGCGTAAAGCGCGGCGGCGCCGCACTCTCGGTGTCATCGCCCGGCTCGCCGCCTCCGCTAAAGCTTCGGCGCGCCAGGGGGCCCTGGCCTCGTCGAAGCCTTGGCGAAGACGGGACCGGGCGATCCAGTATTCCAGAGACCGTTGTGCTCAAGCCTGGCCGCCGCGGCGTACTGGATGACCGCCTTCGCGGGGCATGACAGCGATGTTTGACTTTGCACCGTGGACACATCCAGCCCGGTTGCCTCCATCGCCGCCGCCGTTTATCAAAAAACCTCGGGATCAGATGGCGCCGCTTGATACGGGTGGCTGGGGCATTTCAGGCGTTTCATGCGGTTTACCTCCCTGGTTGTCGAACTGATCCGCGCCCGGCCGCGCCTCGTGGTCTGGATCGTGGTGCTGGCGCAGGCCGCGATCTGGCTGTTCCTGCCGGCCATCTTCTACGGCAGTCCGCCCGGCAACCTCGCCACCATCCTCGCCTTCGGCCGCGAATATCAGGTCGGCACCGACATGGGGCCGCCGCTCGCGTTCTGGCTCGCCGACATCGCCTTCCGCGCCGTCGGGAATCACGTGTTCGGCGTCTATCTCCTGGCGCAGATCTGCGAGATCGTCACCTTCATCGCCTTCTACGCCTTGGCGCGCTCCATCGTCGGTGGCCCGCAGGGCGTGCTGGCAGTGCTGCTGTCGATGACGGTCGTGGTGTTCTCCTCGCCAAGCGTCGAGTTCGGTCCGCTGATCCTGGCGCGCCCGCTCTGGGCGCTGCTGTTGCTGCATTCCTGGCAACTGATCGGGCAGAACCGGCGCAGCGCCTGGTTCGCCTGGTCGATCGATTGCGGCCTCCTGCTGCTGACGACGCCGGCGGCGATCGGCATGATCCTGCTCGTGACCGGCTTTGCGCTCGCAACCGAGCGCGGGCGGCGCATGCTCAAATCGGTCGATCCGATCTACGCGCTGCTCGTCATCATCGTGCTGGCGCTGCCCTACCTGATCTGGATGCTCCGCGCCGACGTCCTGGCGCTGCCGGCCTTGCCGGCACTCGCCGATCTCAAGGCGCGCGCGCTGCGCTGGGGCGTGGTGCTCGGCGGGCTGATCGTGGCGACCGCCGCGATCGCGCTGCTGGCGATCCTCAATTCGCGCTGGTTCGCCGGCAAGACCGAGGATGCCCCGATCATCAACCGCCCGCCGGTCAGTCCGCTGGCGCGGCAATTCGTGTATTTCTTCGCGTTTGCGCCGGCGATCGCGAGCAGCTTCGTCTCCGCGCTGTTCAATCTCGATCGCGCCTTCGGCGGCGCCGGAGTGGCGCTGTTGATGTCCGGGCTTGCCGTCGTGGTCGCGACCGGCGAACTGATCCCGCTCAGGCGGCAGCGGCTGCTGCGTTCGGTCTGGGCCTTGGCGGTCGCGGCGCCTGCAGCGCTCGCGCTGGCGGCGGCGCTGTTCCTTCCCTGGACCAGCACCACGGAGGCGTCCACCTCGCTGCCGGCAGCCGCGATGGGCCGCTTCTTCGATGACAGCTATGAGCGCCGCACCAACCAGCGCCTGCGCGCGGTGGCCGGCGATCCCGAACTTGCCAGCCTGATTGCGATGAACCGCCGGCGCCCGCATCTCTTGCTCGACGCCACGCCGCAGCGGACGCCGTGGCTGTCGGTCGCAAAATTCAACGAGACCGGCGGCGTCGTGGTGTGGCGCGCACAGGACACCGCCGGCACGCCGCCGCCCGACATCGCGCAGCGCTTCCCCGGCCTCGTGCCGGAAGTGCCGCGTTCGTTCGACCGGCTGGTCAACGGACGGCAGCCGGTGCTGCGGATCGGCTGGGCGATCGTGCGGCCGAAAGGGACGTGATTTGACGTGACGTGGAGCCGTAGCCCGGATGAAGCGGAGCGAAATCCGGGGCCGCCCTTTTACGCCACCTGATCCACCCGGATTGCGCGGAGCCTGTCATCGGGCGCGCGTCCGCGCGACCCGTTGGCTCCATCCGGGCTACGAAGCTACGCGCTCGCCACCTGCAACACCTTCGCGATCGCGCGCAGATCCTGCCACGACAGCCGCTTGTACGACGGCGAGCGCAGCAGATAGGCGGGATGGAAGGTGGCGACGGCGCGGATCGTGCGGGTGCCGGTGTCGTAGTCGATCCATTTGCCGCGCGTGCGCATGATGCCCTCGCGCGTGCCGAGCAGCGCCTGCGTCGAGGGATTGCCGAGCGTCACCAGCACGTCGGGATTCACGAGTTCGATATGGCGCTGGATGAAGGGCAGGCACACCTGCGTCTCCTGCGGCGTCGGCGTGCGGTTGCCGGGCGGCCGCCACGGGATCACGTTGGCGATATAGGCTTTGCTGCGGTCGAGCCCGATCGCCGCGATCATGCGGTCGAGCAGCTTGCCGGAGCGGCCGACGAACGGCAGGCCCTCGATGTCCTCGTCGCGGCCCGGCGCCTCGCCGACGAACATCACGCGCGCCTGCGGATTGCCGTCGGCGAACACCAGCCTGGTTGCGGTGTGCTTCAACGCGCAGCCGTCGAAATTCTCCATCAGCGTGCGCAGGGCTGCAAGCGTCGGCGCAGTCCGCGCAGCCTCGCGCGCGGAAGCGATCGCGGCATCCGGCGCCACGGTGATTTCGCTGCGCGGAACTGACGGCATCGGCGGCGGACGCAGCGGATTGAGTGCAACTGATGGGCGCGGCGCGGCTGGGGCGGGAACTGGCTCCGGCTCCTCGAGCCGGTTGATCGGCGCATCGCCAAGCGCGCAATCGACCCCGGCCTCAAGGTAAAAGGCCAGCAATTGCTGCAGTGTAGGGGTGGGCTCGGGCGGCAGGGCCATCATGGGCGCAATCTAGAGCATCGACCAGAAAAGTGGAGGGCGGTTTTCGGAAAAGATTATTCTCTTGCGGTACCCGGGCCGTGCAAACCCATGGAAGCGCAATTCCATGGTTGTCCTTCCGCCAAAAATCGGAAACAACGACCCGTGAAAAGCTTAGAAGCGTTCTCAATGGGCTGAGATCAAAGATCATGAATGCTGAAGACCTTCCTCCGCGCGAGTCTATGGAATTCGACGTCGTCATCGTCGGCGCCGGCCCGTCGGGCCTGTCGGCCGCGATCCGGCTGAAGCAGCTCAATCCGGAGCTCTCGATCGTCGTGGTGGAGAAGGGCTCCGAGGTCGGCGCGCACATCCTCTCGGGTGCGGTGATCGATCCGGCCGGGCTCGACAAGCTCGTGCCCGATTGGCGCGACGACGCCGATTGTCCGCTGAAGACGCAGGTCAAGGACGACCGCTTCTACTGGACGACGTCGCAAGGCTGGTTCCGCCTGCCGAACTTCATCATGCCGCCGCTGATGAACAATCATCACTGCTACATCGGCTCGCTCGGCAATGTCTGCCGCTGGCTGGCACCGAAGGCGGAAGCGCTCGGCGTCGAGATCTATCCGGGCTTTGCCGCGGCCGAAGTGCTTTATGACGACAAGGGCGCGGTGCGCGGCATCGCCACCGGCGACATGGGCATTGCCAGGGACGGCAGCCACAAGGATTCCTACACCCGCGGCATGGAGCTGCTCGGCAAATATACGCTGTTCGCCGAAGGCGCACGCGGCTCGCTGTCCAAGCAGCTGATCGCGAAGTTCAATCTCGATGCCAACTCCGAGCCGCCGAAGTTCGGCATCGGCCTCAAGGAGGTCTGGCAGATCGACCCGGCGAAGCACAAGAAGGGTCGGGTGCAGCACACGCTCGGCTGGCCGCTGAACGACAGGACCGGCGGCGGCTCGTTCCTCTATCATTACGACGACAACCGCGTCGCGGTCGGCTTCGTCGTGCATCTGAACTACAACGATCCCTATCTGTCGCCGTTCGACGAATTCCAGCGCTTCAAGACCCATCCCGATGTCCGCGAGCTGTTCGAGGGCGGCAAGCGGCTCGCCTATGGCGCGCGCGCCATCACCGAGGGCGGCTACCAGTCGGTGCCCCGGCTCTCGTTCCCGGGCGGCGCGTTGATTGGCTGCGCGGCGGGCTTCGTCAACGTGCCGCGCATCAAGGGCGTCCACAACGCAATGGGCTCCGGCATGCTCGCCGCCGAGCATGTCGCGGCCGCGCTCGGCGCCGGACGCGCCAATGACGAGCTCGTCGAGTACGAGAACGCCTGGCGCTCGTCGGCGATCGGCAAGGACCTGTTCAAGGTCCGCAATGCCAAGCCGTTGCTGTCGAAGTTCGGCAGCATGCTCGGAACGGTGCTCTCCGGCTTCGACATGTGGTGCAACACGCTCGGCTTCTCGCTGTTCGGCACCCAGCCGCACGCCAAGCCGGACCGCAAGACGCTCGATCCGTCCAAGCAGCACCAGCCGATCGCCTATCCGAAGCCGGACGGCAAGATCTCGTTCGACAAGCTGTCGTCGGTGTTCCTGTCCAACACCAACCATGAGGAGGACCAGCCGGTCCATCTCAAGGTCGCCGACCTCAATCTGCAGAAGACCTCGGAACACGACGTGTTCGCCGGTCCGTCCAACCGCTATTGCCCGGCCGGCGTTTATGAATGGGTCGAGGAATCGACGGGTCCGCGCTTCCAGATCAACGCCCAGAACTGCGTCCACTGCAAAACCTGCGACGTGAAGGACCCCAACGGCAACATCACCTGGGTTCCGCCGGAGGGCGGCGGCGGTCCGAACTACGAGGCAATGTGAGGCCAGGGTGAGCTCGAGGCGGCCGACCACATTTGCGTGAGGCGGCCGCGCGAGTTGCCGCAACCTCCGCTTGGCCTCTCCGCGCGTGGAGCGGCCGGATTGCACTTCAGGTTACAACGGAAGACGCAAAAAGGGGTGCCGTGGCACCCTTATCTCGCGCCTTTTTGCGTCCGCGCGCGAATATGCCCGGCCCGGTCACGATACCGCCATAGTGGAAGCGTCTTGCGGAGGCTGGCTGGATCGGCGGGCCTAAAGGCCTAATCTGCCAATTGATTCGTCATGGGTTGCCTTTGGGCGATCCTTGCGGATAAGCGCCAAAAGCGGCATTGTCCCCCGCCGTGATGCCGCCGCTTGGGTTCGCATTTTGAGACTGATCGCAAGATCTTGGCCGTAAAATCCATCTTGGCGTAAATCCCTGGAGCAAGGCGACCGTGATGCTGTCCACCCGATTCCACCGCCTGACGATTGCCGTTCTCGCTGCCGCAGCGCTTGCCGTGCCTGCGCAGCTTGCAGCGCAAACGCCGGACCATCCGACCGACAATGCCGCGCAATTCCCGTCCAAGAACGACCTGAAGTCGCTGACCACCGCCGGCAGCTATCTCGCCGCCCGCCACGCCAGCGTCGAGCGCGATGCGACCTCGGCCGCGACGTTCTACCGCTCGGCGCTGCGCACCGACCCGAAGAATTCCGAGCTGCTCGACCGCGCCTTCATCTCCTCGCTTGCCGACGGCGATATCGAGGAGGCGGTCAAGCTCGCCGACCGCATCCTCACCCAGGACAAGGCCAACCGCGTTGCGCGCCTCGTCGTCGGCGTGCGCGATCTCAAGCTGAAGAAATATGCCGCCGCGCAGTCCAACATCAACCAGTCGGTGCGCGGCCCGATCACCGATCTCGTCGCGACGCTGCTGTCGGCCTGGGCCGCCTATGGCGCCGGCGACAGCAAGGCCGCGGTCGCCTCGATCGACAAGCTGACCGGCCCCGAGTGGTATCCGATCTTCAAGGACCTGCATGCCGGCATGATCTACGAGCTGTCCGGCAAGGAGAGGGATGCCGGCGCCCGCTTCGAGCGCGTCTACAAGCTCGACGATTCGATGCTGCGCACGGTCGACGAATATGCGCGCTGGACCTCGCGCAACAAGGACGCGGCCGCCGCGACCGCGATGTACGAGGCCTTCGACAAGAAGCTGCCGCGTCACCCGCTGGTGCTGGAAGGCATCAAGGAGACCAAGGCCGGCAAGAAGCTGCCGCCGCTGGTCGAGTCACCGCAGGCCGGCGCGGCCGAGGCGCTGTACGGCATCGGCGCGACGCTGACCCGCCGCGGCGGCGAGGACCTCGCGCTGGTCTATCTGCAGCTCGCGCTCTATCTGCAGCCCAACCATCCGCTGGCGCTGCTGTCGCTCGCCGATCTCTATGAATCGGTGAAGAAGCCGCAGATGGCGATCAAGGTCTATGAGCGGATGCCGGCGTCCTCGCCGCTGAAGCGCAACGCGCAGATCCAGCTCGCGACCAATCTCGATGCCGCCGACCGCAGCGACGAGGCGATCAAGATCCTCAAGGAAGTCACATCGGATCAGCCGAAGGACATCGAGGCGATCCTGGCGCTCGGCAATATCGAGCGCGGCCGCAAGAAGTTCGCCGACTGCGCCACCACCTATTCGCAGGCGATCGACGCACTGCCGGCCGGCGGCGACAAGAACGCCTGGGTCACCTATTACTATCGAGGCATCTGCGAGGAGCGCTCCAAGCAGTGGAACAAGGCCGAGGCCGACATGCGCAAGGCGCTCGAGCTGCAGCCCGAGCAGCCGCATGTGCTGAACTATCTCGGTTATTCCTGGATCGACCAGGGCATCAACCTCGACGAAGGCATGAAGATGATCAAGCGTGCCGTCGATCAGCGCCCCGACGACGGCTACATCGTGGACTCGCTCGGCTGGGCCTATTACCGGATCGGCAATTACGAGGAGGCGGTCAAGAACCTCGAGCGCGCGATCGATCTGAAGCCGGAAGATCCGACCATCAACGACCATCTCGGCGACGCTTACTGGCGCGTCGGCCGCACCCTGGAAGCCAAGTTCCAGTGGGCGCATGCCCGCGACCTCAAGCCCGAGCCGGAAGAGCTGCCGAAGATCCAGGCCAAGATCGACAACGGCCTGCCGGATGACACCTCCAACGCCGCCGCTGCCGAGAAGAAGAAGGACGACGACGGCAAGGGTGGCTGAGCGGCGGTCGTCGCGCTGCATCTTCATAAAATACCGTGATGCCCGGGCAAAAGCGCGAAGCGCATCTTCGCGCAAGATGTCCCGGGCATTGACGTTTGCCCGTCATGGCCGGGCTTGACCCGGCCATCCATCCCTTCGAGAAATTCGTTCTTGGTTGATAGATGCCCGGGTCATAGGCGAGCGGAAGCGACGCCGTCCTTCAGACGGCTATGCCCGGGCATGACGAGTCATGGCGGAATTTCCATCCAAACAAAGGGATAGGATCGTACGGCGATTTACGCTAATCGCATCACGATGTTTGTTTTTTAGGGGTTTATCGCCGTGCCGGCGCTGATTGAAGAAGGGCGTGCCAAGGTCAACCTGACGCTGAAGGTTGTCGGGCGGCGCGTCGACGGGTTTCACGACTTGGAGAGCGTCGTCGCGTTTGCCGATTGCGCCGATCGCCTGATGCTCGAGCCGGGACCCGAGCTGTCGCTTTCGATGGCGGGGCCGCTGGCCGATGCCTGCGGCGACACCTCTGACAATCTGGTGCTGAAGGCCGCGCGGCTGCTCGGCGAGCGCGTCGCGGACCTCGAGGTCGGCCACTTCACGCTGGAGAAGGTGCTGCCGGTTGCGGCCGGCATCGGCGGCGGCTCGGCGGACGCCGCGGCGGCGCTGCGGCTGTTGGCGCGGCTCAATGAGCTCTCGCTCGACGATAGCCGGATCATGGAGGTCGCGCTGCAGACCGGCGCCGACGTGCCGGTGTGCGTCGCCTCGCGGGCCTGCGACATGACCGGCGTCGGCGAAGGCCTGCTGCCGCTCGACCTGCCGAAAATGCCGTGCGTGCTGGTCAATCCGCGCGTGCCGGTTGCGACCAGGGACGTCTTCAATGCGCTCGGCCTGCGCAATGGCGAGCTCCTGATCGGCGCCACCGACGTCGTGATGCAGGCGCCGTCATGGCCGGAAGCCGGGCGCGCGATCGACGATTGGATCGCGGCGCTGGAGCGCGGCACCAACGATCTCGAAGCCCCCGCGGCGCGCATCCAGCCCGTCATCAGTGACGTGCTGTCCGCGCTGCGTGAGACCCGGGGCGTTCGTCTGGTGCGCATGTCGGGCTCGGGCGCGACCTGCTTTGCCGTGTTCGGAACCGACGCCGACGCCGAGGCGGCCGGCGAACAACTCCGCGCCGGTCACCCCGGCTGGTGGGTGCATGCGGGCACGCTGAGCTAGTGCGCGCCCATTCTCTCTCCGTCATTCCGAGGCTCGCGCCAGGAGGCGCGCAATTGCGCACTGGGGAATGACGACGGAGAGGGGTGCGACAAAACAACCCGACGGGCAACTCAGCAAAACCTGTCAATCCTCGCGCGCGAAAATATTTCGCTTTATCCGAATCGCGAAGCTCGGACAGTGTCGCGAGAACGCGGAAATTTGACTCACTGACCGTGCCACCTATTCGGTGTCGTCCCTGCCTAGTGCGCAATTGCGCACTAGGCAGGGACGACAGGGGCATTTGCGGCGCGCCCATCCCGCCCCAACGCCGGGCAGCCTTGCGGGGCCATTGCTTGGCAAGCCAAACCCCGTTTGCCATAACAGGATGAAACAACAACGTTGCGCGTGCGGGGCCGTTCGGAATCCGCCTGCAGCCAAAGAGCCGGGAGGATGCCATGGCCAATATCCGAGTTCTCGCCACCGATCTGGAGTTTCCCGAAGGTCCCGTCGTCATGCCCGACGGTTCGGTCGTGCTGGTCGAAATCCGCGGCCAGCGGCTGACGCGGGTCTATCCCGACGGGCGCAAGGAGATCGTCGCCAAGGTGCCGGGCGGCCCGAACGGCGCGGCGCTCGGTCCCGACGGCAAGATGTACATCTGCAACAATGGCGGCTTCTCCTGGATTCCGACCCGCAACATGATCATGCCGGGGCCGCAGCCCGAGGATTATCTCGGCGGCTCGATCCAGCGCGTCGATCTGCAATCCGGCAAGGTCGAGACCGTGGTGACGAAATGCGGCGAGCACGCGCTGCGCGGGCCGAATGACCTGGTGTTCGACAGGCAGGGTGGCCTGTGGTTCTCCGACCTCGGCAAGCGCCGCGCCCGCGACATGGATGTCGGCGCGTTCTATTATCTGAAGCCCGGCATGAACGAGATCGTCGAGGCCGTGCACGGCATCCTGCCAGCCAACGGCATCGGCCTGTCGCCGGACGAGAAGACCGTCTACATCGCGGAGACGCCGACCGCGCGGCTGTGGGCGTATGAAGTTTCCGAGCCCGGCACCGTCAAGCCGCGCGACGTGATCTATCGCGGCGAGCGCGGCAAGCCGATCGCCGGCCTCGGCGGCTACCAGATGTTCGACTCGCTCGCGGTCGAGGCATCGGGCAATGTCTGCGTCGCGACGCTGGTGTCGGGCTGCATCTCGGTGATCGCGCCCGACGGCACCGTGGTCGAGCAGGTGCCGACCGGCGACCGCGTCACCACCAACATCGCCTTCGGCGGCCCCGAGCTGAAGACCGCCTACATCACGCTGTCGGGCAAGGGCGAGCTGATCGCGATGGACTGGCCGCGGCCGGGATTGCCGCTGAATTTTCTGAATAGATGACGATTGCGGTTCGCGAAGCGCAATCGTCATTCCGGGATGGTGCGAAGCGCCAGACCCGGAATCTCGAGATTCCCCGATGCGCAATTGCGCATCTGAGGTTCGATGCTGCGCATCGCCCCGGAATGACAAAGATGGAGAGATCTCGAATGCCCTGGCTTGAACCGGTCACCCTTCGCGGCGCGCATGCGCGGCTGGAGCCGTTGTCCCACGATCATCGCGACGGGCTGGTCGAGGCGGTGAAGGACGGCGAGCTGTCAAAGCTCTGGTACACCGCGATCCCACAGCCGGAGAACATGGCCAAGGAGATCGACCGCCGGCTCGGCCTGCAAAAGGCCGGATCGATGCTGCCGTTCACGGTGTTCGACGCCGACGGCAAGATTTCCGGCATGACGACCTACATGAACGTCGACACGTCGAACCGTCGCGTTGAGATCGGCTCGACCTGGTACGCCAAGCGTGTGCAGCGCAGCGCGGTCAATACGCAGTGCAAACTGCTACTGCTGACCCATGCCTTCGAGAAGCTTGATTGCATCGCGGTCGAGTTCCGCACGCATTTCTTCAATCACCAGAGCCGGCGTGGCATCGAGCGTCTGGGTGCGAAGCAGGACGGCATTCTGCGCAGCCATCAGATCGCGTCCAACGGCACGTTGCGCGACACCGTGGTTTACAGCATCATCGCCAGCGAATGGCCGACGGTGAAGGCGCATCTGACCTATCAACTCAACGAAAAGCCGCGCTGACACGATAGTCGGCGCCAGAAACGAGACGATGGAAACGTTCGATTATGTGATCATCGGCGCAGGCTCCGCCGGGAGCGTGCTGACCAACCGCTTGAGTGAAGACGCAGGCACCAAGGTGTGCGTGCTCGAGGCGGGGCCGAGCGACTGGCATCCCTACATCCATCTGCCGGCCGGCTTCATCAAGACCTTCCATATGAAGAGCGTGAACTGGGCCTATCAGCAGGAGGTGGGTCCCTACACCGGCGGGCGCAGCATCTATGCGCCGCGCGGCAAGACGCTCGGCGGCTCGTCCTCGATCAACGGCCACATTTATAATCGCGGCCAGCGCCAGGATTTCGACACCTGGGCGCAGCTCGGCAATCGCGGCTGGGGCTATCCTGACGTGCTGCCCTATTTCCGGCGCATGGAGAGGCGGATCGGCGAGGGCGACGACACCTATCGCGGCCGCGACGGCAACCTCACCGTCACCACCATGGACTGGCAGGATCCACTCTGCGAGGCCTTCATGGCAGGCGCGGTCAGCCTCGGCATTCCGCGCAATCCTGATTACAACGGCCAGATACAGGAAGGCGTGTCGTACTGCCAGCGCACCATCCTAAACGGCCGCCGGGTCAGCGCCGCGACCGCGTTCCTGCATCCGGCACGGCGGCGGCCCAATGTCGATGTGCGCACGCATGCGCATGTCACCGGCATCATCTTCGAGGACAAGCGCGCGGTCGGCGTGCGCTACAACCGCGGCGGCAAGCACGGCGATCCCCTGGAGATCCGCGCCACCAAGGAGGTCATCCTCTCCGGCGGCGCCTACAACTCGCCGCAGCTGTTGCAGCTCTCCGGCGTCGGCGCGCCCGAGCTGTTGCAGGCGCACGGCATCGAGGTGCGCCACGCGCTGCCGGGCGTCGGCGAAGGTTTGCAGGATCATTACGCGCCGCGCTCGGTGGCGCGGGTCAAGAACATCAGGACCATCAACGAGCTTCGCCGCGGCTTCAGCCTGTGGGGCGAGGCGATCAAATGGGCGACGACGCGGCGCGGCCTGCTGTCGCTGTCGCCTACCATGGTCTACTGCTTCTGGCATTCCGGCGAGACCACCGAGAGCTCCGATCTGCAGCTCACCTTCACGCCGGCGAGCTACAAGGAAGGCGTGCAGGGCCAGCTCGAGGACGAGCCCGGCATGACGGTGGCGTCATGGCAGCAGCGGCCGGAGAGCCGCGGCTATGTCCGGATCCGCTCCGCCGATCCTTTCGCGCCGCCGATCATCCAGACCAACTACCTCGCCGAGGAGATCGACCGCCGCGTCGTCGTCGCCGGCATGAAGCTGGCGCGCCGGCTGCTCGCCTCCGAGCCGCTCAGTCCGTATTACGCCTATGAGGACTTTCCGGGCCCGAAGGTCACGAGCGACGACGAACTGCTCGCGGCCGCGACCGAGCGCGGCACCACCACCTTCCATCCCGGCTGCACCTGCCGGATGGGACCGGCGGACGCGCCGTGGGCGGTGGTCGACGACCAGCTTCGGGTCCATGGCATGGAGGGCCTGCGCGTGATCGACGCCTCGATCATGCCGCGGATGATCTCAGCCAATCTCAACGCCTCGACCTTGATGATCGCCGACAAGGCCTCCGACATGATCCGCGGCAAGGCACCCGAGGCGGCTGCGAAGCTGCCGGAGTATGCGTGACGGAATAGAGGCGTACGCGACGTTGCTTTTTGATCAGCGCGCTGTGTCTAACACCGTCATGCTGATGAGGCCGCGAAGCGGCCGTCTCGAAGCACGACGGCCCGAGTGGGGCCGTGCATCCTTCGAGACGCGCTACGCGCTCCTCAGGATGACGGGACTAATATCAGGAGCTCAGCCGTAGACGAACGCCTTGTCCTTGAGGTCGATCGCCGGGAATTCGTCCTTCTCGGCCCAGTAATCCTGGTTGTGCTGCCACTCCGGCTTGTCGCCGCGCTTCGGCAAGAGGTGCATGCCGCGCATCATGTAGCCGGGGTTGAAGTTCTCCGGATCGATCCACGGCAGCAGCGGCATGTTGTGGTCTTCGGGGCGCAGTTCCGGCGTCACCTTGTTCGCGCCGGTCGCCTTCATGTGCTGCAGCAGGCGGCAGACGAAGTCGCCGACCAGATCGACGCGCAAGGTCCAGCTGGCGCGGAAATAGCCGAACACCCAGACGAGGTTCGGCACGCCGGTGAACATCATGCCGCGATAGGTCACGGTATCGGCGAAGTCGAGCGGCTTGCCGTCGATCTCGAAGTCGATGCCGCCGTTGGCGGAGAGGTGGAAGCCGGTCGCGGTGATAATGATGTCGGCCTCGAGCTGCTTGCCGGACTTGAGCAGGATGCCCGTCTCGGTGAAGCGGTCGATCTCGTCGGTGACGACCGACGCCTTGCCGCCCTTGATGGCGTGGAACAGGTCGGCATCCGGCACGAAGGCGATGCGCTGCCGCCACGGCCGGTAGCTCGGCGTGAAGTGGGTGGCAATGTCGTAGTCCTTGCCGAGGACGGCTTCGACCGCCGCCAGCAGGTCCTTCTTGGCGCCCTCGGGCTCGGCGAAGGTCCGCCTGGTGAAGGCGTCCTGCTCGAACAGTATCTTGCGGCGGGTGATCTCGTGGATCCAGTGCTCGTCGACCTGCAGCCTGCGCAGCTCCTCGGCGATCTCGATGGCGTTGCGGCCGGTGCGGAAATAGGTCGGCGAACGCTGCAGCATGGTGACATGGCCGGCGTCCTTGGCCATCGCCGGGATCAGGGTCGCGGCGGTGGCGCCGGAGCCGATCACGACCACGCGCTTGCCCTTGTAGTCGAGGTCGTCGGGCCAGGTCTGCGGATGCACGACGGTGCCCTTGAACTTCGCCATGTCGGTCCATTCGGGCGTATAGCCCGCGTCGTGGCGATAATAGCCCTGGCACATCCAGAAGAAGTTGGTGGTGAAGCGCAGCCGCTCGCCGGTGTCGATGCGCGTCGCATCGATGGTCCAGAGATTGGTTTCGTTCGACCACTTCGCCGCGGTGATGGTGTGGCGATAGCGGATGTGACGGGCGATGTCGTTCTCCTCGATCACCTCGCCCATGTACTTCAGGATCTCGGCCGCGGTCGCGATCGGCGCGCTGGTCCACGGCTTGAAGCGATAGCCGAAGGTGTGCAGGTCGCTGTCGGAGCGGATGCCGGGATAGCGGTGGGTGGACCAGGTACCGCCAAAAGTCTTCTGCGTCTCCAGCACCACGAAGCTGGTGCCGGGGCATTGCGTGGTGAGGTGGTAGGCGGCGCCGATGCCGGAGATGCCGGCGCCTGCGATCAGGACGTCGAAGTGCTCTGTCGTGACGGGCTCGGCGGCCCGGATCTGGGTTTGGACGTTCATCTTCCCTGGTCTTCTTGCTTGTTGGCTTGTTTGTTGAGCTGCAGAAGCAAAACGCCGGAGCCATCGCCCCGGCGTTTGCCGATATCGGAACTAGACTTCGCGGCGGCTGAGGAAAGCGAGCCGCTCGAACAGATGCACATCCTGCTCGTTCTTGAGCAGCGCGCCATGCAGCGGCGGGATCAGCTTGCGCGGATCGCGCTCGCGCAGCATCTCGGGGGTGATGTCCTCGTTCAACAGCAGCTTGAGCCAGTCGAGCAGTTCCGAGGTCGAGGGCTTCTTCTTCAGGCCCGGCACCTCGCGGACTTCGAAGAAGATCCGCAGCGCCTCTTCCACCAGGCGCTTCTTGATACCGGGGAAATGCACGTCGACGATCTTGCCCATCGTCTCGTTGTCGGGGAACTTGATGTAGTGGAAGAAGCAGCGGCGCAGGAAGGCGTCCGGCAGTTCCTTCTCGTTGTTCGACGTGATCATCACGATCGGGCGCAGCTTCGCCTTGATGGTCTCGCCGGTCTCGTAGACGTGGAATTCCATGCGGTCGAGTTCGAGCAGCAGATCGTTGGGGAATTCGATGTCGGCCTTGTCGATCTCGTCGATCAGCAGCACCGGGCGCTTCTCGTTGGTGAAGGCCTCCCACAGCTTGCCGCGCTTGATGTAGTTCTTGATGTCGGACACGCGGGCGTCGCCGAGCTGGCTGTCGCGCAGTCGCGAGACGGCATCGTATTCGTAGAGGCCCTGCTGCGCCTTGGTGGTCGACTTGATGTGCCAGGTCAAAAGCGGCGCGTCGATCGCCTTGGCGACTTCCTCGGCCAGTACGGTCTTGCCGGTGCCGGGCTCGCCCTTCACCAGCAGCGGGCGCTCGAGCACGATGGCGGCATTGACGGCGACCTTGAGGTCATCGGTGGCGACGTAGTCCTTGGTACCCGTGAATTTCATCTATCTGTTTGCCTTGCTTCGTTCGTCGGCGGCCCGGGCCCCCACACGAAACGACCGCTCTCGCAGCGGTCGCATGTCCTCTCCGATATCTTGTCCGCTACAATTCTAATTGAAAAAGCCGGGCGGTCTAGCGCGGATTCCGCAGCGCAGCGGTACCGATGTGGGCTTCCGCATGGAATGTCATGCATCATCTTTCCGCTCTGCGGAATGATCGCCGGCGTGGCGCGACCTTGCCGCGATGGCGCGGGCGCCGCCACGGACCGACGGCGGCGGAGGTAACCCGGTGAAAGTGGATGGCTGATCTCGGGATGAAGCACGGCCGGGGGCCCTTGACGCCACCGGCCCAGCGGGCGATCTAGGTGGGTATGTTCCTGCAGTTTTTCACATCGCTGCGCGACGCCCAGGTCCCCGTGACGCTACGGGAATATCTGACCTTGATGGAAGCGCTTGACGCCGATCTCGCCGAGCAGACGGTCGAGAACTTCTACTATTTGTCGCGCGCCGCGCTGGTGAAGGACGAACGCAATCTCGACAAGTTCGACCGCGTGTTCGGCACCGTGTTCAAGGGGCTCGAGAGCCTGCTCGACGCCATGGGCAAGGCGGAGATCCCCGAGGAGTGGCTGAAGAAGCTCGCCGAGAAATATCTCACCGAGGAAGAGAAGAAGCAGATCGAGGCCATGGGCTGGGACAAGCTCATGGAGACCCTGAAGAAGCGGCTCGAGGAACAGAAGGGCCGCCACCAGGGCGGCAGCAAGTGGATCGGCACCGCCGGCACCTCGCCGTTCGGCGCCCATGGCTATAATCCCGAGGGCGTGCGGATCGGGCAGGAGAAGAACCGCAACAACCGCGCCGTGAAGGTGTGGGACAAGCGCGAGTTCAAGGATCTCGACGGCAATGTCGAGCTCGGCATCCGCAACATCAAGGTGGCGCTGCGGCGGCTGCGCAAGTTCGCGCGCACCGGCGCGCCAGACGAGCTCGACCTCGACACCACGATCAAGGAGACCGCCAACCACGGCTATCTCGACGTGCACATGCGCCCCGAGCGGCGCAACGCGGTCAAGGTGCTGGTGTTCTTCGATATCGGCGGCTCGATGGATTCGCATATCGAGCAGGTCGAGGAACTGTTCTCGGCCGCCAAGAGCGAATTCAAGCACATGGAGTATTTCTACTTCCACAACTGCCTCTATGAAGGCGTCTGGAAGCAGAACAAGCGGCGCTTCACCGATCGCACGCCGACCTGGGACGTGCTGCACAAATATCCGCACGACTACAAGGTGGTGTTCGTGGGCGACGCCTCGATGTCGCCTTACGAGATCATGGTTCCCGGCGGCTCGGTCGAGCATGTCAATGAAGAGGCCGGCTCGGTCTGGCTCGATCGAATCATCCGCACCTATCCGCACGCGGTGTGGCTCAATCCGGTGGCGCAGAAGCACTGGGACTATTCGGAATCGACCACCATCATCCGCCGCCTGTTCTCCGAACGCATGTATCCGATCACGATCGAAGGTCTGGAGAACGCGATGCGGGAGTTGGTGCGGTAACCAATCCCGTCATTCCGGACGGTCCATGGGATCGATCCGGAATCTCGAGTTGATGAAATTCGATCGTCATTCCGGGTTCGATGCTGCCGCATCGCCCCAGAATGACGATCAAGAAAAGCCAGGGAGAGCCCCATGCCCCAGAACATCCACCGCGGCATCAAGGTGATGATCGACGAGGCCAATGCCGAGATCGAGACCATCAGCGCGGCCGACGCGATCACGCTGATCGGCAAGAACGACGTCGTCATCGTCGACATCCGCGATCCCCGCGAGATCGAGCGCGACGGCAAGATCCCCGGCGCGTTCTCCTGCACCCGCGGCATGCTGGAGTTCTGGATCGATCCGAACAGCCCCTATGCCAAGCCGATCTTCCAGGAAGACAAGAAGTTCATCTTCCACTGCGCCGGCGGCCTGCGCTCGGCGCTCGCCGCCAAGACCGCAAAGGACATGGGCCTGAAGCCGGTCGCGCATATGGGCGGCGGCTATGCCGCCTGGCGCGAGGCCGGCGGGCCGATCGAGGCGTGGGAGCCGAAGAAGAAGGGCTAGGCAGGATGTCACACGCGGGCTTGACCCGCGTGTCCATCGCTTCAAGGCAAGATGGATTGCCGGATCAAGTCCGGCAATGACGATGGAGAAACACGCAAGATGACGATGACCGACGATCCGCTCGTTTCGACCGAATGGCTGGCTGCGCATCTCGGCGATGCCAACGTCAAGGTGCTCGACGCGACCTTCAAGCTGCCCGGCGTGCTGCCATTGCCGAAGGACGATTATCTCGCCGCGCATCTGCCGGGTGCTGTGTTCTTCGATGTCGACGCGGTGTCCGACCATGCCAATCCGCTGCCGCACATGTTTCCGAGCGCCGAGCAGTTCGGCCGCGACATCGGTGCGCTTGGCATCGGCAATGCCGACACCGTGGTGATCTACGATTCCGGCGGCTGGGTCGCGGCACCGCGCGCCTGGTGGATGTTCCTGTCCTATGGCCATCGCAACGTGCGCATTCTCAACGGCGGTTTGAAGAAGTGGCGCGCCGAGGGCAGGGCGGTCGAGAGCGGCGAGGTGAAGCCGAAGCCTGCGACCTTCAAGGCGAGCTACGATCCGCAGCGCGTGCGCAGCATCGAGCAGATGATCGCCAATGTCGAAAGCCGTGCCGAGCAGGTGATCGATGCGCGCGCCGCCGACCGCTTCGAAGGCCGCGCGCCGGAGCCGCGTCCGGGCATCCGCGCCGGCCACATCCCAGGCGCCCGCAACGTGCCCTACAACCAATTGTTCGATGCCGCGACCGGCGAGATGAAGCCGCTCGATGACCTGCGCAAGTCGTTCGTGGGCGCCGGCGTGAAGCTCGATGCGCCCATCGTCACGAGCTGCGGGTCCGGCGTCTCGGCCGGCGTGCTGACGCTTGCGCTCTACCGGCTCGGCGTCACCGAGAGCGCGCTCTATGACGGCTCGTGGTCGGAATGGGGGCAGGCGAGCGGCCCGCCGATCGCAACGGGGCCGGCCTGACAGGTCGTTCCTGCTTGCTAGCGCCGGGTGAGCGGCACCAGGGTCGGCTGGCCGAACGGATCGAGCTGCTGCTGCTGAACGACCTGCCGAACCGGCGGCGCGCGGACAATCCGCCGCCGCTCCTTGCGATGTGCCGGCTTGCTGACCGCGCTGCGCTCCGGCTTCTTCGCCTCAGCGGCCTTCGGCGCTACCGGCACTTCGACAACAACTTCGGGCCCACCCAGCGTTGCGATCTTGGTCGCGGCCGCGATCGCCTCGGGTGATGGCGGCGGGGCGGGCTCCGGCGCTGCCATTGCGGGTGCCGGCGGCGGAAGCGCGGGCTCGCTGGGGGCAGGCGGATCGGCGACGGCGGCGACCTTGGCCTCCGTAGCTGCCGGTGCGGCTTCGGCGGCAGCGGGCGTCGGCTCCGATGCCGCCGAGGGATCTGCGGTCGGAGTCTGAGCCGCAGTGTCGGCGGATTGGGCCGGCGCCGGGGTCCCCGTGGCTTGGGCCTCCGGCTTCGGCGGAGCGGGTGGGACCGGATCATCCGCCGTCACGGCGGCGACCTTCTCCGGCTCGGCTGCAGGGGCGGCGATCTCAGCGGGAGCGGCCGGCTCGGACGGGGCTGCCGGCGTATCGGTCGTCACCTTGTCGGCGGCGGGCGGATCGACCCGCACCATGGCAAGCACCGGCGGGGTCTCGGGCTGCTGCGCGAATTGCGGCTCGGGCGGCGGCGCCCGGCGGGCCGGAATGCTGGCGAACTCTTCATGCGCCGCGCGGAACAGCGCGGCTGCCCCTAACCCGAACACCAGAAGCGAAGTCGCCAGCACGACCGCGGCGAACAGAAAACGAAGGCCGGGGAGCATGGGCGCGGGTTCCCCCTTCTGCGGGAGGGTCTTCGATGTCGAGGGAACGCGGTGACCACACAAGAAAGCCGGCGTCGCGAGCGCGAATCAGGCCGATTCGAAGATATCGCAACGTCCCGGGACTGTTTGTTACAAAATGCGGGTGATTGATGACTTTGGCCACGTGGACAAACATTCCCGACCCGTGAGACATCTTTGCCGCAGCGTTGACGCGAAATCACAAAAGGCCCGGAATAGCCCGGGTTTCGCGGATTTGTCTTGAATGCGCCGCTATCTTCCTGCATTGGGCCGTTAACAGTCCGGTGTGGCTTGGGGACTATAACAGAGCAATGATGATCAACCGCATTCTGACGATTTGCGCTGCCGCGGCTCTCGGCGTGGCAGGAACCTCGCTTGCGCATGCGCAGCAGGGTTATCCGGCGCCCCAAGGCACCGCCTATTCGACGGCGCCCCAGCCCTACCCCCAAGGCAGCATACCGGATTTCGACGCACTCAATGACGATGACGGGCAGGATTCGGCTGCATTGCCGCCGCCCGGCCCGGTGCTGTCGCCGAACGACCCGCGCTATGGCCGTCCGGCGAATGCGCCCGCCTATTCCGATCGTGGCGCGCCGACCGGTCCGGTGATGTCGCCGGACGATCCGCGCTATGGCCGCCCGATGAATGCTCCTCCGGTCTATTCCGACCGTGGCGCGCCGACTGGGCCAGTGATGTCGCCCGATGATCCCCGCTATGGCCGTCCGATGGGGCCGCCGCCGGTGATCTACGGCGATCGTGTGGGTGCGCAACAAGCCAATCGCGACAATGGCGTTCCGGCCGCCGGTGTTTCCTACGGCGACGACCGCGGCGGCATGCGTCCGCCCGAGGGCGTTACCGGAGCCGTGCCGCAGCAGCAGGCGCCGGTTGATGCCAACGGCAAGCCGGTGCAGATCGCGGCGCTGCCGCCGGACGAGCAGCCAGAAGACGCCCCGGCGCAACTGCCGCCGAAACTGCGTCGCCAGGAAGTGTCGTTCGCGACCAAGGAGCCGGCAGGCACGATCGTTGTCGATACGTCGAACACCTACCTCTATTACATCCTGGGCAACGGCCGGGCGATCCGTTACGGCGTCCGTGTCGGCCGCGACGGCTTCACCTGGACCGGCGTGCAGAAGATCACCCGTAAGGCCGAGTGGCCGGATTGGCATCCGCCGACCGAGATGATCGAGCGTCAGCCCTATCTGCCGCGCTTCATGGCCGGCGGACCCGGCAACCCGCTCGGCGCCCGCGCGATGTATCTCGGCTCGACCGTGTACCGTATTCACGGCACCAACCAGCCGTCGACCATCGGCAAGTTCGTCTCGTCGGGCTGCATCGGCATGCTGAACGAGGACGTCTCCGACCTGTTCGAGCGTGCCAAGGTCGGCACCCGCGTGGTTGTGCTGCCCGGTGGTCCGCCGCCGGGAACGGCGACGGCTTCTGCCGCGCCCGCGAACCCGATGGCTCCCTCTGCGGCCCAGGCTCAGGCGGCCGCGCCGCTGCCCGGCACGCAGCCGACCACGGTGCAGCCGCTGCCCGCACCGGTGACGGTGCGCTAGGCCAACCGGCAAGTTCATCATTGAAAAAGGCGCGCGAACAGCGCGCCTTTTTTTGTTGCAACAAGCCGCGCATTTCGACGTTGCAGCTTGGGAAGCAATGCGATGCAGGACGTCTGCGAGACCTATCCGCCGCTGAATGCGCCAAAGCCTGTCGCCGATGACGTATGGATGATCGATGGTCCGATCATCCGGTTCGGTCCGCGCTGGTTCAAGATGCCGTTTCCAACGCGCGCGACGATAGTTCGTCTGCCGGGTGGGCGGCTGTTCATTCACTCGCCGACACCATTGCTGGCCGAGCTCAAGGCCGCAATCGTTGAGCTGGGCGTACCGCGCTGGATCATCGGTCCGAACCGTCTGCATTACTGGTGGATTCCGCAATGGAATGCTGCCTATCCCGACGCGCGCATCTTCCTTGCGCCCGGGATCAAGCAACAGGCGGACAATCGGCTGACCTTCGAAGGCGAGCCACTGGAACGATCATCCGGCTATCCCTGGGATGAGTGGATCGCGACGCTGCCGGTGGCAGGCAGCTACATGACGGAGGTCGTGTTCTTCCATCTGCCGTCGCGGACATTGCTGCTGACGGACCTGATCGAGAATTTTGAGGCCGGACGAGTCCGCTCGCCGTTGATGCGGTTCCTGATCTGGCTCGGCGGCGTGCGCGATCCCGACGGCAGCACGCCAACCGATCTGCGCTCGACCTTCCTGCAGGACAGGGACGCGATGAAGGCCGCCGTCGACCGCATGATCGAATGGGATCCGGAGCGGATCATTCTCGCCCACGGGCGCTGGTACGACCGGGACGGCCGCGCCGAGCTCGAACGCGCGTTCCGCTGGCTCGGCTAGCCGCAGTGAATGCCGCTGTCAGGCCAGGCGCCGCGGCGGCTCGTTGCCCTTGGTGAAGGCATCGATGCACTCGACCATCTGCTGATAATGCGCCTGCAGGCTCTCGCGCGTCGCGTAGCCGAGATGCGGCGTGATCACGACGTTGTCGAGCTTGCGCAGCGGGTGATCCGACGGCAGCGGCTCGACCGAGAACACGTCGATGCCGGCGCCGGCGATCGTCTTGTCGCGCAGCGCCGCGAACAGGGCGTCCTCATCGACGATCGGCCCGCGCGCGGTGTTGACGAGATAGGCCGATGGCTTCATGCGGGCGAGATCGGCGGCGCCGACCAGTCCGCGCGAGCGCGGGCTCAGCACGACATGGATGGTGATGATGTCTGATGTCGCGAACAGCTCGTCCTTGCTGGCATAGCCGACGCCGGCCCCCTTGCACTTCTCGGGCGTCAGATTGGGACTCCAGGCGATGACGTTCATGCCGAACACCTTGGCCATGCCGGCGACCTTGCTGCCGAGCTTGCCGAGGCCGATGATGCCGAGCGTCTTGCCCTCGATCTCGGTACCGGCAAAGGTCTGCCAGGCCTCGCCGGCGTGCATGCGCGCATTCTCGCGGCCGATGCCGCGCGTCAGTTCCAGGATCAGGCCCATGGTCAGCGGCGCGGTGGGATCGCGGCTATATTGGGTGCCGCACAACACCACCTTGCGGTTCTTGGCGGCCTCCATGTCGATCGCCGCGTTGCGCATGCCTGACGTGATCAGGAGCTGCAGCCTGGGCAGCGCGTCGAGCAGGCTCTTCGGGAACGGGGTGCGCTCGCGCATCGCGCAGATGATCTCGAAATCCTTCAGCTTCGTCGCCGCTTCCGCCTCGCTCGCGAACGGCTTGTCGAACACGGTGACGTCGACCCGGTCCTTGACCTTCGGCCAGTCGGCCACCGAAAGCGCGATGTCAAAATAGTCGTCGAGGATTGCACAGCGGAGCCGCGTCATCGGGGAGGTCCATTCAGGGTGAGGACGACGGCGGGAGATCAACCGTCGGGATACCCGTCATGGTCGCGCGCAATCGGCAGGCGCGCAAGCGGCCGCGGTTTCAAAAAGCGGCGATTGTCACACGCGCGGCGACGGCTTCTTCGTGGCGCGGATATCGGCGAGCATCGAGCGGACCGCCGGCGACAGCGCCATCTGCTTGGCACGGCAGGCCGGACCCGGGCCGCGCATATAGTGCAGTTCCGGCCGGTAGGGATTGAAAGCCTTGGCGACGAAGGCGCGCCAAAAGGCGCGGAATTCGGCGAACAGCGTCGCCTCGCCTTTGGTCGTCGGGCGCGGAAGGGGTGCTGAAATGATGGTAGCCATGACGTGGCCTCAACTGTTTTGGCCGCGGTTCTGCCGCGAAAATCGCCGTTTTTCGACGTTGAGAACGAGTTTTGGCCTGATTTATTAAAAGATGGTTTCAATTGTCGTGATTCGGCGCACACATGACGTCGAACCCGTAATCATCCGTGGTGAAGCCGCGAAACGTGGTGAACGGACGGAAAACAGAGGTCCCGCGGTTGCGCTTTCGGGGGCCGGCCGTTACATCGGCGGCAGCAAAATTTCCACAAATCGGATCAATTCCAGGGACAGCGGATGGCTCGCCAGTTCATCTATTTCATGCAGGGTCTGACCAAGGCGTACCCGACCCGCAAGGTGCTCGATAACATCCATCTGAGCTTCTACCCGGACGCCAAGATCGGCGTGCTCGGCGTCAACGGCTCGGGCAAGTCGACGCTGCTCAAGATCATGGCCGGCCTCGACAAGGAGTATAACGGCGAGGCCTGGGTCGCCGAGGGCGCCCGCGTCGGCTATCTCGAGCAGGAGCCGCACCTCGATCCGGCACTCAACGTTCGTGAGAACGTCATGCAGGGCGTCGCCAAGCAGAAGGCGATCCTCGACCGCTACAACGAGCTTGCGGTCAACTATTCGGACGAGACCGCCGACGAGATGACCAAGCTGCAGGACGAGATCGAGGCCCAGGGCCTGTGGGATCTCGACAGCAAGGTCGACCAGGCGATGGACGCGCTGCGCTGCCCGCCCGACGATGCCGATGTCACAAAACTGTCCGGCGGTGAACGCCGCCGCGTGGCGCTGTGCCGCCTACTGCTCGACCAGCCGGAATTGCTGCTGCTGGACGAGCCGACCAACCATCTCGACGCCGAATCGGTGTCGTGGCTGGAAGGCCATCTGCGCAACTATCCCGGCGCGATCCTGATCGTGACCCACGACCGCTACTTCCTCGACAACGTCACGGGCTGGATCCTCGAACTCGACCGCGGCCGCGGCATCCCGTACGAGGGCAATTACTCGTCCTGGCTGGTGCAGAAGCAGAAGCGACTCGAGCAGGAAGGCCGCGAGGACGCCGCGCACCAGAAGACGCTGGCCCGCGAGCAGGAATGGGTGGCGTCCTCGCCGAAGGCGCGCCAGGCCAAGTCGAAGGCGCGCTACCAGCGCTATGAGGATCTGCTCAAGAAGGCGAGCGAGAAGCAGACCCAGACAGCGCAGATCATCATTCCGGTCGCCGAGCGGCTCGGCGCCAACGTCGTCGACTTCGAAGGTCTCAGCAAGGGATTTGGCGATCGCCTGCTGATCGACGATCTCACCTTCAAGCTGCCGCCCGGCGGCATCGTCGGCGTGATCGGTGCCAACGGCGCCGGCAAGACCACGCTGTTCAAGATGATCACCGAGCAGGAGACGCCGGACAAGGGCACCATCACGGTCGGCGAGACCGTGCATCTCGGCTATGTCGACCAGTCGCGCGACGCGCTCGAGGGCAACAAGACGGTGTGGGAGGAGATCTCCGGGGGCAACGAGCTGATCCTGCTCGGAAAGAAGGAAGTCAATTCGCGCGGCTACTGCTCGGCGTTCAACTTCAAGGGCGCTGACCAGCAGAAGAAGGTCGGCGCGTTGTCAGGCGGTGAGCGCAATCGCGTGCATCTCGCCAAGATGCTGAAGTCGGGCGCCAACGTGCTGCTGCTCGACGAACCGACCAACGACCTCGACGTCGACACGCTGCGCGCGCTGGAAGAGGCGCTCGAGGATTTCGCCGGTTGCGCCGTCATTATCAGCCATGACCGCTGGTTCCTCGACCGCATCGCGACCCACATCCTGGCCTTCGAGGGCGACAGCCATGTCGAATGGTTCGAGGGCAACTTCCAGGATTACGAAAAGGACAAGATGCGCCGGCTCGGCCAGGACAGCATCATTCCGCATCGCGTGAAGTACAAGAAGCTGACGCGCTGACCAGTATGAACGGTCGAACGCGGCATCTCGCCGCGCTCGACCGTTCTTCGTTGGCAGGATCGTGACGGCATCGCGGCGCAATGTGCGGCCAGTTGTCGCTTTTCAAGCGCGCGGGATTGCGTAGATAGAGCGCTCCGCAATTTTCAATCCTGCGAGCACTCCACCATGTCCGCACTTTCTGAGGCGCGCGCCCCCGCGAAGGGCCGGTCGCTGCGTCCCGTTCCCATGCTGATCTTCGGATCGCGCTGGCTGCAATTGCCACTCTATGTCGGCCTGATCATCGCCCAGGGCGTCTATGTCGTGCTGTTCCTCAAGGAACTATGGCACCTGTTCGCCCATGCCTTCGATTTCAGCGAGCAGCAGATCATGCTGGCCGTTCTCGGCCTGATCGACGTCGTCATGATCTCGAACCTGTTGGTGATGGTGATCGTTGGCGGCTACGAGACCTTCGTCTCGCGCCTCAATCTGCAGGGCCATCCGGACGAGCCGGAATGGCTGAGCCACGTCAATGCCAGCGTGCTGAAGATCAAGCTGGCGATGGCCATCATCGGCATCTCCTCGATCCATTTGCTGCGCACCTTCATCGAGGCCGGCGCGCTGTCGTCAGGCAAGGGCAACTACACTGAGACCGGCGTGATGTGGCAGACCATCATCCACTGCGTCTTCATCCTGTCGGCCATCGGCATCGCCATCGTCGACAAGCTGTCGAACGACTCGATCGAGGGCGCCAAGCAGGCCGCGCATTGAGCGCGGCCGCCAAGGTTCACAGCAATCCGGTGTCGTGGTAAGGCTCACGACACTGATATCGCGGGCGTTGGCCTGATGCCGCGCCCATTGGACCGCTGCGTGAACAGGTTGTTGGATTTGACATTCCTCCGCGCGCTTGCCCTCGGGCTCCTGCTTGCATCCGTCGTCTCACCCGCGCGCGCCGCCGATGCCGCGTTCACCCAATTCATCGCCTCGCTGTGGCCGGAGGCCAAGGCCGCCGGCGTGTCGCGCGAAACCTTCGATCGCGAGACGCGCTCGATCGAGCCCGACTACAAGCTGCCCGACCTGATCCTGCCCGGACGTCCGAAGACCGGCGCACCGGCGCAGGCCGAGTTCGTGCAGGTGCCGGCCGATTACATCAGGGAAGCCTCGATCGCGCGGCTCGCCGCTGAGGGGCAGCGGCTGTTGCAGAAGTATCGCTCCTCGCTTGATGCGATCGAGAAGCGGTTCGGCGTCCCGGCCACCGTCGTGCTGGCGATCTGGGGCCGCGAGACCGATTACGGGCGCTATTCGCTGCCCTACGACACGCTGCGCGTGGTGGCGACGCAGGCCTATGTCGGCCGTCGCAAGGATCAGTACCGCACCGAGTTCATCCTGGCGCTGAAGATCCTCGGCGAGGGCGCGGTGACGCGCAAGGAGATGCGCTCATCGTGGGCGGGAGCGACCGGCTACACCCAGTTTCTGCCGTCGGAATATTACAAGCACGGCGTCGATCTCGACGGCGACGGCCGCGTCGACATCTGGCATTCGGTGCCGGACGCGCTCGCCTCCGCCGCGCAGCAGCTGGTCAACAAGGGTTGGCAGCCCGGCGTGCGCTGGGCCTATGAGGTGCAGGCGCCGGCCAATGCCGACTGCACGATGGGCGTGCCTGAAGTGACGAAGCCGATCAGCCAGTGGCTGCGCGCCGGCTTCGTGCCGGTGCGCGGGCAGAAGCTCAGCGCCGCCGAGCAGGCGCAATCGGCGTCGCTGCTGCTGCCGGAAGGCAGCTACGGTCCGGCCTTCCTGACCACGCCGAACTACTTCGTGATCAAGGAATACAATTTCTCCGATCTCTACGTGCTGTTCGTCGGCCACCTCGCCGACCGCATGACGAGCCCGCAGCCATTCGCGACGCCATGGTCGGCGTCGAAGCAGCTGCGCTCCGCCGATGTCGAGGCGATGCAGCAGCAGCTGACGAAGATCGGTCTCTACAAGGACAAGCTCGACGGCAAGGCCGGGATGCAGACCCGCGCGGCGCTCGGCGCCTATCAGAAGCAGGCCGGGCTGAAGGTTGATTGCTGGCCGAGCGAGGCGGTGCTGCGCGCGATGAACGGGCAGCGCTGATCGGGCTGGCTCGCAAGGCCGCCTGTTGGCGTAAAAGCAAAAACCCGGCCGCGAGGCCGGGTTTTCGAATGTGATGCTGAAAACGTGTCGGTCGATCAGTCGCAAACCTGGATGCGACGGAAGCGCCAGCCGTAGCCGTCCCAGAAGCGCTCACGAACCATGCGGCACGGGGCCTCTTCGACGTAAACCGGCGCCGGTGCGACATAGACCGGGGCGGGGCGAGCGCCTGCGATAGCGCCGCCCAGCAGGGCGCCGCCGATCAGGCCGCCGGCAACGCCGGCCGCGACGGCGCCGCCGTCACCAGCCTTGGCAGCCGGAGCAACGGCCAGCGAACCGGCAATCGTGGTAACGGCGACAAGGGCAGCTAAAGTCTTCTTCATGTCTTTGGCTCTCCTGGAAGATGGTGGCGCCGTGGTTCGGCGCCGGGTTGAGGTGACTCACACGCTGATCTCGAACTGCTGTCTTGCTAAACAGCGCAGAACAGTCAACCGAAAGTAAACGTCCGCAGGCTGATCGCGCAGAAAAGCGGTTTTTTCTGGCCATCTGCAGCAGATGTCCCGGAGAAACAGTCGGTCTTCCGGGACATCTGGTTCGATTTAATCGAGATGAACGGCGATCAATCGCAAACGCGGACGCTGCGAACACGCCAAGTGTAGCCGTCCCAGAACCGCTGGCGCTGCCAGAAGCAGTCGGGGCCGTAGCCGGGTTCGGCGACATAGGCCGGACCGGGCGCATAGTAGCCGTATCCGGGACCGTAATAGCGGTTCTGCGATGCGATCGCGCCACCGACAATGGCGCCACCGATTAATCCCGCAGCGACGCCGGCGGCGACACCGCGTTGTGCCTGGGCGGGGGCGGGCACCGCCACAGTCGAAGCCGCCACAGCGGCGACGGCGCAAAGCGCCAGCAATGTCTTCTTCATGGCCTCACCTTTCTCGCGGCAGCAGGGACAGCGTGCATTGGCGATCTGTCTCGCCGGAGGGTTCCATATTCAGCTTGAATGATCAATGAACGACGCTGCCGCATTCGCGACCAAATGCTTGCAGTTTTTGCAATATCTTGCAGCGCACAAGCCCGATAGCGCCGCGGCGAGGCGCCTACTCATGGGGGCCGGTGGCGAAGGCAGCGGTTATTGGCCGTCAGCCACCCGGCGGGTGTCGGATTCCTGACGTCCGACCGATTTAGACTCATTCCAATATGAATCCCGCATCAGTTTGGAATTGCTACAAAAACCGCTTTTTCCTTTTGCATCCCGCGGGAGCCGACAATATCCATATTGCCAAGCATCACCGTTGGACCCCGCCTTTCTCCGATGATTGTCTGTTCCTGTAACGTCCTTAGCGACCACGATGTCCGCAATGCCGTCAATGGCGGTGGGTCCGTGACTCGAAATGCCAAGCAGGTGTACGGCTGCCTCGGCTGCAATGCCGAATGCGGCCGCTGCGCGCGCACCATCAAGGCGATCATCGACGAGGCGCTCGGTCCCTGCGCCAAGGCCTGCTGCTCCGGCTGCCCCCACAGCGGCCATCCGCACGCCGCCAACGAGGACGCCGAGCCGGCAGAATTCGCGCTCGCGGCCTGCTAACGCTTCTCGTTTCGACGCGCTTCCTGACGGCGAACCGGCTTCCGTTTCGCTGGAAGACGCTGCGCTAATCCTTCGAATCCGGTTATCCACGCGCTGCTTCTGCGAAGAGTTGCTCTTGCCGATAATCTGTTTTAGAAGCGTTCTAAGTTTAGCGCCGGCCAAGGTTGGCCGCGACAGGTGGAGTGGATCATGCAAGGCGACCCGAAGGTCATCGATTATCTGAACAAGGGGCTGCGCAGCGAACTGACCGCCATCAATCAGTACTGGCTGCACTACCGGATGCTCAACAATTGGGGCCTCCTGGAGATGGCCAAGGTCTGGCGCAAGGAGTCCATCGAGGAGATGGAGCACGCCGACAAATTCGTCGATCGCATCCTGTTCCTCGACGGCTTCCCGAACCTGCAGGTGCTCGATCCCCTGAAGATCGGCCAGGACGTCAAGGAGATCATCGAGTGTGACCTCGCCGCCGAGATCGGCGCGCGCACGCTCTACCAGGAGGCGGCGACCTACTGCCATGGCGTCAAGGACTATGTCAGCCGCGACCTGTTCGAGCAGCTGATGAAGGACGAGGAAGAGCACATCGACTTCCTCGAGACCCAGCTCGACCTGATCAAGCGCATCGGCCTTGAGCTCTACACCCAGAAGCACGTCGGTCATCTGAAGGGCGAGGATTCCTGACCGGCTGTCAGCCGCGCGCCGAGCGTCTGCCAAAATACGAGAGGCCGGCCTTGCGGGCGGCCTCTTTTGTTTTTGTGAACGAGCTATTCGTCAGTAGCACCGCGTGATGTTGATGGTGCGGTCGCCGCCGCGGCCGGGCACCGTGACGCTCTCGGTGGGGCAGCTCGACACATAGGGCCGATCCGACGGCACCACGGCCGGCGGATAGCGGTGCGCCCAATCCCACGGCACGTCCTGCGTGTAGGTGTAGCGGACGTCGCTCGAGACCGGCGCCGGGACCTCGGCGGCGAAAGGAACGCTCGCCGCGCCATCATAATATCCGCCCGCGTCCGGCAACACGATGCCGGGCACCCGCACATGATGGCGGAAAGCTGGATGATGCGAGGAGAACGTGCCGCGCGCTGCGGATCCGGATCTCGCATAGGTCTCGGTCGGGGAAGCAAGCAGCAGCGCTGCAATGCCAAGGGACGCCATCAGCGCCCCAGTTGTTCGATACGCCATTCTTCGAAGAGCCATGGCACGCACCAACTCGCGGTTACGGAGCATTTCTGCAGACGCTAGGCCGCGCCTCATGGCGCCCGCAAACTCATCCTTAATTATTGGTTAAAAAGTAAGGTTAACAGGGAGTAACTGTTTCAAATTGACGCGACCTCGCGCGCAGGCTTCCCGCGCAGGCGGCGGGCGCCGCTCAGACCGCATCCGCCGGAACGAAGCAGCTGATGATGATGCTGCCGCGGTGGTGCACGTACCACACCACGGCCTCGCCGACCGGGTTGCCGCGATCGCGGATCACGGCGCGCTCCGGCACCATCATCCACTCGCCCTCGATCGGCACCCAATAGGCGCCGCCCCGAACGTCGTAGCTGGTGCGATGGCCGTCGGAGATGTCGCAGCACGGCACGCCATTCGGCGCGATCACGCTCTTGAACCAGGCGCGGATATCGGGCGGCACGTTGTCATATTGGCCGTTGTCGAACGCCAGTGCAGCGCCCGCCATCATGGCGAGCCACGCAAGCACCGCGACATGCGTGAGCTTTCGCATTGCCTTCCTCCGGCGAAAACTTCTACGTGACCCGCGCGTAGCGTCACGCGAATCCGGTGTTTGCGCGATTAGGCACGAACCGCGCGCGGGATGCATGCTCAAAGAATCGGCGAAACCGCGCAGTCAGGCGTGATGCAGTGCGGGATGGTTGCGCTCAGGTTGGTTGCTTCGTGCGCGCCCTCTTCGCGGCTTTCACCGCGATATTGTCCCGCGCCATTTCGAGCACGCTGCGCAGCGTGATCTGATCCGCTTTCGCGAGGCGGACATTGGTGCTGCCGCTCTTGCCCCAGCCGCCCGGCACCGGCCGGAAGATCTCCGGCTCGGCCTCGACCACCATCGCCTGCTGCTCAGGTGTCAGCTTCACCATGCCCCAATCCTGGTCGGGATAGCCGAGCGTCGCGAAGATGCGCTTGCCGACGCGGAAGTCGGCGGTGCCGTGATGCGCGCCTTCAACGACCTCGGGCAGGCTCAGCGCAATGCGGCGGAAGCGATCAGCGGACATCGCCTTGGCCTCGATCGCTACATCGTGCGTTGCGGCGCCGTCTGCAACAGTTCCTGCAATTGCCTGGCATAGAACCGCGCGTCGCCGGTGGTGAGATGGCCGCGTGTCTCGCTGCTTGCCGGGATCAGATCAATCCTGCCGTTCTTGATCCGCTTCACTGCAGCTCCGGTGACGCCGGTCTCCGGCGGATTGCGCTCATCGTCGGCCGCATTGATCGCAAGCAGGGTGGCCTCGATCTTCTCCAGTCCCGCCGACGGATCGTAATCGTGCGAGGCCTCCCATTGATAGATGTAGTCGTTGGCATCTGATGTGACCGGCAGGGCCAGCTGGTCGTCGACGAGCTTGTCGGCCTGCGTCGCGGTCGGCGCCAGCATCTGGTAGGCGAGCGTGCCGCCGGCGCTGGCGAAGCGATAGGCGGCGATGGCGTATTTCATCATCCGCGGCTGGCTGGTGTAGTTGCCGCCATTGTAGTCGGGATCGTTGCGGATCGTTTCCAGCATCGTCCGCCGCAGCATCCAGTTGCGTGCCGCCATAGCGGTCGGCTGCGAGGCCATCGGCACCAGCACGTCCATCATCCGCGGATAGCGCACGCCCCAGATCCAGGTGTGCATGCCGCCCATCGAGTTACCGATCACGAGCCGCAGATGCCTGATACCGAGCCCTTCGGTGACCAGCCTATACTGCGCGTCGACCATGTCGTTGTAGTCGTATTTCGGAAAGCTCGTCCGCATCGCGTCCGACGGCTTCGACGATTTGCCGTGCCCGATGCCGTCGGGGATGATGATGTAGTATTTCGCCGCATCGAGCGGCTGGCCGGGGCCGAACAGCTGGCCGGCAAAGCTCGGCGTCAGCATGCTGGCCGCCGAGCCGCCGGAGCCGTGCAGCACCAGCACCGGCTGTCCGGTGGGCGCGCCGGCCGTGGTGTAGTGCAGCCGCAGTTCCGGCATCACCTCGCCGCTGTGAAACTTGAAGTCCTTTGCGATCCATTCTGCGGCGTGGGATGGTCTGCAGCCATGGCCGGTACCGACATCGAGACAACAACAGCGGCCACAAAGGCCGCGCACCAACGGATCATTATGCTTCTTCCCACGCGCGGCGCATTTGTCCAGCCGCTTGCGTGCAAGCCTAGCATGACGGAAGGCGTCGTCCGATAGCGGCGCCGCGCCCCTGACGCAGAAGTGTCCGGTTAACTCGCCTTCAGCACGTTCAGCGCATACCATCCCCAATAGACGCGGTGACGCTGGATCAGGCCGTCATCGATCTCCATGACCTCGACCAGATCCATCTGATCGCCGTCCGGAGACTGCCGTGGATACTCCCAGGTGAGAAGGCGGCCGTCGCTGAAGAAGCCCTGCTTGAAGCGCCGCCGTTGCGGCGGGTTCGTGCGGAACACGCGCGTGATGAACTCGCACAGCGCGTCGCGGCCGCGGACGATCCCGTCTTTGGTCTGCATCAAATGCTGGACCAGCGGGCTCTCGATCGAGGCGTCGGCTGCGTAGAGCGCGAGCGCCGCCTCGAGGTCCTTGTTACCGAGCGCATCATCCCAGAGCCTGTAGATACGTTCCGCGTCGTTGCTGCCAGCTGTCATGATCGTTCCCTTGTGTTTGGTCGACTGCCGCCCATTTGAACGGAACAGGCCGCCGCAACGTTTCAGGAAAATCTGAAATGAGCTGCGTGGCACGGCGCATGCGGGTAGGACGTTTCGGCGCGATCTGGAGGACGATGCGGTGGGATCATCCCAGGGCTTGCAGACAGGATTTTCGCGGATCGCCGAGGCCTTGGGCGATCCGGTCCGCGAGGCGATGGTCAGTGCGCTGGCCGACGGCAAGGCGCTGCCGGCGGGCGAGCTTGCTGCGGTCGCCGGCATTTCGCCGCAAGGCGCCAGCGCGCATTTGCAGAAGCTGGTCGACGCCCGCGTGCTGTCGGTGTGGGCACAGGGCAGGTTCAGATATTACCGGATCAGGGACGACGACGTCGCGGCGCTGATCGAGAACCTCGTCGATCTTGCGGCCAAGGCCACCGTCGGGCGGCGGCGTGCGATGCCGGCCGAGCAGCTCAGGCGATCGCGGACCTGCTACCACCACCTTGCGGGTCAGCTCGGCGTGCTGTTGTCGAATGCGCTGATCCGCCGCCGCCTCGTCGTGATCGACGGCCGCGATGGTCGCGTGACCGAGCAGGGGTTAGCCTGGTGCCGGGCCGAGGCAATCGATTTCGATTCGGCGCGGCAGCCGCATCTGCGGCTCTGCAACGACTGGACCGAGCGCGTGCCGCATCTCGCCGGTCCGTTTGCCAATGCCGTGCTGGCGCGGCTGATCGAGATGCGCGGCGTTGCGCCGCATCGGATTCCGCGCGCATTGCGGATCACCGACCGGGGGCGGGCGTTCTTCGACCGGCTTGGCGTCCAGGTTCCGTTCTGAAGGCGACGAGATGATCTAGCGGCCGTCCTCGACCTCGGTCTCCGGGCGGTCATTGCCGGAGGCGGTTTCGGTCAACCATTTGCCGTCCGACGTCTCGTACTGGATCGCCTCGGTACGGCCGGGGACGCGCTGCTCGTTGGCGGCGCGTCGGGCAGCGGCGAGTGCCGCGGCGTGGGTAGGAAATGGTTCCGAGAACACCCCGTTGACGGTATAGGCCCAGCCGCCGTCGTGCTGGACTACCTTGTAGATCACGTGGCTCATCCGGAACCTCGCTCCACCGTGGACGATGACACTGCCAGAATAGACCACGATGTCGTATTTTGCAGCAGCCGATCGTCCTGAGAGAGCCGCCCCGTTGCCGCGGGCGAGGGAGACCGACATGTGCCGCAATATCAAGACGCTGTTCAACTTCGAGCCGCCCGCCACCGAGGACGAGATCCACGCCTCGGCGCTGCAGTTCGTGCGCAAACTGTCCGGCTTCAACAAGCCGTCGCAGTCCAATGAGGCCGCCTTCAACCTGGCCGTGACCGAGGTCTCGAATGCCGCGCGCAGGCTCCTGATCTCGTTGCAGACCACGGCACCGGCGCGCGATCGCGAGGTGGAGGCGGAGAAGGCGAGGGAGCGTTCGCGCCTGCGGTTTGGCTGAGGGCGGGGCGCACTGTGATGCAGATCACGGTACGGCGCCACGCGTCCGGGCATCGGTGTCGTTCACCCGATCCCGGAGCGACGCCATGAAGCCTGCCCTGCTCACGTCCTGTTCGATTGCGTTCGCCGTGCTCTGGACCTGCGGCATGCTGTGGTCGAGCGGGACGATCGACCTTGCCAACGTCATCATCCTGTCGGCCTGCGGGGCGCTCGCGGGCGTTGCCTGGTATTACGCCATGCGCTGGGTCTTCCAGCTCATGCACCTCGCTCGCCCCTCCGATCCTCCGGCCAATCCGGGCGCGGAGCAGTAGGCATCGGGGCGACACGGACAGAGCTGGCCGCGTCGCCGCGCCAGGACAGGAAGGATTACTTCTTGTCCTTCTTGCGGTGCTTCTTCTTTTTCTTGTGATCGTCGTCCTCGTCGTCATCTTCCGCAAAGTCGATGGCGTCGACGTCAAGCGCGATCGCCTCCGCTGCCGCGCGCTCGGCGGCATCGCGCTCGGCGAACTCGGCGGCTTCACGCTCCTTGGTGCGCTTGTAGTCTTCCCAGGCGTCGAAGATCATGTGCAGCCACGGCATCACCTGCTCGATCGACGGCAATTGTCCGGGCGGGCCGGCTTCACCGCGCGGGCCGGCCGGTCCCTGCGGTCCCTGTGGGCCAGCCTCGCCGCGCGGACCCTGCACGCCCGCCTTGCCTTGCGCTCCCGGCTTGCCCTGGGGCCCCGCCTTCCCGACCAGTCCGGGCTTGCCCTGCGGACCCGGCTTGCCGCGCGCACCTTCCGGCCCCGGCCGCCCCGGATGTCCTTGCGGACCGGGCCGACCCGGCTCGCCCTGACGGCCCTGCGGCCCCTGCGCCCCTCGTGACCCCTGGCGGGAGATTGTCTCGTCAGCCACTGATATGCTCCGTCGCGATTTCAAGCCGCTTGTAACAGAGGTTGGATGACGGCTTCAATTCTGCCGGGCGCGGCTGATGCAAGCGATCAACAATCATAATTCGATGCGAAGATCGTGACGGGAGGACGCGTTGCGGATTCTGAACGACAGGCGCGGGGCAGTTGCAGGCGACGCAACAGGGACGCTGACGTTCGACATCGTGGTGACGCGGCACGATCTGCGCGACGAAGCGGCGTTTCGCAACACTGGCGTCCTCGATCTGTATGCCGAGCTGTTTCCTCCGAACGAGCGCGACGCCCCCGACGACATTGTGCGTTGGGTGTTGTCAGATGATGTCGGCGAGCGACGAGAGTTCAGCGTCGGTGATCAGCAGCTGTCATATTGCCTCGACTCGCGCTGCTTCATCCTGCGCGCGGAAGGGCGCGCGATCGGCCTCGGCTTCTTCACCTACGATCACGCAAGCGAGCTGATCTACTGCAACTATGTCGGCGTCGCGAAGGCGTGGCGCGGCGGCGGCCTGGCGGGCCGGTTCTATCGCGAGATGATCGAGATGCTCGACGCCTTGTTTCCGCGCAATATCGGCGTGGTGCTCGAGGTCGAGCCGTATGATCGCGATCGCCTGGCGGCGATCATCGGCGATCTCGAACTGACGGGCATGAGGCGGCTCGCAGCGGATCAACAGACCGAGATTCGCAGATTGCTGCGCGTCAACTGGTACGACAAGCTTGGCTATTGCTTCTTCTGCGACGCGCGCGGCATGCAGCCGCTTGAGTGTCGCTCGCCATGCCTCGATCCATCGCTATTGCCATCCGCTTGGGGCGGCGCGGAGGAAAATTATTGGTTGGCCTGTCAGTCGCGGACCGGCGCGTCCTTGGCGGAGGGCGAGCGCGCGGGTGAGCTCTGGCAAAGAGCCGTCGCTGCGATCTATGTCGAGATCCTCGCAAAATCGCTGGTCGACGACGATCCGAAGGGGCGGCGCGACTATTGGGACTATGCGACGGCGCTGGTCGCGCAGACGCTGCAACAGGCCGCGACGACCGAGGTGCGTCTCGCTCGCTGCCTTGATGCCGGCGGCAGCGAGCTGTTGTCGCGCTGGCGGCGGCTTTCGATCGACCTGCCGATCTAGCGTCGACGTGCCGCTCATGCGTGATGCGATCCGGTTGAATCGTCATCACGCTTAGCTCGTTGTCCAAGCACGATCTTCCCGGAAAGCCGCTTCGCGCGTTTCCGGATCTTGCTCTAGGCTGCGGCGTGCTCGCTCAGCGGCACGTCGATGCCGTCGGCCGAATATTCGCGGATCTTGTTCCGCAACGTCCGAACCGACAGCCCGAGCACGCGCGCGGCGCGGGTGCGGTTGCCGTCGCAGCGCGCAAGCGTTTGCAGCACGAGCTCGCGCTCGACTTCATCGACGGTCGCGCCGATCAGCAGTGGGACGATTTCATTTGGAGCCAGCGACGGCAGCAGAGCTTCCGGCGACGGTACGGTGGACGCGTAAGACATGAACTCCTCCCGATCAACGCCCGCTTCGTCGGTGAAGCGAAGACATCGAGAACCAACTACCCCGTAGATCAACGGTGTGCCGGTTTGGTTAACAAGCCCTTAACGCGCCCCTAACTCCCTGCTCTGTAAGCAAAATACCCAGAAATCGCCACGATTGCGGTTCCATCCGTCACAATGTGCGGTAGCCGCCATCGACCATCACGATCGATCCCGAGACATAGGCCGACAGGTCCGAGGCGAGGAAGATGGCGGGGCCGACGATGTCCTCCGGCTTGCCGGCGCGGCCGAGCGGGGTGTGGTCCATGAAGACCTTGACGAGGTCGGGATTGGTGGCGCGCACCTTCTCGTTCAACGGCGTCTCGATGAAGCCCGGCCCGATTGCATTGACGCGCACACCATCCTTGCCGAGTTCGGCGGCCAGCGCCTTGGTGAAGCCGAGCACGCCGTGCTTGGAGGCGGTATAGGCCGGCGAACTCGGCGTGCGCAGATGCACGAAGGACTGGATCGAGCCGATGTTGACGATGCGTCCCTTGTTCTTGCGCAGTGGCGCGAGGAACGAATGCGTCACGTTGAACACGCCGGTGAGATTGATCGAGATGATGTCTTCCCAATCCTTGATCACGGCCTCGTCGGTGCCGAGCATGCCGTTGCGGCGCGCGATGCCGGCATTGTTGACCAGGATCGAGACCGGCCCGGCCTTGTCGGCCACTTGCTTTGCCATCGCGACGCAGGCGTCGCGATTGGTCACGTCGAGCGCAAAGCTCTCCGCCTTGCCGCCGGCATTGCGGATCTCCCTGGCCGCTTCCGCCGCCGCATCGCCGTTCATGTCGAGCAGCACCACGCGCGCGCCCTCGCGGCCGTAGCCCCGTGCGATGGCGCGCCCGATGCCCGAGCCCGCACCGGTGATGACGGCGATGTGATTGTCGAGAAGGGCCATGGCGTTTCCTCGTTCTGATTTGTGAGCGTTGTCGACAACACTATTCAAAACTGCGCCAACCGAAACGCCAAGCCGCGTTTGCGCGTTGCTGTTATCCGGATTCGGATGACGGTTACGGACCGCGGACATGGACCCGCATATCAGACACTGGAAAGTTGCGATCGAGCGCTTTTGCGCG
The DNA here is from genome assembly GCF_032654765.1 of Bradyrhizobium sp. 33ap4. Classification (NCBI taxonomy): domain Bacteria; kingdom Pseudomonadati; phylum Pseudomonadota; class Alphaproteobacteria; order Hyphomicrobiales; family Nitrobacteraceae; genus Bradyrhizobium; species Bradyrhizobium sp. 33ap4. Next base: position 63,876 of record NZ_JAUMTJ010000013.1, on the reverse strand, counting down.
GCGCCGGATCCCGACTACCGCGAGATGGCCAAAATGGTCGCGGAGATCGCCGCGACCGACATCGACGAGACGCTGCGGCATGCGGCCGCACAGGTGCTGCCGATCCTGCGCCAGGCGGCGATGAAATCGGCCGACCGCCGCACCAAAGCGATGGCGCTGCGCCGTCTCGGCATCGTCAACGACGCACTGCACATGCTGTCGGCACCGCGGTTTGGCCAGCGCGGCCTGGCGCCGAAGGCGCTGACGCAGGAGGAGCAGTACCGGCAATTGCTCGGCCTGCCGTTGGGCCGCCGCCTCGCTGCGACCGAAGTCCAGCAGGCTTTCAAGCGCGCCGCCAAGACGGTGCATCCCGACGGCGGCGGCAACGGCGCGGCATTCCTCGAACTCGCCGCCGCGCGCGACGCCCTGATCAAGCATCACTGACGCTGGATCGCGTCATATCTGACAGCACAAGGACGGACGCCGCGCTGTTGCCGCGTGTCCGCCCTTTGCGTGATCGAATGGCGTTCGCTCAAAACGCGCAGGTGCCGTTGTTCAGGAGGCCGGTCTTGTAGCTGAACGCAGCGTCGAAGGTCGGCAGCTCCTCGCTGACGATGGAGAAGTTCGCCGGCCACGGCGTGGTCGGGATGCTCTGGTCCCAGATCTGGCAGAAGCCGGTGTCCTGCCAGCGGATCAGATGATAGGGCGTGGCGCTGGCTGGGCTTGCCGCGGCAAGCAAGGACACGGTGGCGGCAATGGCGGCACAGGCAATCGCAAGACGACGCATGGGAAATCTCCGGTTTGAAAAATGAATGCTCCGCGGGGCAATCCTGGAGCTCAGGGGCCGATCGCCCCGGACATGCAGTGAGTATTGCAACCCCGGGAACAGGTTCAACACCGGTCGTGCGAAAGCACCCGTCAACAAATCGGCCATCGCTGTGCCAAATTGCGCCTGTTTACGCGCTTGCTACAGTCGGAGCATCGCGATTCGCAGCCGTGTCACGACGCGAGCAAATCGACGAGAGCAAATCGACGTGAGTAAATCCTGGGGAGACCACACATGAAACCTTCATCCACCCTGCGTGCTGCGCTTGCCGCGCTGCTGGCGTTCATTGGCCTTGCGTTCTCTTCCGCGGCCCGCGCCGACAGCGGCTTCGTGACGCTCACGATCTACAAGGCCGGATGGATCATCGGTGGCTCCGGCGGCAGCGGCGTGTTGACCTTCCGCGGCCGCTCCTACCGGCTCTCCACCGGCGGCCTCGACTACGGACTGGTGTTCGGCGGCTCCAAGACCGTGCTACGCGGCCGGGTCAGCAACATCAACCGTCCGTCCGACGTTGCCGGCGTCTACGGTGCGGCCGGCGCGGGGCTTGCCGTCGGACGCGGCGCGCGTGCGATCGTGCTGACCAATCAGAAGGGCGCGGTGTTGGAGTTGACCGGCCACCAGGTCGGCCTGATGGCCAACGCCGATCTGAGCGGGCTTGCGATCACGATGCGGTAGAGCATTTCGTTCGGTTTATCCCCGTCATCCTGAGGAGCGCGTCTTCGCGCGTCTCGAAGGATGCACGGCCCGACTGGTGGCCGATTCATCCTTCGAGGCTCGCCGAAGTGGCTCGCACCTCCAGCGACAATGGCATAGCCATGACAATGGCATAGCCATTGCGCAGGGATGACGGGGACAGCTAGTCTAAAGCGTTGAGTGCGCGAAGCCGCAAGGCCGTGCCGGCACCGGCCGGGGCGAAGCCGCGCTCACCTGAACAGATGCAGCGCGGCGTATTGCAGCAGCATGATGGTCTTGGCGTCGACAATGCGGCCGTCGCTGATCATGGCGAGCGCGTCGTCGATCGCAAGCTCGAGCACCTCGATGTCCTCGCCCTCGTCGGCGAGCCCGCCGCCGTCACCGATGCGCATCGCGGCGTCGTATTCGGCGACGAAGCAATGCAGCTTCTCGGTCACGGCGCCCGGAGACGTGAAAGCCTCGAACACCTTGCGCACATGCACGAGCCGGTAGCCGATCTCTTCCTCCGCTTCGGCGCGGATGCGTGCTTCCGGCTCGGCACCGTCGAGCATGCCGGCGGCAACCTCGATCAGCAGATCGTCATAACCGTTGGCGAAAGCGGGGAAGCGGAACTGGCGCACCAGCACGACGCAGCGGGTCGTCAGATTGTAGGGCAACAGCGCCGCGCCGTTGCCGCGGTCGTAGACCTCGCGCACCTGGGTCTGCCATTCGCCGTTGGCGCGCCGGTAGTCGAACGTCGCGCTCTTCAGCTCGTAGCGGCGCTTCGAAAGCAGCTCGACGTGCTTGACGCGAACGCGGTCGGCGATGCTCATGCGTCGGTCCTCAGCCCTCTCACGGCGTCGCTTCGCGCCCGTCGAGCCATTTGGCCAGCATCACCGAGGTCGACTCGTCATAGCCGAGCGATTGGTAGAACGCGCCGGCCTTGGCGTTCTCCCGCCGCACCAGCAGTTGCAGCTTCGGCACGCCGGCGGCGCGCAGCCAGTCCTCGGCCGCCGCCATGATGGTGCGGCCAAGCCCCTTGCCCTGGCGGTTGGGATCGACCGCGACGTAATAGACCCAGCCGCGATGACCGTCGTGGCCGACCATCGCGGTCGCCACGATCGCATTGGCGTCGCGGCCGACCAGCACGGCTGAATTCGGTCCGCGCCGCGCCAGCGCGATGTCGGCAGCAGGATCGTTCCATGGCCGCGTCAGGCCGCAGGCCTGCCACAGCGCGACGACATCGGCGATGTCGTTATCGGTGATCTCTGCAATGGCGAGGGAGGCAGAGGAGGAGGGCATCGTCGCCTGCGCGGTCACAGCACCTTGCCCGGGTTCATGATGCCGAGCGGATCGAGCATCGCCTTGACCTGCCGCATCAGCTCGATCGCGACCTTATCCTTGACGTCAGGCAATTCGTCGCGCTTGAGCACGCCGATGCCGTGCTCGGCCGAGATCGAGCCGCCCATCCGCAGCACGATCTCGAACACGACGGCATTCACGTCGTGCCAGCGCGCCAGGAAGTCGGCCGCATTGGCGCCGACCGGCTGGCTGACATTGTAGTGGATGTTGCCGTCGCCGAGATGGCCGAACGGCACCGGCCGCGAACCGGGGATCAGCTTCACCACGGCAGCATTGGCTTCCTCGATGAAGGCGGGCACGGCTGCGACGGGCACCGAGATGTCGTGCTTGATCGAGCCGCCTTCCGGCTTTTGCGCCGCCGACATCTCGTCGCGCAGCTTCCAGAACGCCTGGCGCTGGCTCAGATTGGCGGCGATGACAGCGTCATCGACGATGCCGTCCTCCATGCCCTGGGCCAGGATAGCCTCCAGCGTGTCGCGCGCATCGTCGCGCGACGACGACAATTCCATCAGCACGTACCAGGGGTGCTTGCTCTCAAGCGGATCGCGGATATCGATGCCGTGGCGGATCGAGAAGTCGACCGCGACGTCGGCGAGCAGCTCGAAGCTCGTCAGCGCTCCGGCCGCTTGATCGCGCGAGATCGACAGCAGCTTGAGTGCGGCCGCCGGCGAAGCCAAGCCGACATAGGCGGTCTCGACCGCACGCGGCCGCGGAAACAGCTTTAGCGTGGCCGCGGTAATGATGCCGAGCGTGCCTTCGGCGCCGATGAAGAGGTTGCGCAAATCGTAGCCGGTGTTGTCCTTTTTCAGCTTCGACAGCGCGTTCAGCACACGGCCGTCAGCCAGCACGACTTCGACCCCGAGCGCCATTTCGCGCGCCACGCCATAGGCAAGGGCTCCGGTGCCGCCGGCATTGGTCGAGAGGTTGCCGCCGATCGTGCAGCTGCCTTCTGCGCCGAGCGACAGCGGAAACAGCCGGTCGACCTCGACTGCCCTCTGCTGCGCGACCTGCAGCACCACGCCGGCCTCGCAGGTCATGGTGTTGGATTCGACATCGATATCGCGGATCTTGTCGAGACGCCGCAGCGAGACCACGACCTCGCCATTGTGCGGCGTCTGGCCGCCGACCAGGCCGGTATTGCCGCCCTGCGGCACCAGCGCGATCCTGTGCTCGGTCGCAAGCTTGCAGATCGCAGCGACCTCGGCGGTCGAACCCGGGCGCAGCACCAGCGGCGAGCGGCCGTGGAACAGGTCGCGTTCCTCGGTGACGTAAGGCTTGATGTCGGCAGCATCGGTCACCGCATATTTCGCGCCGACGATGGCGCGGAATTTTTCAAGCAATTCGGGCGGAAGCGGCGGCACCGCTGATTGGACGATGTTCATTTTTTCTTGGTCTTTCACTCAGTCGGGGATCTTTGCCTAAGCATGCCCTTCGCGCAAACGCTTCGCGTTTGTCGCGAGGGAAAACCGGTTCCCGCTTGGCGCCAACGCGGCCGTTCCGGTCCGGGTCATGCTTGTTACCGCCCAACGGCTGCGCGGCGCAGCCGGTCATTGATGGCTTCGCCCAATCCCTCCTCGGGAATCGGCGTCACCGCGATCGCATCCGCGTTTCTCTTGTCGAGGGTGCGAAGGTAGCCGAACAGATTGGCGGCGGCCTCGGCAAGATCGCCGCGCTCGGACAGGTTCATCTCCACCGAGGCGCATTCGCGCCTCGCGACCTTGGCCGGCCCGAACGACAGCAAGGCTTCGCCGACATGGACGTCGCTGGCATTGAGCCGGACCGGTGTCCGCGGCGCGTAGTGAGAGGCGAGCATGCCGGGGGCAACCGGCTGGGCGTCGCTTTCCGCGTCTTGCGGCGGCGACTGCAAGGGCTGGCCGAGCACGCGCTCGATCTCTGCGCGCGTCAGCCCGCCCGGTCGCAGCAGCACCGGATCGGAGAAGCAGCCGATGATGGTGGATTCGACGCCGACCTCGACCGGCCCGCCGTCGACGATCAGGTCGATGCGGCCCGCGAGATCGCCGTTCACATGCTCGGCGGTGGTCGGCGAGACATGGCCGGAGAGATTGGCCGACGGCGCTACCACGGCACCGCCGAAAGCCTTGATGATGTCGCGCGCCACCTTGTGGGCCGGGATGCGTATGGCGACCGTGTCGAGCCCGGCGGTCGCGAGTTCCGCAACTGGGCAGGACAGCGCCTTCGGCAGCACCAGGGTCAGGGGACCCGGCCAGAACGCGTCCGCCAATCGCAGGGCCTGCCCATTGAACAGGGCAATCCGGCGGGCGGCGCCCAGATCGGCGACATGGGCAATCAGGGGATTGAAGGCCGGCCGGCCCTTGGCCTCGTAAAGCCGGGCGATCGCTGAGGCGTTGCCGGCATCGGCGCCGAGGCCATAAACCGTCTCGGTCGGAAACGCCACCAGGCCGCCCTCGGCCAGGACCCCGGCGGCCGTCGCCGTGGCGGCGGCGCCGGCGGACAAAACGTGCGTTTTCAGACCTGTATCCACTGTGACTAGATTCCTCAATTGGGTGGCTCGTGGTCCCTTGCGGTCCCCGAAACCCGACGCTATAAGCCGGCCCTCAGTCGGAGTGTGGCTCAGCCCGGTAGAGCACTGCGTTCGGGACGCAGGGGTCGCAGGTTCGAATCCTGCCACTCCGACCAGATTTCCTTAGGTTTTTTCTTCTCATCGGTGGCTGTTCCCGAGTCAACCACCGATTTGACCACCGAAACATACCGCGTTTTCTGGCCAATGGCTGCCGCCGCCCCGTGCAAATGATCGGGATGGTGATGGCCATAGGTATCCTGCAGGACCTCCGGCGACATGCCGAGGAACCCGGCCGCCTCCCAAATCGGCACGCCGCGCTGCATCAGCCAAGTCGCTGCCGTGTGGCGCAACGTGTGCGGAGTGACTTTCCCGGGCAGCTTGGCCAGATCCACGGCAGATTTGAAGCCCTTCTTCACGGAAGCGACCGGCTTGCCGTTGAACTCGACGAAGCACGTGCTGATCAGCTTCCGGTCTTGCCAACGTCGCATGTGAGCCAGCAGCCGGGGTGGAAGTGGAGCGGGTGTCTGACGCTTCTTGGTGGCTCGCTTCCCGATCGGCCTCCGGTAGAAGATACCACGCTCGAGATCAACGTACGAGTGTCCAAGCTCGGGGTAAGGCGATGCCGCCGCGATCGCGCCCGCCCTGGTGCCGGTGTAGAGGCCGATCAGGATAAATCTGGCTACGTGTCGCAGTGGTCGGCGATCTGTCCAAACCGGAGCGCCCTTCGCGCCGCCGGCGTGAATTGTCTGTTTTTCGCGATAGCGCCAACATTGCCAAACCAGGGCTGCCGCCTCAGTGCGCGTCAGCCACCGATCGCGTGCCTCACCTTTCGGTGGGAGGGATACGCGGACAACGCCTCGGTGAAGGCCCTCCTTTGCATGATGGTTGATCGCCGCGCGGAGAGTTTCGAGGTCGCGACGCGCGCCGCCTTGGTTGCCGCGGTGCTTGGCGTAAGCCGCACAGGTCCGCGCGTTGACTGCCGATAGTGTCTTGCCACCCCAAAAATCGTTGAGCCGGTCGATCCGCGCTTCAATCTCAAACTGGTCGCCTGGCTCGCCGATATCGGTCAGATAGATCGACAGCACGTCGGCGCAATCGATGTCGTCGATGTCGCGCCGATTGCGTTCGGGCTGATACTTTTGCGCGATGTAGTCTGCTAGCGCTTGCTCTGCCTCTCGAGGCGGCTTTGTTTCAGACGGGCTCGCAAGGCAGCCTGTGGCGATATGCCGCTCGCCGTCCTTGATGATCCAGACGGCTCGAGCGGCGAGCTTTCCGCCGCGATATCGTGCCTTTCGCTTATAGAGTCGGGCTCCCTTACTTTGACGCGGCACAGCTCCCTCATCTTCTCGATGTTTTCGAGCGTAGTATAATCTCTGCCGGCAATTCTTTCTATTTCGAGTCGGCCGCGGCGTGCTTCTCGTCGCAGGCCAGAAGCAGTCATCGATCCGTCTGGAAAAGCCAACGATGCGGCAGCAGACAGGCGGATAGGCATATCACGCGAAACCAGACTTGGGGAGAGATGCGCTCTGGCCATGCTAAGACCAAGTCATCTAGATCCGAGTGGCATGCATTTGTCGATGGTCCAGGTCCACGCGAGCCTTCCGATGGTGTAAGGGCAGCCAATTTTTCTGGTGACGTCACGACCTCAAAATTCGAGCAGTCGAAGCTTTGCCTGGCGATGGCAATGTTAACTAACCTTGGAGAAGTATACGGACGCTTCGTCATCGCTCAATTGAGCGAGGTTCGGGTTCTTCCTTGACGCGATCAATGCCTCGCGTCGAGTGTCATAATCTCGTCCATTCCAGGCTGCTATTAGTATAAGCGAAGGCTTCAACTGTGAAAGCGGATCGTGCTCGCTCGTGGGACAATCGGCGGCTTCCGAGTGCAAATCGGAACACTGAGACGAGTTTTGAAATGGTCCTAGTCGAGGATCCCTCATCGCACTTACCTCGTAGCCCTTGGCCTGTGTGCATCGCCACATGCAAGCCTGATGCGGTCTCGACGTTCATGTCCGAGCTCATGTCGACAGCGCGGGAGAGCGTCGCCAGCCAATCGTGACAATAGTCCGTGCGCGCCGGTGCCGTCAGACTAGCCAATGCGAGTCCTATCAGAAGATAGATCTTTACGGGAAAGCTGCGTTACGATCCGTGGCCGACTTGCGATGCGTGTTTTCTCGGTGCAATACGATTGGACTCAGGTGTCCGGGCGTGGAACGATCTTTAGCTGGCGCGGACGCATCATAGCTTTCTGCCCGACTTCCAGACGTTCCCCATGTTTTGGTGACCGTCGAGCTCGAAGAAGGTCCGTGGATGAATGCCAGCTTAGTGGGGGATGGGCGAGAACCGACCGATGGCGCAGCCGTCACCTGTAGATTCGACGCCCACGATGATCGCTGGACATTTCCGAGCTTTGCTCTGGTGTAACGGGAGGGAACGCGGGGCGTGAGATTACACGACCAGGCTTCCATCTGCCCGCGCCAGCGCCCTTTGGACCGATAAGCTTTCTAACAAAAGCTAGCCAGTCGTCAGAACATGGGAATCATAATCCTGGGGTCGGGGGTTCGAGTCCCTCTCCCGCTACCAAATAGTCACTATAGATCAATCGGTTATGCCGGGCAAATTTTTGCCGTCGGTTTTTGTACCAAGAATGTACCAACAGTCAGATTTGAAGTGCGCGGATAGGGGCAGCCGCGGGCCGACACATGAGGCCAGGAACGTCGCAATGAATCCTTGAGATTTGCGCCTGGCCGAATCCTTGGTTACGCGCTGGAATGAGAGCGTTCGCGACGCGCACTGGCTCCCGGTACCGACCGGGGGGTGGGCGGCCTCTCCGAATTCGAATCCTTGCCCCAGCTCGGGCCGCACGAAGGGCTGCGCCCTTTCAGCGTTCAGCGGAGAGCGTCCCCCGTCGCCCCTCATTGCGGCCGGAAACTGCAGGCACTCCTCATCTTTGTCCGAAAAATGCATTCCAACGCGCGGGGAAGCGTAATCTTGAACAAGATCGGCATAACGGCTGGCTTGCTGTGCGCCCTCGCCAGTTTTGCCACGCAAGCCGCTGAGAAACCAAGGTGGACCGAGGAACGAATGTGGGGCCCGCCCCCTCGGGACATCGCTGATTGCAGATTCGCGTCGGTTGGCGCTGGTTCTCGCTTCATTGTTGCCGGAGTGATGGACGGAGATACGCTTAGCAATCTGCAGTTCGGCGACCCAAAGGAAGCGAGCACAATTGTCCGCGTTGAGGTCGAAGCGGGATCAGATCCGTTAACGGTCTTTCTGCACTCGGAATCTCCTGTGATCTGGGATTTCGGAGGTGCAGTCGAGCGGATCGAGAGCGCCTTCATCGCCAGGCGCAAAGGGACGCGAGAGGTGGCATCCCGAGGTTTGCCTGAGGGCGTGGCCAAATTTCCCGACTTGGATCGCTGCCCCACAGTCATCCAACCGCCATGGGCGAACGTAAATAACGTTCAGCTCTATTTTGGCCGCGCTCCTGATCTCATCGCATTCGAGAACAAGCCCAAAATGCTGAAATTGCCCACGGGTGAATTCGCTACACAAGAGCGGCCGGATGCAGCGACATACGCCGAGCGGGAGATCTACATGTATCACCCCGGCGGCTTTCGCGTGCTCGACGCGAAGTCTGTCGTCTCGGCCTTACCTGTGCTTGAGCCTGAAACGTACCCGCAGGAGGCCGGGCTCTTCGAACTCGTGAAAACCGAAGCCATCCGAGAGCCGGAGCGCGGAGAGATTGATCGCCTTGTTGAAGATTTTCTTCGACGGCATCCTTCAAAAAGCAACGATGTCAGCCCCCACATCCATTCCGTCAATTACCTGATCATCCGCGAGATCATGCTGCCGCCAGCCATGTATGGTGGTCACCTCAAGAGATTTCTCGTACTGCCTGGCGTGCCTGAACCTCGTGGCAATGTTGGCCATGGCTGCGTGATTTTTATCGATGGCCGAGCGACCAAGAACGGAGGCGCCTGTTTAGCGGGCCTCTTGAGGTCTCCGCCTAAGCGGCCCCGCCGGTCACCGTTACCCGCATTTCCGGACGCTCCCGAATTGCATCGGACTGCGAGTGATGAAGCGGCCGAGCTACTCGGCCGCGGTTACTGTGCTTCATGGTCTATTCGCTGCCGTAGACGTTGAACCGAAAATACACTCCGGCATCCGCACTCTTGGTGCTTGCGGTGGTCCGGAAACTCACCAACTCCTGAATGCCGCTAGTGATCGCGGTATCAAATGGCGATAGCGCGGAGAGCAATCGAGCATGTGAACGAGGATCAACACCTTCCGCTTCAAGAATGTGTCCTATGCGTCTCGCTGCCTCTGCATCGGAATCCGCCGTCGCCGAGAGCCGCAGATAGACATTGGCCTCATCTGCGCGGGTACTGCCATGACGTAGCGCAAGACAGGTAATCGGCTCATTTGAGATCAGCCCGCCGTCAGACAAAATTTTGTCGCCGTAGATTAGGCGGGCGACTTCAGCCGCTTTGTGACTGTCGTGATGTCGAGCAAATGACGCAACTCGGTTCAACTCAGCGAATGTCATCGGAGCGTGCCGGAAATACAACTTCACTCGGGCGTGCTGCTCTGTGGTCAGATCTAGCGCAAAGAACTCAAGAACATGACCACGCTCACGTAGTTCTGCATAACTGCCCGCGACCTCCCTCCAAGCGCTCTCGAGGCCAAGCCGCTCGATCGCCTGAGCCACCACATCTCCCTCGGTACCGTTTCCATGTACCTGAGGGTTCAAGTAGACCTTGAAACAAGCAGGAGCGCCAGGCCGCCAAGCGAGCGAGTGCCATATAGTTGGACGGCCGGCAGCGGGCGCAGACGAAACGAACAAATCCTCGACGAGCAGGTATCTATCAATTGAAACGCCTGGCTGACTTGCCAACCGTCGGGTCAATTGGCGGCCAGCCTCTTGCGCGCTATGCGCTGTGGCGTCCGAGCCGAGGGATTCGAAAAGGATTCTTATCTCCGGTGCGCGATCGCGCCAGCTCACAGAGAATTCGGCTGGAAAACCGTCCTCCGCCACATAAGAGCGATACGGTGGCTGCTGGCCTACCAGGCGGTCTTCCCACGAGTCGACGGCATCGAGCAATTGCGTCAGGACAGCTTCTGACTGTGGACCGTCAACACCTAGAGATGCTGAGATTGTTCGCCACTTATCAGATAGGAAATTATTGTAGGACACAGCCGGATTTTGAAACAAACGGTTGCGACGAATTCGCAATGTCCTGCGCCATCGTTCGATCTCTGCTGAGCCGAATTTCTCCAGGATTATTTTGAACCAGATCGTGAAGTCGTCCGGATGACAGTTTACGCGATCATTTAGCGCCGGCAACCCGATCCACATCCACTCGCTTGCTTCGGCCGCGTTGAGGAGGGGTTCTCCGTTGTACAGCCCCACGAAGATGTGGTCGTACTCGTGTTCGATCAAATCGTCCGACACTCGACCTTGGTGGAGTATCGTCGTTACTTCTCTCAAACGGCAATCAAAGCCCATTTCTTCGCGTAGTCTGCGATGAGCCGCTGCTTGTGTATCCTCTCCCACTCGTGGATGACCGCAGCAGGTGTTCGTCCAAAGTCCGGAAGAGTGATACTTCCCGGGGGCTCGACGTTGTAACATCAAGCGTCCGGCATCATCAAAAACAAAGATGGAGAAGGCGCGGTGTAGCAGGCCCCGCTCGTGTACCGCCATCTTCTCGGCCGATCCTACGGGGCGATCGTCTGAATCTACTAAGATTAGGGTCTCTTGCGGCAACGGCGGGCCTCCTCCGTGTCGATTCTCGTCCCTGTTTGAACGCGCCGACGGAAGCCTACATATTGGCGCTTTTTGGAATAGCGCTCGTCGGAGAATAACTGCTATTCTCCTGTAGAATGTATTGTCATCACAATACTACCAAGGGGCGTGTATTGTCGCTGACGGGGCCTGCTAACTCGTTGCTCTAGCCACGCCTAAGCTCGTCGCATTTTGCCGGCGTGTCAGGATGTGTCGTGCGTAGCGCCCTGCAGGCTGCATCGAAATGGCGCGCATCTCAGGCAGAGCTTCAGATCGGGGAGATCTCATGCGCGCCAATGCGCGTTGAAGCAGCAAGATAACCTCTCGCCAAGGACGGAAAGAGTTCTACTTCCCTGGGCGAGCCTCGAAGAGCTCCACGAAGCGCACACCCAGACTGCTTGCCAGTGCTTCCAAGGTCGCAAGTGTGGGGTTGGCTCGGCAATTTTCGATCAAGCTGACCGCCGTCTGTTCAACTTCAAGCCTGCTGGCGAGTTGACCCTGGGACCAGCCCTTGCTCTTGCGTAATTTCCTGACATTACGGGCTAACGCCTTCGCAGTTTGCGAAGTTCGTTCCGGAAATCTTTCGTCGAAGCTCGATCGTGCCATTTCGTGGCACGGTCGAGCGGTAGAGCCAGTCAGTCCAGATGATACATCATGTATTTACAGCCCAATTTGCGACCGCAACCTTCGACCGTGAAACGGGCAAGCTAGGGATGAGTTTAGAGGATGGCGGCAGCATCACCTGGCCGCAATTTGCCGGGAGGCGTTCGGTTCGGGCTCGCTCGTTTGCATCCTGTTACAGTGGAGCCCATCACGCTATTGCATTCGTTGGGGAGAGTCGCTGGCGGAGGCGCGTGGCATCGTCGGCTCGATGCGCATCGGTGCAGCAGGTCTGGGTCTGACCGTGCGGGTCGTCGGCGGGGAGGCAGGGGTTGCCGTCGTCGTTGGCGATAATATCGATGGAACGACCTCGTGCGGCACGGATTTTCGTAGCCGGATCTCAATTCGTCTGCGCTGGGCAACGTCGCCGCCGGGCGTCTTCGAGATCGCCAGGGTCTCATCCGTGTTAACGAGCTGGGCGCCCGAGAGAGGGATCATCTTCATGTTCGCCAGCTGCGGCGATTGGCGCAGAACGCTGACAACAGAGACCGCTCTGGCGAGACCGAGCCCCGCATTGTCGACCGGCGTTGAGCGAGAGATGTCGCCGCCGTCTCGGAGGACGGCAGGCAGCCATCGATCGAGGTTTGATCGTCTCTGCGGTATCGCCGGCGGCATAGGAACGGCCGGCGCGGATGGATCCACTGTTGGAGCGGGCGGAGCGATTGTACGGATACCGAAGGTTTGTTCGTCGGTGTGACCGACGACCTCAATGACATCCACGTCGTACTGTTGGATGTCTCGGTAGATAGCGTCCGCTGTTGTCGTCAGAAGCGCTGTCCGGAAGGGTGCCGAAAGCTCGGCGCTTCCGGTTTTGAAGATAAAGCCACCGGCTTCGCTTAGTGTGATAATCGGAGGCCACTGGTGACCGGAGTGGTCGGCCCCGGGAGCGAGCCCCTTGGCGATGAGGTCCGCAATCTCCTGCGGTGACGGGGGTAGCTTGTCGGAGGCGGGCATGACTCGCTTAATGGCTGATACGATCTCGGCGTCGTGGAGGCCTTTCTCGAGATCGACCCCATTCGCCAGCAAGGTCGACATGGCGGTAGCTTTGTCCCGCAGCTCCTTCAACGAACTGCCTTCCTTCTTGATTTCGGCCATTGCGGCCTTGCTTTCGACAAGGTCGCGCCAGAACTCATCGATCGCCGCGGCATCGCCGCCGGTCGCGTTTACGATCTTTTGGTACATGACGGGATTTTGACGCAGAGCATCAACGATTGCCTGGCCTTGTTTGCTCTCGGCTCGTTCCCGTTCCAACTCCTTTCGCGCGTCATCGAGCTTGGTCTGCTCGTGCTTGAGGAACGTCGCCATCGCGATGAGAAGGCAGAATACAAGCAGGAGCATGATCTCGGCCATGGTGAGGCCAAGCACGAGGCCTTGGCGATACGAGGAGTTTTGTCGATTGATTGTCTCGTCCATCGCTCGATACCTAGCGTCGGTTGGTCGCCGTGGCCGTCTTCATTTGGTCATCTCCCCGCCGGGGACGCCCCAGGGACCGGTTGTGGGAGCGGCAGACTGCCGACGTTCGTTCTCCGAGGCCCGGATCTCCTCGATCAGCTTTGCGGTGGCTGCCGATATCTCTTGCGTCCGCATCAAATTCGCTTCGACGGCTTTTGCGTGATCCTCGGCTCCTTTTGTAAACGTGTTCACCACTCGCGACAGGCCTTGAATTGCCGGCGAAAGCTTGACTTCGATGACGTGCTCAGGCGTTTGCATTGAGTCGAGCTTCGTGGCCAATGCTTCGATGGCTCGGATTACCGAACGGGTGCTTGCCGCCAACTGGTCTGCATTACTGGTCAACCTTTGAGATGCTGCGTCCAGCGATTGAGTGATCCGATTATTCAAGAATTCGATCGACTCGCCTGACTTCTTCGAGGCTTCCTCGATCGGTTTGCTTGCATCGTCCGCAAACTGTTTGAGTTCCCCGGCTACGTTCTGACGCGCCTCGCCGAGGAGACCCTTCATCTCATCCAAAGCGTCCGAGAGAGACTGCTGCGTCATCCGCCTGAAGTAGCCGAACTCGAGGACGGTGCTATCGAGCTCGCGCTTAACCCTGCGCGAAGCGTCGGCCAATTCCATTCGCGCGGTCGCCTCGACTTCGACCGGGTCTCGTCGCATCTGATTGAAAAAGATGCGGAGGGCGATTCCCGCGATGGTCGAGGCGATTGCGATGCCGAAGTTCTGGACAATTTGCTCCGCGGATCCGTTTGTGGAGAACTGATAGAGCGAGACTGCGAGGCTCGTGAGCGTGAACAGGAAGCCCATGTAGTAGAGATTGTCGCCGGTCTGATCGTCACGAAGCCTCAGAAGCCGCGCGACTCCGAGGGCGATCGCGTACAGAAGCATGATTAGGACGGGCACTGAGGTGACGAGCGCGGCGCTCACGCCGACGATCTTTGCCCCAACGATGTATCCACAACCTAGGAGCACGACAGCGAAGAAGAGCAAGCTGCTCGACAGACCCGCCGGCAATCGTGACTTCGTTTCGGAAGCTGCCGTCATCTCAAGTTCCCTGAAGCCTGTGAATGGCAACGAAGACACCGGAGTTGTCCTTCACCCACGCCTCCCAGAAGGCGGCATGACGCGTTGTGTCTGGCATGACGGCCGGTCTCGTCACATAGTTAATCGTCACCAGAGCCTGATGGAGGTCCGTCCGGTACTTCAAGTAGGCAGGGGACTGCTTGAACCGAGCAAAGCTCAAATCGGGATTTCGGTACTGGCTGTAGTCGCGGGTGTGCTCAATCATGTCGGATATCACAACGAGGGTCTTCTTGATCGATCTGCTGTGTTCGCTCGAAAACTGGTCAAGCGCGATATCTTGGATTGCGGCCATGATTGGCGAACTGTTGGCCTTGGCTGAGGCGAGGCTCGATTTCACCGCTTCGTGAGCCGGCTTCCGGAAGCTTTCGATCCAACGCATCCGCGCCAGCCGCGGATTGTCGGTCCACTCGCTGAGTCCGATGCCGTCGCCCGGATTGCACTTGGCAAATAGAGATCGGCTCCGATTGCCTTGGATGTCGAGCACACGGATATCCAACCGATGGTATGCCGGAAGGCTCGTGATGAGGTCATCTAGGATGCCGTCGACCTCACGAACACCCGCAGCAGGGAGGTCATCGGAAGTGTCGACGAGCACTACTGTCACGCCCTGGGGGCCGTCGACGGGACACAAGCTCCGCGCATCGATCGTTGGTTTCGACGGTAGAGAGAAGTAGAAGAAAGCCAATGCGGCTCCCGCGAGCGCGGCTCCAACAAGGAGCGCAATTCCGCCGATGGCGGACCCGCTCAGTCCCTGTGCGCCTCTCCTTCTAGGTGGAAGCCTTGCCATTCGCGGCCTCCGGGAAGAATTGGTCTATTTCCTTGTACGATCTGACTTCCGTGTCGAAGGCGTTGTTGATCGCCTGCGTTTGTGCCCTGAGGGTTTCTTGCGCCTGCACGATGGAGCGGCGTAGATCTTCCTTGTGGTCAAGGTCCGGTTCGACCGGGGCGGGGACGATGCGGTCCAGCTTGTAGGGGCGATCGAAGTAGGCCGGAGCATCCGTCGATCGCGCGCGCCGATTGGCTTCCCGATACGTCTGTAAAAGGGCGTTGCAGGCGCGCTCGATCTGAGCTTGGTGCTCGACAAATCGTTGGGCGAGGCGGCTCCGCGCTTGCAATAAGGCATCGAGCTCCGAGCGTCGGACTGTCAGATCTCTGGCCGCGTCGTTCATCGCCTCTGATGCATCATCGCGGATGCTACGCAATCGCTCGATCAGTTCCGCCTTCGTATTCGTGAACTTCAGGCTCGCGTCGTTCCAGCGCCGCTCCAGGCCAGCATATCCGACGTAGGGATCGAAGAAGGTCAATCCATCGACCATCGCGATCAAGGAGAACATGAAGCCGACACCAAACAAGAGCCACGACATCACATCGGTTAGGTGGAATGGCGTGGTGAGAAGGTGTTTTAGCGCCTCTTGTCCGGGGTCTATTCCGAGCGTCGGCGTCACCTCGCGCAGGTGAGCTAGCGTGAGATTGAGCGCGAACGCGAAAATCAGGTAGATGACGAAGCTTAGAGCTCCGACGATCTTGAGGATGGTACTACGACGATTGATCAATCGAACGGGGACAAGGCCCCAGAGGAAGCTTACCAGAATGTTGAATGCAGCGAAAACGATGGCCTGAACAATGCCTCCTAATATGCCTTGCTCGCTCGCCTTCGCGAGAAAGCCCCCATTGATTGCAGTCTCCAGGATGAACAGAACCGCTAGAACTCCCGCCTTTAGGAGGCCGGACCCGAAGGTCACAAGCCGAGCTGGGCGAGTAATTCGGTGCTTTGAGCGGAATCCTTCCCGCTCCGCTTCGCTCTCGTGGAGCCGCCTGCGCAAGGCAAACAATTCGTCGCGGCCGAGGGACGCTTCGGCCGCGAAGTCGCC
The DNA here is from genome assembly GCF_032654765.1 of Bradyrhizobium sp. 33ap4. Lineage (NCBI taxonomy): Bacteria > Pseudomonadati > Pseudomonadota > Alphaproteobacteria > Hyphomicrobiales > Nitrobacteraceae > Bradyrhizobium > Bradyrhizobium sp. 33ap4. The sequence continues at coordinate 47,645 of NZ_JAUMTJ010000013.1, read as the reverse complement.
GACAGCTTCAGGGGCTGCTTGTTGGATGACCGTGAAGCGCTCTTCGAAGTTGAGCGCCGCAACACGCTGATCATAGGTACGCAGGTGCTCAAGATAGAGCCCATGCGCATCTTGCTTATGCGATTCGATCCGCTCGACGACCTGGTGTTCAATGTCGTCGAGTGTCTCAGCGCTCGATTGCGGTCGGTTTTCCGCTCCCCGTTCCGAACCGCGGTCCGTCAATCCCATCTGGCGTGCGTTAGATTGGACGTCCAGATCGAGGAATACCTGGGTGGCGGGCCTATAGTCGTGCGGCGCCTGGCCGAGCAAGGCGCGTAGCCGGGCGATCGCGGATGGGCGTTTCGTCGTCGAGTTCATGTCTTCAATGGGGGGCCTAGAGCTTGGATCTGCGGCAGCCGGCTGCGACAGCCTCTGCTTCGGAGCAGAACCATCGCCTCGTGCGAGAATCCGTCATGGACAAGCGGTCGTAGAACTGGCCGCCGGGCAGGTGATAGATGCACGTGGGGGTAGCGCGCAAGTTGCCTTTGATCGCGCAATTTGGGGCGGGCGGATCGCCGGCGGTTACGGATCTGCTTATCATAGACTTCTGGGCGTCGGTGGGCACCGCGACGGCGCCCAGAATAACTGTAGATATGCTCCGATGGCGCCACTGCCAGGGCGCTATGAATGCCCCTTGCCATAGGCCCTTCTGGGAGGCTTGTGCGCGTTCCTCGTCAGGCAGGTAGACCGTAGAGTAGCGCCTGAAGGCGAGAGCCCATCCTTCGCGGACCAGCCAACCGTTTACGTCTTCTTCGCCGATATAGCAGGTTCCGAGATCTCGTCTGTATCGGTCGGTCCCCGACGTTCGGCAGAGCCACGACCGTCCGTTGGAGTGGCTTTCGAGCGCGGCGCGAGCGGCGATTCCGCACGTCCACGATTTCCCAGCGGCGTTCAGACAGGTTTGGTCCATCTCGGGCGCGTCGACGCCCTGAAGTCTAATCTTTGCTTGTCCGATATAGACAGTGTCCGCATCGACTATCCGCGGAACTCCAATCACTTCCGATGCCCAAGCCGGCACGGCGGCAAGCAGCCAAAGCAGTACAATCAGACGCATCTGCAATCCCCCGACACGACTTTACGGTGTCTGCCGGATTCTTCAACAGCGACATCGCGAGATGACCGGCTACGAAAGTACAAGGCGTCGCGGGATGGTTTGGCCGCCGCATTTTTGACGGTCAGGCGACCCTTCCTCATTTCTTGATTGAGCCGCTCAGCACGTCCTCAGCCAGCTGGCGCAGTGAGCGCGGCGTATCTCTCTATTCGATGCTTCTGCCGTCTCGCGTGACGGACACGCGCGCCGAGGCACTCCTTCTCGTGGGAGCGGCCTACCGGGAATGAGCTGTAAGAAAAACAAAACTTGAAACCATGGGCGGCTTGGTAGCTTGAGCGAAAGCCCAAATCGCATGGCGGAGCGCGGAGAGACTATGGCATTAGCTATCTACTAAAGACCCTAGAACTCGGGCAGATTGTCCAAATTGTCCCTGGTAGTATTGTCTCTCTTCGTTTTTATGTAGGCCACGTTGTGGATGTGGATGACGAACACATCCTCCCCTTTCCTCCATTTCCCGTCGGTTATCTTGAAGGCGGTAACGAAAGTGATGCCATCATCATTGATAGCCTTTACGATTGTCTGACGTGTGAATTCCTGAACTGTCTCCAGTGACTCGCCGTTATCTTTCCAGGCCCTTACCCTGTCGATGTGGGTATGCTTGTCGTTAAATCTGACTGCCGTGATGACGTAGTCTGCCCATTTAGCCATTTCGTCTACTTTCCTGTCGTTGCTTTTGCCCGCTGCGCGTTACGGGCGCGCTCGAGAATTGCCTTGCGATATTTCTCCTTAAGTTGTGGGACGATGTTCACAACAAGCGCGTTATCGCGATACGGACGAACCTTACTATCGATGGCGTTTTCCATCGTCTTGATTGCCGCCCGAACGCTTTCAGGTTTCTCCGGATCGAAGCCCACCGTCGCAACCTGGCCATCTAGCGCTTTGAAGGCCTTTTGCGCGTCATCAAGCTCCTTCTTCAGCTTGTCGAGGCCTGTAATTTTCAACATCGTTGTTGCTCCTTCCTAGTCATGCCGAGCACTCGTTGAGCGCGAGGAGGTTGTCCTTCCAGATGCCGTCGGCATAGGTCTGAAGGAATTTGTTGCCCGCGGCGCTGATACGCACGCGAACCCAGGCGCTCGCATTTCCCTCGTGCGTATAGAAGCGGTGCTGGTTCGTCTCAATGAAGCGAATGACGTTGGCTGAAGTGTCCCTCCACCGCCCGACACCATTCGGGTTCGGGCCGCCGACGTGAGTGATGTGTTCGTGAGGGCTATTGCGGTGGGGCTTGTTCACGCAATCAATACGGTAGTCCATTGGCCTACTTTCCCTTGACGATCTTGGACAGGGAAGCGCCGCCCATGCGATCGCGCAGGGTATCGAGCCTCATGTCGCTCCGAACGCCCGGGGCGAAGTCAGCGCCGTACGTCTTACGGAGAGTGCCGATGAGGGTGTCGCCGCGCTTCCGGCGGATTTCGCCATCGAGGTCGCGGCAGCGATCGTCGAGGCCTTCATTGCAATCGTGGTCTTTCTTCATGCGGAGGGGCTTTTCGGTCATCCTTGCGTTGTGCGAGTCCGCCATGTCATAGTTGACGGTAGCGCCATGATACTCTGATTGGCGAATACGTCAACAGTACTATGTCGAAAGCGCCATGAATCCAAAACAAGCTACTGATATATTTCAAGAAAGGCTTAAGTCTGCCCGTGATCTGCGGGGCCTTAGTCAGACTCAACTGGCGACCGATGCCGGTCTGCCGCCAAGCTCGGTGTCTCACTTTGAGTCTGGATCCAGAAAGCCGTCGTTCGACAACCTGAAGCGCTTGGCCAGCGCCTTGAGCGTTACGACGGACTACCTCTTGGGGCGCTCCGACGTGCCTGATGCATCAGGCGCCGTCGGCCGGCTCCATCGTGATCAGCACAAACTCAGTTCTGATGACTTGAAGCTCACCGAGCAATTCGTGGACATGTTGCTCAAGCGCGATGCTCAGAAAAAGGAAGAGAAGTGATTATGAAACCGCGGCTCGCGCGAAAGTCATTGGCTGAAGGAACGGCCAGCCTGGTTCTGCGTGAGCTGAAAATCGACGCACTGCGCGTTGATCCTGCGGCGATCGCAGCTAGCAAGGATATTGTTGTTAAAGCAAAGCCCGACACCGTTGATGGCGTGTCCGGCATGCTGGTGAAGGCCGCAGATCAATTCGGAATTATGTACGCCACCAAAATTCCGAACAAGGGCTTCCAAAATTTTTCAATTGCCCATGAGCTGGGCCACTACTGCATTGACGGACATTCCGATGCGCTACTATCGAGTGGCGTTCATTACTCGCAAGCAGGATTTCGCTCGTCGGATCCATTCGAGCAGGAGGCCGACTTCTTTGCTGCAGCATTGCTTATGCCTGAGATGCCTTTCAAGAAAGAGATGAATCGACATGTCGCGGGCCTGGCCTGCATCGAAGCGCTCAGGAAAGCGTGTGATACCTCGCTGACGGCGACGTCGATCCGATATGCGAACCTAACTCGTGACGGGATTGCCGTTATCTTGAGTTCGGGGCTCAACGTTGAATACTGCTTCATGTCGGAAGGTCTGAAGGAAGCAAAGGGCATTAGTTGGATCAAAAAAGGCAGCCCCGTTCCCGATGGAACGCTGACCGCGGCATTCAATGATCGGCCGGAGAATGTACGTGTAGGTGAGCGAGATAGCGGTGATGGACGCTTAAATGACTGGATGGGTGGCGAGCGCATTTATCGTGTGCATGAAGACGTCATCGGGCTTGGCCAGTATGGTCGGACACTCACTGTCTTGACCTGTGATGGGCTAAGCGCTGAAAAAGAATCTGAGTACGATGACGAAGAAACTGAGTTGATCGAAAGCTGGACGCCTAGGTTTCGACGCTGATTGCCGCGCCGACACCGACGGGAAACGGAAGTACGTCAGCCAGAGGCCACATCTGGGTCACGATAACAGATTCGATAGGAGGTCAGCGGCTCCGAGTCATTTTTGACCGTGCCGGAATCCAGGAACTGGCTTTATGCCTCGACCGAGATTCGCCCACTCAGGCTTCATTTGAAGAACGACACGTCGCAATACCCTCGGTAGGTCTCCAATATTGAATTCGCTCGCTTGATTATCGGGTTCGTAGTTGTACCTGATTGTCTCGAAGGCCCGGCTCGATGCGAGGAGAGCGCCCGGCAGGTCGCGGCTAATCTTTGCCTCCTGATGGTGTTGATCGATCGTGTCCCACATTGCCTTTCGATGAGGGACGACGTGGGCGTCCCATAGGTGAACGATCTTGCTGCGGGTTTCGGGTGCAAGCAGTCCAAAAAGTTCGAACAGGTGATGGCCCTTGGGTGTTCGCGACGTCTCGATGCACACCAGACACTTAAAGAACAGTTCTGACGTAAGTGCGGAAACCACCATGCAAGGCTGAGCCACCTGACCGGCCAACTGAGTGTTGGGGCCGAGAGTAAGGTGACCAAGTGCGTCTTCCGCGGCGTGGAAGCCGAGAGCATGCATATATATTTGTAGCGGGTCGATGTTCTCGAGATGCGGTTTAACCATGGCAAAAGCAAAGTCCTAAATCGACAAGCTTCGAGAGGCGGCCCACGAAGTGGGCCGACGATTGCGAGGACTCAACGCAACGCTGAAGAACGTGGCCGAAGCTCCACGCGGCCAGGAAGAATTGCCGCCATCGGCGGATAACCGGGATGCTGTCCGTCGTTCAGAAGCCGAAATCGAGTTGATCAGGCGAATAGCGGAGGCTCAGGGGAGGCGACATGCCGCGAGCGTATCCGCTCACGGTCCGACGATACCCGTCGACCCAACGCGCATACGCCGGCACAAACACGATTTTCGGACTCTTGCCATGGCTGTTACCCACGGTGGTCTCCGTCTGTTGAGCGGGTCATACAGCCCGCTGGCCACCCCGGATTACGCGGGTGCGGCTGGTCGGCCTTCCGCCCTTTCTGGCTGAATCACAGAAGGGTGCCGATGGCGGCAATCTCCAGTAATCCCAGAGAGGCCTTACGAGGGTCGTGAGGCTGTTTGAGTCGAGCCCGAATGCCAAGCTCCGAGTTTGTGAAATCCACAATTGCCGCGTGTGCGACATACCAAGAACGAAGGGTAGGTGTGAATCACGCCTCACTACTCGATGAGTTTCTCATTGTCTGCTTCCAGGTTGCGAGGAATGTTACGAACTCGCCTTTTAGTTGATTAGTTATTGTTGCCGTGTGGGGCCTAGCTCCTCGAATTGTTTCAAGCCGTATGGCGTCACGCGGTATCCGTAGCTCTCCTTGGTTACGGCGTGGCTGTCGATGATGACGGGGCGGGAAGCTCTGTGGGTACGTACAAAGTCGATTAGTTCCTGATCAACGGCGCGCACGTCATCCAAGGTTGTCGCCTCGCTGATTGCGCTCGAAGGTCAGATTGGCTGCGGATTTGCCCGGCCCCTGAAAGGCGAGCAGTCAATCGCTCATCGAACTCGAACACCTCGAGCTCTGGGAGGTTTGCTTTCAGGGCTTTAGTCAAAGAGCTTTTCCCTGACGCAGGAGCCCCCGTGAGGTACACAACCTCTGCCATATCAAAATGTGACCTTAAGCTGTACGTAAGGATACGCAGCAAATCCATTCCATTCCAGCGCCTTCACGGTCGAGAACTGCTGAGTGACCTGCAGGACACCGCTGAGTTGAACATTGCTAACTGGCCTCCAATCTGCTCGAGCCGATGCTTGTAAGATCAGATCGTCACGACCACCGGGAAACTCGGTGAAATGCCGTCCTTGGACATAGCCACCAGCGGACGCCGTCAGGCCGGACACAGGCGTTTGCCAAGTCACGCTTCCAGATAACCTGGAGGAGAAGTTTTGTTGGCTTGCAATATCCGAGAAGGTAAACTCGCCCTCCGCAACGAACGTGCCGGCGACGCAAAATGCTTCCTGGCCTTTCGGACCACAGACCATCCCCGCAAGATCTTGATTGTTGCGAGCCCACGCGATTGAAGGCGTGAAGAGCTCTACCTGATACGGACTGAATCCCGCACCGTAGACGGTGCTTGACGCAACCGAGTAGCTCATTACGTCAGACGTAGTCGTCCCGCTCGTCTTACCCAGCACGACCAAGTTGAGGACCTGGTTGTAAGTCGCGCTGTTCACGAGGATGTCGACGTCCTTGGTGAACAGGCAGGCGTAGCGTTGGTCGCTCACCCCGGTCTGCAGGATGAAGCTATCGGCAATACCGACAGGAATATTGACCGTAAGAAGCCCCGTTGAACCAAATACCGTATCGCCGACGTGAATTGGCGTCTTAGCCGCGTTGTTGTCGAAGACCGATTGCGTTGAAGCGGATGCTGTGACTGTGGTTTCTCGCGGCTTCGTCGTTACGACGTGTTCGGTGATCACCTTCCTTTTCTGAACCTTACGGGTCTCGTGATCCTTGATACCGTATTGCTGAAGGGCCGCCTTGAACGACTCGGTGCTCATCGGGAGCAGTTGTCTTTGTCCCTTCTTGGCGAGTATCTTATTCAGGCGCCGACGTTGTTCCTCGAGAGATATCTGAACGGTTTCAGTGGTCGTATAGGTCTGGACCCTTGTGTGAGTCACGACTTCGGTTTGGGGAAGATCTGGCTTTCGGTCTTTGGGCGGAGTCAGATTCTCGATGCGGACTTGAAGGTTTGGATCTACCTGCGCGAAAGCGGCGGGGGCGTGCATAATGAAAAGTGCTGCAATCAGGACGGACAATCTAAAAAAACTGCGCATGATCAGCTCCGGTAAAAGAAATGAAAGTAAAACCGCGAAAACATGAACTGCTCGCAATAGGGGCGCTGGTGGTCATCGCCTCTATTGCGGCCACAGGTCAGCTAATGGCCGACCCGCTTGCCGGCGGAGCCGATCCCAATCTCCAGAATCGGATTGAACAAACAGTCCCGAGCGCGACGGACCGCTTGCTCAACAATATGCGTGAAAGTCCCCCGACTATCGCCCCTGCCAGAAAGCCGCGTATTCACCCCTCGCATCGTCGACACGGCGACAAAAGCAACCTTCCACGCTGAGCGGATGGTTCGCGGCGTTACGTCCCAATGTCGCAGGCTATAAAACCGCAATACAAGTTCAAGTAGAATCTTCGTTGCAGTGCGCGGTTTTTCGCAGCGGCCTTACTGATTGGCCCATGTCGCACTTCGCATGCCCCACGGCATGCGAACGGTGTCAAGATTCCAACGACCCTTGGTCGCAACTAATCGGTTCGCTTCGTTGCGGGCGATCTCAAAGGAGCCCGTCATCTCGAGGATGCGTCTCTGCATCCGCGGCCGATCGGGTTCGCCCTCCGATCGGTGCCGAAGATAGAAGTGTTGTCCCTTGTTGATGTTGCGGTGCCTACACCTTCGGACGGCACGCCACAGACGAGCGATCGCGAATGATCATTTGTTATTTCCCTCGAGAGATCGAGACGAGCAGGCGTAGAGAGATGCCGGCTCCTCAAAGAACCACACCAACAATGCGATCACGCACAATTCATAATTTTCCGCCGATGATCCCGCACGTGAGGGGTATCGGGTCAAGCGACCCCCTATCGGATTTTCGTCGTATTCCGAATCCCGCCAATCGATGACCGTCGACTCCTTGGGGCATAGTGCGATTGCAGTCCATGGCGATCCCCGACACAGGCATCGCAAGCAACTACTATTCCGGCAGGGAATACGTGGCTCGCCTAGCGTCGGCTTAGTCAACCGTCCACGAGGGCGACCGAGCAGTTCGTCCGGAAAATTTACGCTTGTCATTTGTGTTCACCGACGGTCAACCTAGGTGGCCCCATTCGGGCAGCACGCAGTACACGACGTCCCGCCTGTCTTGAAGCGAGAGCGACGTGGAGGCTGTCCGGACGACAACCAAGGACCCGTTGGCGATAAGTGCCGGCGGGCGAAGCCGTGAGTACGCCATGACCCTGCCTGCACCAAAGAAGCCGGTTCTCCAGTCTGTCGATCTGCCGCACGGCCTCGCGCTGCTGCGTCATCCGCTACTCAACAAGGGCACCGCGTTCTCACTTGCCGTGCGCGATTCTTTTGGCCTGCGCGGCCTCTTGCCGCCCCACGTCTCGACCATGGAGGAGCAGGCAGATCGCATTTTGAAGCATCTGCGCCGCCTGCCGGACAATCTAGAGAAGTTCGTTGTTCTGAATGCGCTGCGGGACCGAAACGAGACGCTGTTTCTGCGCGTAGTCTGTGACAATATTGACGAGATCCAGCCGCTGATCTACACGCCGACGGTCGGCGAGGCCTGCCAGCGCTTCGGCGATATCTTCCAGCGTCCGCGTGGCCTCTATATCAGTACTAATGACCGCGGCCAGATCGTACAGTTAATGCGCAACTGGCCGCACCCAACGCGGTTGATCGTGGTAACCGACGGCGAGCGCATCCTTGGCCTCGGCGACCTCGGTGCCAACGGTATGGGCATTCCGGTGGGCAAGCTTTCGCTCTAGTCCGCCTGTGCCGGCATCCATCCCTCGCTGTGCCTGCCGGTTGTGTTGGACGTCGGCACCAATAATGCCGAGCTCCTAACGAACCCTCAATATATCGGCCTGCGGCAACCAAGGCTGCGCGGCGACGACTATGACGCAATCGTTGACGAATTCATGCAAGCGGCGCAGCAGGTTTTTCCCGACGTGCTGATCCAGTTTGAGGATTTCGCCAACCACAGCGCCTTCCGGCTGCTGCAGCGATATCGGGACACCGCGTGCGTCTTCAACGATGACATCCAGGGAACGGCGTCGGTAGCGCTCGCCGGCCTGTTCTCGGCGCTGCGGGTTACCGGGGGGCGGCTGACGGAGCAGAAGCTCTTGTTTCTTGGCGCGGGTGAAGCGGCGACGGGCATTGCCGACCTTGTGGTGGCAGCCATGGTGGCGGAGGGCATTTCGGAGGACGAGGCGCGCAGAGGGATCTGGTTGGTCGATTCCAAGGGCCTCGTGGTCAAGGCACGCAAAGATCTCGCCGAGCATAAGCTGGGCTACGCCCATGAGCATCCGCCGGTGACTGACTTTCTCGCTGCAATCAAAGAGCTCCGACCAACCGGTATCATCGGGGTCTCGGCGGTGGGCGGTACCTTCACGTCGGAGGTGCTGCGCACCATGGCGGAGCTCAATGCTCGGCCGATCATCTTCGCACTATCCAACCCAACGTCGCAGGCGGAATGCAGTGCCGAGGAAGCCTATCGTCACACCGACGGCCGGGCGCTCTTCGCCTGCGGTAGTCCCTATGCGCCAGTAACGTTCGGTGGCGTCAGCTTCGTGCCCCGCCAGGGCAACAACTCCTATATTTTCCCAGGAGTCGGCCTCGGTGTGATTGCCTCGGGCGCCAGCCGGGTCACCGACGAGATGTTCATGGTGGCAGCGCGGACCTTGTCGAGTCTCGTTACCGAAGCGGATCTTGCGCAAGGCAGTCTGTACCCAGCATTGCCGCGCATCCGCGAGGTCTCGTGCCGTATAGCGGCGGATGTGGCAGGCCTCGCCTATAAGCGCGGCCTCGCCAGTGGTCGCGTGCCAGATGATGTGCTCGGCTTCGTCCGTGCTCAGATGTTTGAAGCGGAATATCGCAGCTATCTTGCTCCGTAAGACTTCGTTCCCTAAAGCGAAGTTGCGGCGCGTCGGGTTTGCCGGCGACGCGCATTGTCGCCCGATCGGTCGGCATCAGGACGCCGCTGATGCCTGCTACTATGCCGTCCGTTTAACGGGCCCGAGGGAAGTTCCAGCCAAGATGTGGGAGTTGTGATGACAACTTCGAGCAATGAGGAGGGTAGGTTCGACCGTGGGGAAGCCCTCTCCTATCACCTTGCTAATCCTGATGTTACCCTCGAAGCACATGCCAAGAGACAAATGCTCTCACTGGCCGAGCGACATCGACATCGCCTCAAAATCTATCTCGATACCAACTTTTGGGTGATGCTTCGCAGAGCCGCCGCAGGCGAGGGACCGCAGATGGGCCTCGACTTGCTTGCGGCATTGGTGAACGGCGTCGAGTCGGGTGCCTGGATTTGTCCATTGAGTGAAAGCGCCTTCATTGAGCTGTTTCGCCACCGATCTCACCACGCGCCGTGCCACCGCCGCGCTGATGGACCAACTAAGCCTAGGTCTATGCCTCATTGAACAGAACATGCGAATGGCAACTGAGATCGGCCATCTGTTCCACGAAAAAAGCGGTTTCGATATCTACGAGCTGGACCAGCTAGTTTGGTGCAGGGTCTCCTACGCCTTGGGCTATCTTCACCCTCAAACCGACTTGTTAAGCCCGGAGATGATGCTGGCCCTGCAGAAAGGCGTGTTTGACGAAATGTGGGGCGCTTCGCTCACCGACATCGTCGATCAGGTTGCGAACCATGCTGTTCCCGATGAAGCCGATCTTAAGGTGATCGCATCTAACCTCAACCGTGAGAACGTCGCGCATGCCCACAAGATCAGGTCCTTCAAGCAAGCTTATCACGCGGAGGCAGCGGGAGTCGCAAGTCTCTTCGCAACTGTAATCTCAGATATCTTCGAGCAAATAGTCACGCGTAGCGGCACCGTCCCCGCTGGTGTCCAATTCATCGTAGACGACGCTACACAGAACAAGGCCGTTCACCTTGTCGCGCTTGCGCTCGAGAAGGAAGTCGCGCGTGACACGTTACGCTCGCTTCACATTTTGGTGTCGCTACATGCTTCCCTGCGTTGGGACAAACAACGGAAGATCGACGCACATGATCTTCTCGACTTCAATCATGCCGCGGCCGCGATCGCTTATTGCGACGTCTTCCTAACGGAAGAACCTCTTCGAACGATGGTTGAGCAGCGGCATCTTGGTCTACCTGAACGGTACAACTGCAAGGTTCGCTCATCGTTGGCAGGTGCTCTTGACTTGATTCGGTCAATATAGGGTACGGAGAAGCACGATGTCGCTAGCCTTTTGCGGTTTTTAGGAGAGCCGATGGTGCGTGTCTTTCCCAGCCAAGCCGTTCAAGCCATTGAAAACCTGATTGGCGCCAAGACAACCGATCTCGATGAACGGCGAATTGGTCATCATTTGATCGGGAAGGTCAGTAGCATCCTGACGTTGCTCGATCATGTGCCCGACGAACTTATCAATCAGCCGTTCAGCCTTATCAATCAGCCGTTCAGCGAGTTTGTCGAGTTGATTCAATGCAAGGAGGTGCTGTCAGCGGCGACCAGGCGGTGGGTCCCCGGGGGCATCGCGCCGGCGCACGCTGTGAACGGCAAGGACTCGGTAGAGCGGATCCGAAGGCTCTTGGCGCAATGCCAGGATAATCTCTAGCCTCCCGAGCCTGAGTTGCCGTTCATGAAGGACGTCGGTCTTCGCGAAGGCATTCAGTCGCAAATTGCGACGGCTTGGAATGGGTACCAAACGCGGGACTGGCTGTCAGCCACGACTTTCGCTGGAGCCTCGATGGAAGGAGTTCTGCTGTGGGCTCTGAAGCAAAAGGACGCACAGAGCAAAAGGTTCCCTGGATGACCTCGCGCTAACTGATATGATCGACCTTGCCGCCAAGCACAAGGTCGTGTCGGAAGCCACGGCTGCGATTGCACATCAGTCGAAAGATGCGCGGAACCTCATCCACCCAGGCAAAGTGGCACGGGAAGGGGCGTCCTGCACCAAGGCCTCTGCGCTAACCGCAATGGCGGGCCTCTACCGTGTCATTCAGGATGTGAAGGCAGCAATTGCTTAAAGCACAAAAGCTGTTTCGAGCAGGTAGTGGAGCTTCGGGTCCGGTAGCGGAGGGCGGGCCGGCCCCGGTCTCAAGCTCTCAATCTATCGGTGGCAGTCGGTCAGCATATCCCCTTTGGCCCGCGTGAACTTTAGGCCGCGTGGACCGTACTCGTACGGTCTCCCCTAGCATGCGAAGTGGGAACGGGCGGCCCTTTTGGGCGCTGTTTCTTTCGCCAAGCCAGATCGAATGTTATTTTTTTTCGTTAGTTAAATCAATCACTTGAATGGCGTTTGGGTTCGGCCGCGCTTTAGTTGACTGTCGAGCATGCCGGGCCCTCGTTCGCGGAGGCACCAGCCGTACCCAGTTCGCGCGGCCTTCCCCAAGCTTTCCCATTCCTTCGCGCTGCTCGATTCGCGAAAGCCGCTTTTGTCTGCGGCCAGCACGTAAGATCGCGGGCTACGACCTTGGGCGATTGTACTTCCCCGCTGTCACACGCTATTGCTGAACGAACGGACGGCGGCATCTTGGACTGACGGAGATATGGGGCGGCGCAGGGGCGGGTCTTCGGCAGGAATGGGCTTGCTGATCGTGCTGGTCGTGCTCTACGCGGCTCTCAGCGCGGCCTACCGTTTTGTCATGGAAAACTTGGCTGCGGTCGTGACCGTATGTGCGGTGTCCGGTTTGATTTTACTCCTCGTCTACCTGCTCTCAAGGGGCGACCGGAAGAAGACCACGACCGATCAACACAGCGTACAGCGCACTCCTGCGCCTCTTGCTCAACCAGGTGAGGAGGACGTCGAGCAAATTCCCTCGGCGGCTGCTCGGACGCGCCGGAGTCCAGGATCGGCCAGATGGGTGCCGCCAGGACAGCCGGTCACCATCCAGGGCGTCACTATCAGCGCCGGACGGTTTTATCTTGGAGAAGCTCTCTTCTTCGAAGGACACGAAATCGACGGCTACGTCGTCAATCCAAAGCTCACCGCAGTGGCGTCGAGGCCGGATGTTAGCGGCGATTCCATGCCGTACTGGCCATCCTATGCAGACGTTCCGCCAGCGTCGCGGCGGGCGTTCCTCGATTGGATGTCGACCGATCGGCGCGCTGATTCATACGGCATCGGCCACGTGTTTGTGTTCTTCTACGGACTAGAGCACAGACTCTTCGTCGACCGGGACCTCGCGAGTGCGCCGGACTTCATCGCCGAGGTCGAGAGGCTACTTTCGACCCGTGTCGATAGCGAATCCTTTCAAAGCTACGGAAGGCGGTTCGTGGAGGTCGCACGATGTGCCGCCGGCATACCGCTCGACGTTCCACAACCATCGGCGGAGCGGTCGCACTCTGCCGATATGGACCTTTCGGTACGCCTCCATCTTGGGCGACGTCTTGCGCAATCGCCGACCGTCCCGTCGGAGGATGCACTTCTCTGGGCTCTGGCATTGCCGGATGTGTATCTACGAACGGCGGCCGTACGATGCTTCGATGAATTCGTGGTCTTATGGCATCTGCGCTTCCGCAATGCGCTCCCGGACGGCTTCCGTGTCGCGACCTCCGGTAACGTCGACCTTCATTACAACGCCGCAAGTGGCGCGTTCCGGGTCTCGATCGATGGACCACATCGTGCCTATCCGGACGTCGTGAAGGTAACGACATCCCTCGAACCATTGAGGCGTCTCGTGCAAGAATGTACCGACGAACTGGACGGCTTCAGCCGGCTCCTCGGCCGCCAGCCCGATGCACGCAACTCGGTGCAGGCGGCGCTTCTGCTTCCGCCGGATCTCTTGTCCGAAGTCGGTTTCGAGGCGCTACGTCTGTTCGGTGAACGACTGTCGGAGATCATGGGCGGCCAAAACCGCGCGAGCACGACCATGGGCAAGATCCTGCGCTCTGCCAACTTCGAGCTTCCGGAGAATGGCAAGGTCTCATCTGGGCTCGCTGACCAGCTCGGACAGGTGCTCGACCGTCTCGATATCGCTATCGAGCCGGACCGACGGTTCGGCGGCGCCGTTCCGCAACCGGAGGATCAGATCTTCCTGTTTAAGGCGCCTGGCGGCGGACCGGTCGACCCAGAGCGCATGGCCTATCGGACGATGAAGGCCAAGGTCGAGGTCGCGGTTCTGGCAGCGGCGGCGGATGGCGAGTCCTCGAACGAGGAGATGTCGCAGGTGATCGCGGGGATAAGGGATGGAAAGGACCTGGGCGCGATCGAGCGAGCCCGTCTCATCGCGTTCGCCGTCACAATTTTCAACAATCCGCCGAAGCTGTCGAGAGTCATGAAGCGTTTGGCGGAACGGAGCGAGGCCGAACGGGAGGCCATCGCAGACGCCGCAGTCGCCGTTGTCGGGGGCGACCAGAACGTTCGACCGGACGAAGTCAAATTTCTCGAGAAGCTCCATAAAGCGTTGGGACTCCCCAAGGAACGCGCCTATTCGGAGCTACATAGGACCGTTCCTCGAGCCGACGAACCGGTGCCGCTATCGGTTGAGAGACGCGAGGCCGGCGTGCCGATCCCGAAGGAGAAGCCGGCCGCCGCAGCGGCTTCGGCGGCCGTGCCGCCTCCGGCTCCCGGCATCAACATCGATGCCGCGCGTCTCGCGCGAACGCAGCGGGAGACGGCCGCGGTTTCGGAACTCCTGGCGAACATCTTTGAAGAGGAGCAGGCGCCGACGCCGGTCGAGACGCCAGTGGTATCCGCCGTGAACAGGGCGGCATTCGAAGGATTGGACAACCCGCATACCGAGCTCGTCGAACTCCTCGAGCTGAAGGGGACGATCGCACGGGCCGAATTCGACGAGCGGGCCCGCGCAATGAAGCTCCTCGCGGACGGTGCCATCGAGCGCATCAACGATTGGTCCTTCGATCGCTTCGATGAGCCGCTGCTTGAAGAGGGCGAAGATATCATCATGGTTCCGCATATGCGGGACCGACTGGCTGAACTGAGAGAGACGACGGCATGAGCAAGGCGCCGAAGACAATTAAACCAAAGGAACGGGACACGATCATCCAGGCGCTCAGCGCTGGCGTGGTGCCACGCGTCGGTCTTCCGCACATTCAAGTCGGCAGAGCGGCGGAGATCGGAGCGTTGCTGCGTGATATCGACCGCATCGCGGATGGCGGGGCGACCGTCAGATTTGTAATCGGCGACTACGGCGCCGGTAAGACGTTTTTTGCCAACCTGATCAGGCTGATCGCGCTTGAGCGGAAATGTGTGACCGTTCACGCTGACTTGGCGCCCGACCGCCGTATTCACGCCAGCGGTGGCCAAGCGAGAGCGTTGTACTCAGAAGCCGTTCGTAACATGGCCACGAGGACTAAGCCCGAGGGTGGCGCCCTGGCGGCAGTCGTGGAGAGGCTCGTCACCGACGCAGTCAAGGAAGCCGGAGAGCGGCAGGTTCCTGTCGAGAAGGTGATCGACGAGAAGTTGGCGCCGATCCAGGAGTTCGTCGGTGGCTACGATTTCGCGACGGTGCTCAAGGCCTATTGGCGCGGCAGTGAGACCTCGAGCGACGAGCTCAAGCTCTCGGCCTTGCGTTGGCTGCGCGGAGAGTTTTCCACAAAGACGGAGGCCAACAAGTCGCTCGGGGTCCGGACGATCATCGATGATGACAGCGTGTATGACTCGCTGAAATCCCTCGCGTGTCTGACGAAGGTTGCGGGTTACGCCGGATTGTTTGTGATGTTCGACGAGATGGTAAATATCTACAAGCTTCAGAACGCTCAGGCGCACAAATCGAACTTCGAACAGATCCTTCGTATCGTGAACGACGCGTTGCAGGGAAACACGTCCAACATCGGCTTCGTCATGTGCGGAACGCCCCAGTTCCTGATGGACACTAGACGGGGGCTGTTCAGCTACGAAGCGCTACAGTCGCGGCTCGCCGAGAACCAATTCGCCACCAAGGGTCTCGTCGACCTCTCTGGCCCGGTCATCAATCTTCAGAGCCTGACGCCGGAGGATCTTCTGGTCCTTCTATCGAACATCCGGATGGTCTTCGCGGCAGGCGATCCGTCCAAATATCTGGTCCCCGACGAGGCGTTGACGGCATTCATGGCCCATTGCGATCAGCGGATCGGAGAAGCCTACTTCAGGACCCCACGGACAACGGTGAAGGCCTTCGTCCAAATGCTCTCCGTCCTTGAGCAGAACCCAGGCACGAAATGGCAGAATCTTCTTGGCGACGTGCAGGTTCCGGCCGACGTCCAGGGTCAGGAAGAAATGGTGCCTGAGGGTGGTGCGCAGCCCGGAGATGACGATGGACTCACCAGCTTCCGCCTCGGGACTTGAGGCGGCCTATCACCTGCTTCACCCCAAGATCCGTCGTTGGATCCGCGATCAAGGCTGGGACGAACTGCGCGAGATCCAGGCGCGCACGATTCTCGCCGTGCTCGAAGGCGACCGCGATATTTTGATATCAGCGACGACGGCAGCCGGGAAGACGGAGGCCGCGTTCTTGCCCATTCTGACCTCGATCGCTGAGCGAAGCGGGTCGGGCTTCTCCGTCCTCTACGTCAGTCCGCTCAAAGCCCTGATCAACGATCAGTTCCGTCGCCTCGAGGCATTGTGCGAAAGCATGGAGATCCCGGTCGTCAAGTGGCATGGGGACGCGCCGCAGGCTGAAAAAAAGAAGGCCATGAACAGGCCGGATGGCATCGCTCTCATCACGCCGGAATCGATAGAGGCCATGTTCATCCGCCGTCCGGCCGACGCAAAACGTCTGCTGTCGTATGCCGATTTCATTGTTGTTGATGAGCTTCATGCTTTCCTGCAGGGTCCGCGGGGACTCCACGTCGCAAGTCTTCTACGGCGCATCGACGCCATGGCGGCGCGACCCGCCAGACGTGTCGGGCTTTCGGCGACGATCGGCGATCTCGGCCAGGCATGCGCATGGCTGCGCCCGACCGATCCGGCACGCGTCGAGCCGCTCAAGGCTAAATCGGACGCGCCCGAATTGCGGCTTCAGGTCAGAGGATACGTCGAGCCGCCAGATCTAGACGATCCCGATCATGCGGAAGGAGCTGCGGTCGGTGCGGAGCAAGATGTGCCGCGCCGCATCGCGCTCGACTCGATTTCCGACCATCTGTTCGAGACGTTGCGGGGCGAGAATAACCTCGTTTTCGGTGGATCGCGGCGGACGGTGGAGTCGACAGCCGACCGCCTGCGGAGGCGTTCGGAGAAGGCGAACGTACCGAATGAGTTCTACCCGCACCACGGGAGCCTTTCGAAGACGCTCCGCGAAGAACTCGAAGACCGCTTGAAGGAGGGCAAATTACCGACGACGGCGGTCTGCACCTCGACACTCGAGCTCGGCGTCGATATCGGTTCGGTCAAGTCCGTTGCCCAGATCGGCGCACCGCGATCGTTGGCATCGCTGAAGCAGAGATTGGGACGCACAGGTAGACGGCCGGGTGCGCCGTCGATCCTGCGCATTTATCTGCGCGAGCCGAACATTGACAGGAAATCCGGCATTCTCGACCGGCTACGTCCCAATACGATTAGATCCGTCGCGGTGGTGCGACTTCTGCTTCAAGGGTTCGTGGAAGAGGCCCGCACAGTTCCTGAAATCGCTTCGACGCTCATCCACCAGATCCTCTCCGTAATAGTTGAGCGCGGCGGCATCGGCCCGAAGCCGCTGTACACCCTCCTATGCGGGCCTGGACCGTTCTCGGCGATCTCCGCGGCCGATTTCGCTGGGCTACTGCGCCATCTCGGTAGCCCGACCGTCCGCTTCATTGAGCAGGCCGCCGACGGGACGCTGATGCTCGGGCAGGAAGGCGAGAAAGTTGCCCAGTCGCGGAGCTTCTACGCGGTATTTGAGGCGAGTGAGGAGTGGCGACTGACGGTGGGCGGACGGACGCTTGGAACGTTGCCGATCACGTATCCGGTCCACAAGGACGGTCTGGTCGTGTTCGCAGGCCAACGTTGGATCGTGCAGGACGTCGACGAGCAAACGAAGACCCTGGTGGTCGCTCCCCATCCGGGCGGTGTCGTGCCCCGCTTCGAACCCGCGGCCGGCGAGCCGGCCCACGACCGGCTTGTCGCTGAAATGCGCCAGGTCTATCTCGCGGACGACGTGCCACCCTACCTGGATGCCAGAGCCCGCGATCTGCTGGCGGAAGGGCGGGAGACATTTAGAAAGCTCGAACTGGAAACGAGATCGCTCGTTTCGGAGGAGCGCGACCTCCACGTCTTTCTCTGGCGCGGATCCCAGGCGACCGCCGTTTTCAGCGCCGCGCTCGCGATGGCCGGGCTGCAATCGGGTGTGCACGAACTCGGCGTTTCGGTCTCCAAGATCAAGGAGGACGAAATGCGGCCGATCCTTTCGAAGCTGGCTAAGATGCAGAAGATCGATCCCGACGACGTTTCGGGATTCGTTGCCAACATCAAGGTCGGGAAATTCAGAGAGCAAGTTCCCGACAACCTGGCACGATCACTTTGGGCTAGACAGAACCTCGACAAGGTCACGGAAATTCCTGCCATGGCGGGTGTTCCATAGCGGCGAACCGCGGGTAACGAGCGGTCATGGCAAAGGAGTCACTCGATGCAAAAGATGGGTGAACGGCTCACGCTCAGTGCGAGCGACCTGGTCGGCCATCTGAACTGCCGATACCTGACCGAACTCGATCTCGCTGTGGCGAACGGCCAGTTGGAGAAGCCGCGCGTCTGGGATCCGGTGTTGGAGACCCTCGCCGAGCGGGGCGAGCTTCACGAGCAGGGCTACGTCGATCATCTCAACAAAAGTGGACTGACGGCGACCACGATCGATGGAATCGGCATTGATACGAAGTCACTCGCGGCTACCACCGAGGCGATGCTCCGGGGCGATCCCGTCATCGTTCAAGCGGCTCTCCGGTGCGGAAGCTGGAGCGGGCGCGCGGATATCCTTCTTCGTGTCGAGAGGCCGAGCCAACTGGGCGCCTGGTCCTACGCGGTTACCGACACCAAGCTGTCCCGAGAAACGAAGGCAAATACCGTCCTTCAGATTTCGCTCTACTCGGATCTGCTCCGCGAAATGCAGGGGCTCGAGCCGGATGAGGCGTTCGTCGTGACTCCGGGGACAAATTACGAGCCTGAGCGATATCGGGTCTCGGACTATGCCGCTTACTACCGACACGTGCGGGCAAGTCTGGAGCGGGCTGTATCCAATGGTGAAGCTGCATCCGCGTATCCGGAGCCGATCGAGCACTGCGAGATCTGCCGGTGGCGCCTCCATTGCGACGAGAAGAGACGGGCGGACGATCACATGTCGCTCGTCGCGGGCATCAGTAAGTCGCAGATCGGTGAGTTGGAGAGACACGGCGTCGACACCACCGCTAGATTAGCGGCGATGCCGTTGCCGCTCGAGTGGAGACCGGATCGCGGCGCGGCCAAGAGCTTTGAGAAGGTCCGCGAGCAGGCGCGGATACAGGTGGCGGGAAGGCAGGCGGGCCAGGTCCTGTACGAAGTCCTACCTCCGGTCGCGGGATTCGGATTGTCGCGCTTGCCGGCGCCATCGCCGGGCGACATTTTCTTTGACTTCGAAGGCGATCCGTTCGTGGGCGACGGCGGTCTGGAGTTTCTGTTCGGCTACGTCTTCGCCGACGTAGATGGTTCGGGCAAGTATGTCGGTGATTGGGCCTCCAATCGGCAGGAGGAACGCGCTGCGTTCGAGCGCTTCGTCGACTTCGTGACAGAGCGACTGAAGAAACATCCGGATCTCCACATCTATCACTACGCGCCCTATGAGCCGGCTGCGCTGAAACGCCTGATGGGACGTTACGCTACACGCGAGAACGAGGTCGACGATCTGCTCCGCGCGGAGATCTTCGTCGATCTGTACTCAGTCGTGCGTCATTCGATCCGCGCCAGTGTCGAGAGCTATTCGATCAAGAAGCTTGAGCCGCTCTATTCGTTCGTCAGAGCCATCCCGCTTGAAGAGGTCGGAGCGACGATGGCACGCACTCAGGCGCGTCTCGAGATGGCGGATGCGGACGATGTTCCAGAGGACGATAAAGCGGCCATCCGGGGCTACAATAGGGACGACTGCTCGTCCACCGAGGGGCTTCGGGACTGGTTGGAAAAGCTTCGCGCCGCCCTGGTTGCGGACGGCTCGGACATCGAGCGTCCGGCTCCCTCGGAGGCAGAGATCGGCGCTAAGCTCGACGATCGCCAGAGGAAGGTCGCCGCACTCGTCGCCCGTCTCACGGAAGGCGTACCTGACGACGTTGTCGAGCGGAGTTCCGAACAGCGAGGTCGCTGGCTGTTGGCGCACATGCTGGATTGGCACGGTCGTGAGAACAAGTCGGTCTGGTGGGAGTACTTCCGGCTGCGTGACCTATCGACGGATGACCTTCTTTACGAGCGGGATGGTCTCGCCGACCTCACGTTCCTCGAGCCGCGCGGAGGGACCGCGAAGGCACCCATCCACCGGTATTCATTCACTCCACAGGACACGGATATCCGGGCTGACGACGAGCTCAGGAGCGTGGGCGGCGAGAAGTTCGGGCGCGTGGTGGCGATCTCCCTCGACGACCGGACCATCGACATCAAGAAGCGAGCGGATACCGCCGGTCTGCATCCAGCGGCGGTATTCGCGCACAGCTTCGTCGACACTCAAGTGCTCGCCGACGCCTTGATGCGGATCGGCGAATACGTCGCGGATCATGGGATGGAGGGCGACGGCGATCATCGAGCGGCACGAGACCTTCTGATGACAGTCACTCCGCACCTGCGGAATGGCCAATTGCAGGTCGACGGGGAGGGCGGATTGGCCGCGGCGACCCGCATAGCGGTCGAACTCGAAGAAAGCGTGTTTCCTGTCCAGGGCCCACCCGGTGCCGGGAAGACCTTCACCGGCGCACGCATGATTCTGGCACTCGCGCGGCAAGGAAGGACGGTCGGGATTACGGCCAACTCCCACAAGGTCATCCGCAATTTGCTGGATGAGGTAAGGGTTGCCGCGCGCGAACAGGGGGGAGGCGTCGAATGCATCCAAAAGCTGCCTGACAAGGAGAACGACCTGCCAGGCCTTCGCTTCACAACCGACAACGCGGCGTTTCTTGATGCGTTGAACTCCGACCGCCACGTGGGCGGGGCAACTGGTTGGTTCTGGGCGAGGCCGGACGCAGTGGAATGCGTCGATGTGCTCTTCGTCGACGAGGCCGCCCAAATGTCGCTAGCGAACGTCCTGGCTGTCTCCCAGGCCGCACGAAGCGTCGTCTTGCTGGGCGATCCTAGGCAACTTGAGCAGCCGATTCAGGGCAGCCATCCCGACGGCGTCGATGTGTCGTCGCTTGACCACATTCTTGGTCAACACGCGACGGTGCCTGCGGATCGCGGACTCTTCCTCGCGGAGACGTGGCGATTGCATCCCCTAATCTGTGCCTTCAATTCGGAGATGTTCTATGAAAGCCGGCTGCATCCGCGCCCGGGTCTCGAAAATCAGGCGATCAGATCGGAAGGAAGGCTTCGAGGCGCGGGACTGCGGTATTTGCTGGTGAGCCACGATGGCAATCAGAGTTCATCGCCCGAGGAAGCTGACCGCGTTCGCGACCTCGTGGATGAGATCCTGCGGACCGGAACGACATGGATAGATCGGGCGGGCGAAGAGCGTCCGCTTGGCCTGGACGACATACTCGTCATAGCGCCCTACAACGCACAAGTGGCCGAAATCCAGGAGCGCATTCGCGGCGCCCGCGTCGGGACCGTTGACAAGTTTCAAGGTCAAGAGGCCCCGATCGTGATCTGCTCGATGACAACCTCCAGTCACAGCGATGCTCCGCGCGGTATGGAGTTTCTTTACAGCGCCAATCGGCTGAATGTCGCGACCTCGCGTGCGAAGTGCATCTGCCTGGTGGTGGCATCTCCGCGTCTGTTCGAAGCCGAATGTCGAACGCCTCGTCAGATGCAGCTCGCCAACGCATTTTGCCGATACCTTGAATTGGCAACGGTGATTTGAGCCACCACCCTCAGAAGTCAGCCAAGCTGGCTGAAGTACTCTGGTTGACCTATCTTGCGTCGGCGGGATCCTGATGGCGGCTACAGCCGACGCTGGTTATCCAACTCGGGAGAACGGATAAGCGTTCTTAATGTAAGCGTTCAAAAATTGTCCCTTCGAAGAGGCAGTCATGAGTTGTTCGTAGAGCGCAGCCCCAACGTTATAGTACTGGTAGATGGCCCCCGAGATGAACTCGACCTCAAGGGTTTCGGACGCGGAGTCGTAGCCCAGCGATGAAATGTTGGTCGATGCCACTGGCTCGCGCATCATCTTGTTTGTCTCCTACTCTTCATCATCATCCACTTTCTCTCGATTGATCTTGAGATCTCGGACGACCGCCGTCGTCCGCTGAGCACGCCAGGACGCCACTACACGATCGTATCCTTCCGCTACTCGGCGACTCCGCCACGCATCGCTCACGGCCGGATCGTGGCTATTCGGCCGATACTCCCGTCGCGGAAGGAAAACCCGGCATCTGACCGGCAGTCGCGCTGCCTCCCCAGCAATGATCGCTTCTCCCGTCCGCAGTACTGGTAGGAGATCCATCAAGCCAGACAGATTATCGGGGAGGGCGCCCTTCACTCGCGCACGGTCAGTCGGGTTTGAAAGCCTTAGTGCGATTAAGGTGCCGCACTGCGAGAGGACGGTTTCATCGATCTCAGCGGGGCGTTGGGAAACGAGCATCGCGCCTACGCCGTATTTTCGTCCTTCCTTCGCAATTCGCTTGACCATCTCTGCGGCAACGTTGCCGCTTTCAGGTGACACGTAACGGTGTGCTTCTTCCATGACGACGAGCAATGGTCGGAGGACGCCTCCTTCCGTCTTCTCGCGGCTCCAATAGAGAGCCTCGTATATAATTCGAAGAATGGAGCCGATTAGTCTGACTAAGACCGCGCTTGGGACCCCCGAAAGGTCGAGTACCGTCAGAGGCTTTTCATGGCCGAGCCACCCCTGGATCAACGTATCGAGGTCTTGAGCGGTGACCCCCTTTAAGTCAGGATCCCAAGGGCCGGGGTGCAGGATGAAGTCGAACCGCCGGTCCAGCATCCGCGATCGGAGGAGATTCAGCTGCCTCCGAATGCCCCGCGCGGATTGATTGAGGAACGGTCCCGCAGCGCCCATTGCATGCGGCTTGTACTTGGGTGGCGTCAATGACGTCGGATCACCAGGGTTCTCCAACGCCGGCTGATCGCGCTGCTGTCCGGTGAACGTCGTTGTTTCGAAATCAATGAGTTCATACCAAAGTCGATTCAGCGAAAACGGAACAGGGCTATCGACGGTCAACGAACTTGGATCGAGGCCCGGCAAAGCAACGCTGCTGACCCTCTCTTCCTTTAGTTCCTGAATTTTGTCGGTGAAGGCGATTGTCTGGTTGTCGTTGAGTTGACCTGCGATGAAGTCGAGCAATTCACCCGCCTCGAGCGCCCAAAATGGAACGAAGAGTGGCTCTTCGCCCGGCTGAGGCGTCGCACTAAATATCTTCGCCACGTCGCCGAGCGCGGCTCCATACTCGCCATGCACGTCGAGAAGCAAAATCCGGGCTCCCGACGAACCACCGCTCTCAGCCGGTTCGATGATTGAGCGCAACAGACTAGCAACCGTTGTCGACTTGCCAGACCCGGTAGAACCCAGGATCGCACTGTGGCGGGTTACGAGGCCGTCGAGTGAAAGCCTGATCGTAATGTTCTCCGCGCTCGAAAGCGTGCCGACCTTGATGTGGTCTTGCTCCCCTTTGCCATAGATTCTTCGAAGATCCCGCTCTGTTACGATGTGAACGGTGTCATCTATGTTCGGGTGCTGGCTCAGGCCTCGCTCGAACTGTTCTCCGATAGCCTCGCCGGCGAGTTCGACCCGCATCCAGCGGCCGCCTTCTATCTCCTCTATCGGAGTATTGGCCGGCGCTGCCGTCGCTCCAACCTCGGCGACGACCCCAAACAAATCTTGATAACCGAGCGGAATCCGCACAAAGCTGCCGACTTGCGCTACTCGATAGGTATGGCCGCCAATTATTGCCAAGCCCGACGCGAGAGACTCGGCGAGCTTCACGGTGATCGATGCACCAGAAACTGCGCTAACGCGGCCGAGATACGTAGGATCTGAACCTGTCATCCTTGGGCCGCATCCATTGCGTCTTGCTGCTCGATTATCTCCTTCGGCTTAGCCAAGTCGGGTGAATGAGACAGTGCGCAGAAGCGGCAGAAGCTCGCGAAATCACCGAGCAGGAAGACATCGGGGCCGGTGTCCCATCGCTGTCCCCAAAAGCTGGCTCTGATCTCCGACCAGTTTTTGGGAGGATCACCTGGCCGCCATTTGCCAGGCACTCCGCTGATCACCGCGCCATCGGCCGCGTAAATGGATAGGTTGGGGCGATCGAGTCCTAGTGCACAAGCAGCGTCTTCCTTATCGAGGCTCTGGAACTGAAACGCGAAGACGGCAGCGTTAGCGTTCATGGCGAGGGCCTCATCGAGCAACGCGCAGATATGAGCGTCTCGGAACGAGAACCCCGCTGTCAGAAGCAACGTATCTGGCTGAAGAAGGAAGTGCTTCAGACGCTCGAAGAGGGCCGCATATGGTTGCTTCTGAGTAAGATCGTATTTGAGATGATCCGGATAGACTAGCTCAGTGGAATCGTACCCGCCCGATCGAACCACGACGCCGTTTTCAAGCTTCCACCCGAGCGAGCCGTGGAGTTTCCATAGTCGAGACCAGCGCGGCGGCAGGTCATTGCCGGCGACCGTGACCGGGTCAAAGAAGGGGGCGTGCCCACCGGTGAAACCATCAAAATAGGGGACTTTGGCGGACTCGAATGCTTCCTCGAGGAGGAGGTCATAGTTCGTGGTGAAGATCTCCACTGGGTGGGGACGTTGTGTCCCGCTTATCCACGTGACCAACTCGTGGTAGGCGCATCGATCCTTGGGCAGTTTTGCGCCGACAATCGAACCAATAGCGTTGCACATGTGTGTGCCGAGCGTTCGGTATCCCTCACCATCGAACCCGTTAACAGCGGTTGTTCCGAGCGCTTGTTGTAGCAGTCGGACGCGTGATAAGATTGTCTCAATATTGCCTCCGCCGGGCAGCGCTTTGCGGATCGCGTCGGCGGCTATCTCATCCTGCCCAGCAAGGCTCTGGATCACTTGGTTCGTAAGGGCATCCACGCCGGGAATAAGTGGTTGACCATTCGGAGAGAGCTTTCCCGCCTCATCAACGCGGATTGAAAGCGGTGCGCCGGCGCCGATAAGCAAGCCAATTCGCTTCCGCCCCTGCGACAAGATCTGCCGAAGATCAGCCATAAACCGATCTGGATTGTGCACGGTATCCATATTATTTCCCAACAACGGCTAGCGCCCTGCGGAGGTGCGGACGCAAACTCAATCCATAGTCAGATGCGCTAAGCTTCCGCTGGACGCTGCACACTCTCGATCGCGCCATCTGCAACCATCAGCATAAAATCACTTTCGCCGACAATTCGAAGTGGAGTACCGGCCAGGATCATCTCCTCCGCCTTGCGGTGCTTCGAACTCTTCTCGTTTCCTTTGGTGCGTCGCAAGTCTTGGTCTCCGACCACGAGGATGGTTGTTCGCTTATTGACGCCATCCGCGACGTTGCAACCCGCGGCAGCGGCTGCTTGCGCGGCTACTCGGCGCGGAACATTGAGTTCGCCAGTAAACACGACGGTCTCACCTGCCAACGGTCCCGAGGGGGCGCCGCTGGTCGCAAATCGACCTGGAGCGCGACCTGATATGGACAGATCTACTCGCTTAAGCCAATCGTCCAACCCGTAGCCTGTGTCGGCGATTGCACGCAGCATCAGAAGTCCCGCCGCCCGGGCATCTTCAGCGGCGTCATGATGAGAAAAGTTAATGTTGAATTCGGAAGCTAGCCGAGCGATCCCGTAGCCAGTGCCATCGTTAAGCTGAGGCCAAGCGCGGCGAGCAACGCGCAAGGTATCCAACCAAACGCCCGGAAGCGGACCAGCGCCGCATTTTGTTGCCGCGCGAGTCATCGCCGTCCGGTCGAAAGGACTGTGATGGACCACGATAACATCGGACAGCGACGCTCGTATCGCAGGAAAGACCTCTCGCATCGTTGGCTTACCGGCGACATCTTCCGGACGGATTCCGTGTATTCCGATATTCAGCGAGTCGAATTGGTCTTCGGGGTCGACAAGAATCGTCAAGGATTTGAAAACATCGCTCGACCGAAAATGAACGAGCCCGATCGAGCAAATACTTCCGAGGTCAGCATTAGCCGTCTCGACGTCGAGCGCAATGAAATCAGTAGCCACGAATATTCCACCCCCAACCGACCTACATCATTCGGCAACCGGAGCGCGAGCACAAGTAGCCAATGGTTGAGTGTGGCCATTCCTGTCCGGAATAACGTGAGCCCAGCGCGTGGGGTGAAGTCGGTAGCTACCGTAGCCGCATCGTCAGTGAGAGCGAGATTGCCGTAGGCTCAGGTACTCTCAAAAGACTTGGCTTAGCTTCAACCAGCTGCGTTGGACCCTGCGTGAATTTCGGTCGAATTCTCCAGCAATGGCACTTCAAGGCTTGGAATCTGCGGCATCGCCTTACCAGCGATGGCCTGCAGATCACCGACCATCCCGACGGTGGATTCGATCATCGCAAAGATCTGAGCCTCGCGCTTGGCCCATAGCCGACCCATGAACTTGCGCTCCTTGTCGAGGTCTTCGCGCATATCGTTGAATTTCTCGACGACGGCTTCGACCCTCTGCCGGAACTTCGTGCCGGTCAAATATTGGTAGACTTGCTCCATCTTGGTCTGCTGTCCCTGCTGGACGTGTCGCATGCTTGAGACTTCAATCAAGGTCTGCCGCAAGGACACCGCAACGGGAAGGGCGTAGCGGGGGTGCGCTACCCACACACCGTCGACCAGGTCGAAGTGCTCAATGTGTTTCGGTAGAGCGTGGGAGATAATTAGTGCAATATCGGCGCCGCACCGTCGCTGATCGTCGCGCAGCTTGGCCAGCCAGCTATCGCTCCAAGCTTTGGTACGTTTGGACTCCCACAGGATGATGCCGGCGGACTGACTGATCGAGCCGTTGACCTGCTGAACTACGTCGGCGCCTAGCTCGCCTTTGCCAACCGGTTCAATCACATCTGTCGGGAAGCGGCCGCGGAGCAAGCCCTCGAGCTCGACCTCAAGTACTTCGCCCTGGGATTGTTGGGACCCTTGCTCGGCCTTGCGCTTTAGCTCCTCGATAGTCCGCGACATGGACTCGATCGTCTGGTCTTTCTCCAAGACGCGTAACCTGGCAGCTTCATCGGCTTCCTGCCGCGCCTTGAGCTGAATGTCAGCGATTGAAGCCTGAACACGCTTCTCAATGGTAAGATCAAGTTCGCGCTTCTCTTCGTCGAGAGCGCGCTGTTTGCGCATCAAGTCAGCCTGGGCTTGCTGCGCCTCGGCGAGTTTCGCGTTGTTTGCGGCGAGGCTCAGGCGAAGCTCGCTCGCTTCCGCCTCCTTGGCGTTTAACTCGGCAGCGGCCGCCTGGCGGGCCTTCTTGGCTTCGGCTTCGATTAGCTGGCCTCGCTCGGCCGAGAGCCGCTTTGATACCTGATCCTCGATCTGCTCGCGCGCCTTCGCCAGCTGCTCGCGTTCTTCGCGTAAAGCTTCGATCCTCCGGGCGATGTCTGCGTCCTTGTTGGCCAGTTGCTCCTGAAAGCGCCTGCGCGTTTCTTCGAGCAGAGGAGCTGCGAGCGACTCGGTGAGATGAATTTCGTGACTGCAATTCGGACAGTGGAGAACCGGCTGACGGGCAACGCCGGCCACTGTTGGTTGTAGGTCCATGAGCCCTCCTTTTGCCGCCGCCGGGCAAAAATGCGCGAGATCCGGTCAGCATAGCCTGCGCATGCAATCTGGCTTAGCGCGATTCCCAAGTCTCGGCCGATGACTGCGAGCAGGTGCACCAGCTTTTCCACCGAATCTAGCATGCGTTGGTTCTCGGATGACTTAGATTGACTTGGCTGCCGACTGAACGGCAATTGGGAACGACGGCCGTGCCCGCACCGGTGCCGCCGGTCACCTCCAGCTTCCGCGGATGGCGTTTTGATAGAAGGCCCGTGTCTGCCCACGGACGTGCATTCTCGTTGGGAATGAGACTTATTCGCTGGCGGTAGCTAGCGCGAATTTCCGTGCTCCGGCATACGTACGGTCGTGTCGGGTGACGACATTCGTCTCTGGGTCTCCGGTTTTCAGTTTGGCTGTTGGACTCTCACGAGCGCGGATAGCGGAGCTTGTTTCGTCACCTTCCTGGGGTCATGCGCGTTGCTCGGCATCAGGATTTGTCATCCGAGCTGTTGCTCGAATGGGATGCTGCTCGGTGCCAGCTTCGGTATGATGTCAGCGGAAAGGGCGAGATCGTTTACCGTCGGCGGCGAGCCGACGTGGAAGGTCCAATCGGCGGAAATCCGATTGGCGGCCGCAAACCGCGTGACTTCGTCATGCAACATCTGTTCGAGCGAGAGGCCCGTTGTTTCAGAAACCGGGTCCTCGAATGCTCTGACTGTGCCATGAATCTCTGCCGTGGTCGGAAGCGCGTTCGAGGCACAGCCGTCAGCCACAAACTTCGTAACGCTGACGACCAAAGGCCGATTTGCAATATCAACCCGGCGGGCCGGCAGGAGAGAGAGCTGCTGGACCAAGTGGGTCGCGAGCAACAATACATCGTCGCCCTCGTAGGGGACCGCAGCATGCGAGCCACGACCCGTGAGCTTGACGTTGAAATAGTTGCTGCCCGCAAGCGAAGGGCCCGGCGCCAGCGAGATTGTGCCGACCGCCAATCCCGGAGCAGAATGGGCCGCAAAAATCCGCTGCACGCCCAACCTAGGGAGAATACCATCGCGTACAATGTCGTCCGCGCCGCCCGGCGTCTCCTCGGCGGGTTGAAAGAGAAAAATGATCTTGCCGCTGACCTTGTCCTTCTTCGAAAACAGCAGCTCCGCCGTGCCAAGTAAGATGGCTGCGTGCGCGTCGTGCCCGCAGTTGTGCATTGGTGCTGGAATCGTCGACCGAGGCTGGTGATCGACCGGTTCATCCACTCCTGCCTCGAGCGGCCGGGCGTCCATCTCGGCACGAAGCGCGATCATAGGGCCTGGACGGCCCGTATCCAGAATCGCGATAACTGCCGTTGGTGCGCTCATCGAAGGTTCGAACGTGTCGAAGCCGATCTTTCGAAGGCGTGTTTCGATGAACTCATGTGCTTTGATTTCTTGCTTGCCAAGCTCAGGGTTCTGGTGAAGGAATTCGTACGTCTCGCTGACGGTTGGCTGTATTCGCCGGATCTCATCCGCGAGACTGAAGGCTCGGCAATCCAGAGTCCAGCTGGAATGGTCACCCAAAACGTTACAACAAATAATAAGGAATGCGACCTCCCGTCGAAGCGGATTCGGACCAACGATGGCGCGCAGTCGACTATCTTGTAATCGATACCGTCTAATTCGTGGCCTATCATTGCGTCCTCGCAGGCTTCGGAAAATTTCGATTGTACGCATAGGTTGAGCATTGACAAGCTCAACCTATGCGAGCTGGTTGAGGTTTTCATTATTTCATTTCGAGGGCGCCATATGTTTCGCGCTGCAATTCTCCTCAACTGCCTTTTCTCGCTCTACTCGAACGCCGTTTCGGCATGGGGATATCAGGGCCATCGCGTCGTTGGGTCGATTGCCGATCGGCTAATGAGCCAGAACGCCAAGTCTCACGTATCGGACGTCCTCGGCTTTGACCTTCGCATCGCCGGTCCATGGGCCGATTGTGTCAAAAGCGTCGTCCGGAACGATGACAACACATTCAGCTATAAGGAGAATCCGTCTCACCCCGAGTATGAGATCCCTTGCACGTCCTTCCGCACCCCGGATGAGCAGAAACGCATGGAGGACTACGTCGGCCGGAATTGGACTCAGTGCGACTATCCGCCCAAGGGCACGCCCCGTGGCTGCCACAATACTTATCATTTCGATGATGTCGCCGTTGAGCGCGACGGCTTTAGCCGCACTTATCAGGGGACCAATGAACATGATCTAGTTGGCGCGACCACTACGCCGACGATGCAACTGATCATGCGGCCGGTCCGGTTCGAAAGATTGTAAAAACGGATCTTCGGGGGAACGGTCCCGACCTACCCCGAAAGATTGGGGCCTACCGATCGTTCGTTCCGACGCGGGCAGATTTTGCAGCAAACACCATCGGAACACAGGAGACAGCTTGCCGGGAGGGGATTGATCTTCCTGTATTCAAGCTGACTGTCCAATCCGCGGCTCTATCGGAAGACCACCTGCTCGAGTTTCGCTCCCATATTTGAAGTTCACCCATTCGACAGTTATGGAAAAGTAAGCTGGGATCTTACGACTCTCATTCTCCAGTTTGGGCGGTCATTTTGAAACGCCTTGAAAAACAATGAGGCGTGTCTTACCCAAGCAATTTCGTAAGTCATTGAATTCGCTATCTTGTTTCAGTTCCCTAGGGAGCGCCAAATACGCGATATTCCACGACATTTTGCGATGTGAGTCCCGATCGGGAGTGTCAACCCGTCGATCGACTGATCTTGCAAGCGGTGGTGGGCAGCAGTCTTACCCCGGCTCGGTGACTGTTTGCCAGTTCTTCGGGGTTTCTTAGACGCCTGTCGACTGCAACGCGATTTGTCCATCTACCGGCGTCCATTCGTCGCCACACACGATTTGCTCATTCCCGCTCCATCATGTCGGCGATCGCCTTGATGCGGCTTCTGGCGTATTTCGGCAGGCCGGCGCTCAGCGAATCGCCGCTGTTGAAGGAGCTCTTGCCCATCAGCAGTTGCGCGGGCACGAGGTTCCGCAGAATGGGTGTATTGCTGTATTCCCTTTGCTTGTTCAGCACGTCGTTCCTGACCGCAATCAGGATATAGACCGTTGCGATGGCGGCTTCCCGCTCGGTCGGATGCTGTTGCAGAACCGCGAGCAGCTTGCCGAACTGGATGACCTGGTTGACCCAAAAGATGTTCTGCTCGAGCGCGCTGGTGACTGTGGAATCGAGCCCTGTCAGGCTCGGCAGCTCGGCAAGGAGCGGCTGCGTGACCAACATGATCTCACTCTGGAACTCGATGAAATCCGGAATGGGCTTTTTGCTCTCCTCGCGCAGCTTGTTGGCAAGCTGAATGCCCGACGGAATTTTCCCTTCGAACATGTAGCGGGACTGCACGCAGATCGCCTTCGCGTCCTCGCACCAGCGGCGATTCGGCGGACGGTTGTGCGCGGCGCCCGCGTCCTTGTTGGGAACAGCATCGCCCGTCGTGATCGGCCGGTGCTTGACTGCCGGATCGATCTGCTCGAGGAACGCGACACTCGCATACCGCGACAGATCCATTGCCGCTGCCGATCTTGGAAGTCGAAACCGCGCCTCCGCCTGGTAGACCGAGAGCTTTAGCTTCGCTTGTTGGTTGAGCGTGGGCTCAACGAAGGTCGGGAAGAGCGAGAGGAAGCGCCGCTGAACCGGACGTGAGCGGGCCCAATCGTCGAAAGGAATGAGCCCGGTCGAGGAATCGGCGAGCTTGTCGTTGCGTTGGTCGGCGAAGATGACCGTGAGCGGTTTGATCTGCGTGATCGGAACGCTGGCGGCTCCGGGCACGTCCTCCAACTGGAATTCCTGCGCTTCCGCGCCCGTGCAGGCGGCCACGCAGGCGGCGATGAGGGCAGCGGCACGGTAGAGTCTCATGGCGTCAATGCTCAATTCAGCCGCCGCCAGAAATAATCGGGATCGACTCGAAGCGGCGGTCGCGGGAGGCGGTCCTCGTCATCGGGATATCCGCGCGAGGAGGGATATTCGCGCGGACCAAGACGCCAGGTCGGGAATGGAAATGG
Source organism: Bradyrhizobium sp. 33ap4 (assembly GCF_032654765.1). NCBI lineage: Bacteria > Pseudomonadati > Pseudomonadota > Alphaproteobacteria > Hyphomicrobiales > Nitrobacteraceae > Bradyrhizobium > Bradyrhizobium sp. 33ap4. The sequence continues at coordinate 16,065 of NZ_JAUMTJ010000013.1, read as the reverse complement.
CGGCCGGTTATCGCCGTAAAGGCGGTTATCGTGGGACCACTGCTGGAATGGCCCGTCGTTTTCGTCCTGACCGCCACGATAGGCGTAGCGTTCTGCACGCGAGACAATCCGAAATCGCGAATCATTGATTCTGCCCGATGGATCCCTCTTCAAGTACTCGGTGAAAGCGCGCCCGGAGCCGGCCGATGCCGGATCGCCCGTATAAGGATCGATCGACAGAGCAACGAGCTGATGCATGGCTTCGCGCGAAGGGCCGTTCAACACCGTCCTCGGAGCGTGCAGCTCCCAGGCTGCCTGCACGATCGGCTCGAACATCGGCAGCGCTACTTTCGCTCCGGTCTGGCCGGGCCCAAGCGTGCGGCGCCCGCCGTCGCCGTTGTCGTAGCCGACCCAGATGGCGATGGTGACGTCATTTGTGAAACCGACGAACCAGGCATCTGCCGAATTATCAGTGGTACCAGTCTTGCCGCCGACATAGGGCGAGAGATGTTTTACCACGCGCGCGGTTCCGCGCGCGAGCACGCCCTGCAGCATTGACTTCAGCTGGTAAAACGATGCGCGGTCGGCGGGGCCGATCCAGGAGACCGCATGCGGATCGTGCTGGTAGACTGGGCGACCGTCCTGTTCGATCGTTTCGATCGCATGGGGCTGGGGTCGTGCGCCTTCGTTGGCGATCGCTGCATAGAACGCCGCAAGATCGATGAGCCGCACTGCTTGGGCACCGAGCACGAACGGATAGTGGCGCGTGCATTCTTTGTAGAGTTGCGCTTCCATCGCGACATCACAGACCCGGTCGAGGCCTCGCTCGGCGCTGTCGTCGAGACCGGTCGCGAGCAGTTGCACGGTGGCAAGATTCCGAGAGTTTTCCAGCGCATGCCGCAGTGTAATGGGGCCCATAGCGCCGCCGTCGTAGTTCTTCGGCGACCAGAAATCGCGCTGGCGCGCGTGAACCGTCGCCCCGATCGGCGCCAGCGTAATGGGTTCGTCCATCACCAGCGTGTTGGGCTGCAATCCCTTGCGAAGGGCGGCGAGGTAGGTCAGCGGCTTCAAGGTGGAGCCGGGCTGCCGCAGGCTCTGGACGACGCGGTTGAGCTGGCTTGCCGGATACGAAAAGCCGCCCGCCATCGCGAGAATGCGGCCGCTTTCGTTCCCGAGTACGAGCGCCGCTCCCTGCACGGTCGGTCGAATGCGCAGATCGGCAAGCGCCGCTTGCTTACCCTTGGCTTCGCGCACCTGTACGTAGACCACGTCGTACGGCTTGAGACCGCGCCGGATCGCGTTGCTCCAGGTGTTCAGCGGCAGGATGCTTCCGTCAGTCAGACCGACGTTGATCGCATGGCCGCGCTTGCCACGCGTATTCTCCAGGATGACCGCCGCTTCCCAGTGAACGTCATAGAGAGGTAGCCGCGTCGTCTTCAACGCCACGCGCCAAGCCGGTTCGGTGGCCCTCGGGTCTGCCGCAATCAGACGGACAGCATCGGAAATATTCGCTTCGGGTCCCTCAAATTTGTAACGACCGGTGTTCAGCTCGTACCGCGCGAGGCCCTCCTGCAATGTCGCTTCGACTACGCGCTGCAAGGCCGAGTTGACGGTCGAGCGCACCGTGTAGGAGGAATTGGTGAGAGTATCGAGGCCCGCGACCATCTTTGCCTCGCGGCCGATGTGATCGACGAAGTGAAAGCCGAAGTCCCGTCGCGTCGGCCGGTACTCCACGAACTGCGGCAATACTACTTGCGCCGCGGCGGCGTCGATCATGGCGTCGTCCTGCATGCGGCTCAGCACATAGGCAAGGCGCTCGCGCGCGCGCTCAGGGTGGTGGTCGGGATTGAAGTAATTCGGTCCCTTGGCGAGCCCGGCGAGCAGGGCGCCCTCGACTGCGGAGAGCGCCTTGGCTGGTTTGCCGAAATAGCTGCGCGCCGCCATCTCGATGCCCCAGGCTCCGCGACCGAGATAAATCGAGTTGAGATAGAGCTCGAGGATCTCTGCCTTGGTCAGGGCGCGCTCGATGCGCGAAGCAACGATCATTTCGCGCAGTTTTCTTTCGTAGGTGATGTCGTTGCCCACCAGCAGGTTCTTCGCGACCTGCTGCGTAATGGTCGAGCCGCCCTGCGGCCGGCCCGGCTGCGTGAAGTTGCCGATGAAGGCGCGGACCAGTCCGCGCTCGTCAATGCCGGTGTGTTGGAAGAAGCGCTTGTCCTCGGCGGCGATGAAAGCGTTGCGCACCGCTTCTGGGATATCCGCAAGCTTGACCCAGATGCGGCGATTGTTCGGCGCGTAAATCTCGGCAAGGCGCTGGCTCTTGTTGTCGAGGATGACGCTGGTGACAGGAAGCCTGAGGTCTTTAAGCTGCACGGCGTCGGGCAGATCCTTGACCGCGCTGTTGTAGAAAGCGATGACCTGACCGAGATCGACCGGAGAGCCTTCAACTTTTTCGACCTTGCAGAACTGCCTGTAGGCTACGTGGAGGTCGGCCAGATTCAGTCCTTTGAGTGCCCTGATCTCGCTGCTCAACGCTTCCTTGTCATCCATGGCAGTGGCAATCAGATCGTCCAGGTTGATGTCCTCGATGTCGAAAGCCTTGCGCATGTGGACGCAGCCGGCACTCAAAAGCTGCGCCACCTCGACGCGGTCGCGCACCGCATCGAACTCCGTCTTGACCCCATCCGGCCGGGTAGTGACCTGGCTGAAGGCAAGCGCCGTGGCGAAGATCTTGATGAGAATCGAGTCCATGACCTGCCGACGGTCGAAAAGCCGCCCCCGTAAGGTCCCGAACAATATTGAATAAGCCTGTATTGAGGAAAAAGTTCCCGAGGCGCCGCCGCCCGCTTCTCCGGGCCCTCAGCACTGCTCCGACCGGCCGCGCCGCGGAACCAACGCTGCGGCCAGCGCGTTTTAAAAAGTCCGTATTGGCAGCGCACCCATGAATGCCCCTCTTCCAGTCGTGCTTGCCGTGGCGCTCATCAGCGCCGCCATCGCCGCGATGCCTGCGGATGCTGCTTCTAGAAAAAGGAGCACCCGGGCTCTTGCCGCGGTCTCCCCTGCTGCCAGCGCCGCTCCCACGGACAGATTTTTTGCCTGCGACGTCCGGGTGCGAGACTATCTTCGCGAAGGCGGAGCGGTGGCACGGGTGACCAAGATCGAAGTGGACGATGCCCGACTGCAGTTGAACATTCATCATGAGTACGGGGAGGCGGGAAAGTCGGCTCGAAAATACCTCCGCGGTGACACTGAAGAAGAAATGCGCAAAAATCTGCGTGGAATATTGGATGAGTTCGCTGCGGCTGCGAAGGCGGCAACGGCTGGTCGCGCTTGGTATGTGATCGCTGCTCGCAAGGTCATGCCGGACACCCGCGACGGTTCGGGCGAGACCACGAGTCCGTGGACAGCCGTCGTCCTCGCGGATTTCGAAGGAAAATGCAGACCCATCACGTTCTTTCAGTCTGTCGACCGGAACAAGCTCGATGCTGAACTGAGCAAGAAATTGGATGAGTGAAGTTTTCCGCTTGAAGTGATTTGCAGTCGTAACAACGGCGCCTGGACGCCATGAGGCGCGGCGAGGTGCTCAACTGCCGTCGCCGTTGAGTTTGCGGCATTGGCGGCGAGGCGCGGCTTTCATAGGGTACGTTTGGGCAGCCGTTCTGAAGCGCTTTGAAAAGCAATAAGGCAGTTGCTGCCCAAACTTTTCTTTAACCCACTGAAATCACTCATTTCTGCCCCATCCCTAGGGAGCGCCAAATGTTCGCTATTCCACGACATTTTACGATACGGCTCCATTCGCCGGGAGCTTTCCTGCTCGACGACTGATTGATCACGCCGGCCGCCTGAGCAGTTGCCGCCTTGTGCTCATTTGCGTCCCGGTGACGCAGCTTCGAGCCCTCATCGCGCCTTGGCGGGCAATCCCCACCACGAAACAAGCGGCGGGCGTCCCTCGTTTCCGCTATGATGAAGCCATGACGATCGGGATTACCGGACCCGGCCGGAAAGGACCACGGCAAAGTGGCGTGGTCAGGCTGATCGTTGCGGCCATCGTCATCACGATTTGCCTGATCCTGCTCTCGTTCGCGAGCGACTTCCTGGTCGATTGGCTGTGGTTTTCATCGATCGGCTACCTACAGGTTTTCCTGACGGCGATCGGCGCCAAGGCGATCGTCTTTCTCTCCGTCTTCGCGGTGACCACCGTCGTCCTCTCGCTGAACGGAGTCCTGGCGGTGCTGTTTGCCATGCAGCAGCCGCTACAGAACCGAGTCGCCCCGGGGAAGGTCGCCGGTTTTACGGCGCCGCCCGATCCGTTCGTAGAGCTGCGCGACCAATTAGCCCGGCCGCGGTTTGTCGCGCTCGGTGCGGGCGTGCTCGCCGTGCTGGTTGCCGCAGGCGAAGTCGGCAATTGGAACATCTTCCTGCAGTTTCTCTACCACGTGCCCTACGGTGCGCAGGATCCGCTCTACAACAAGGACATCGGGTTCTATCTCTTTTCGCTACCCGCCTATATCGCGATCAAGAACTGGATGCTGTTGACAATTATCCTGGGCGCGCTGTTTGCCGGAGCGATCTACTGGGTGCGCGGCGACATCGAATACGATGTTCACAACCGTTCAATTTCGCCGACCGTGATCGCGCATGGCTCGGCGCTGATTGGCCTTCTGTTCGCGGTGAAAGCCTGGTCCTATGGGCTCGACCGCTATCTGCTGCTCTACGGCGACAATGGTGTCGTGGTCGGGGCGAGCTACACCGATGTCCATCTGGGGCTGCCGGCTCTGTGGTTGATGATCGGGCTTTCGATCATCGCGGCGCTCATCGCATGGGCCAATTTGCGGGCGTGCACCTACCGGCTTCTTGCCGCCGCGTTCATCCTCGTCGGCGTCGGCTCTGTCATGCTGTCGAGCCTCGTCCCTTCGCTTTTCCGGCACTTCGTCGTCAAGCCGACGGAGTTGGAGCTGGAGAAGCCCTACATCGAACGCAACATTGCGCTCACCAGGCAGGCCTACAATCTCGACCGGATCGCAACCAGGCCGTTTGCCGCTGAACAGAGGCTGACCTTCAAGACGCTGGAAGCGAACAAGGCGACCATCGACAACATCCGGCTGTGGGACTGGCTGCCGCTGTCGAATACCTACGCGCAGCTGCAGGAGATCCGTACCTATTACAAATTCCACGATCTTGACGTCGATCGCTATTGGCTCGACGGCTCCTACCAGAGCGTGATGCTCTCGGCCCGCGAACTCCGGGCCTCCCTGCTGCCGGCGAACGCCCAGACCTGGGTCAACCGCCACGTGCTGTTTACGCACGGCAACGGCGCAGTGATGAGCCCGGTCACCCGCAAGAACACGGAAGGACTGCCGTTCTTCTATTTGCGCGATATTCCGCCCGTTGCCGACGGTGGCCCCAGGATCGACGAACCGCGCATCTATTTCGGCGAAGAGAGCGACGACTACGTCATCGTCAAGGCCAGCATCCCGGAGTTCGATTATCCGAAGGGGAAGGACAACGTCTATGCGGCTTATGACGGCAGCGGCGGTGTGCCGATCGGAGCATTGGGATGGAGAACGCTGTTCGCCTACTACTTCAACGACGCGAATCTGGTCCTCTCAAGCTATATCACGGCCGACAGCCGGATCATGATCCGGCGCAACATTACGGAACGGGTGCGCACGATCGCCCCATTCCTCAGGCTCGATCATGATCCCTATCTGGTCGTCAGCAACGGTCGGCTGTTCTGGATGCAGGATGCCTACACCACGAGCTCCTATTTCCCCTCAGCGCAGCCCGTGCCGGAGCTCGATCTCAACTACATCAGGAATTCGGTGAAAGTTGTCGTCGATGCCTATAACGGGACGGTCGATTTTTACCTGATCGACCCAAGCGACCCCATTGCAGCGACCTACCAGCGCATCTTCCCGGACCTGTTCAAGCCGTTCATGGCCATGCCGGCGGATTTGCAGAAGCATATCCGCTATCCGGAGAATCTGTTCCTGATCCAGGCGCGGCTGTATCAGACCTACCACATGGAGCAGGCCGAAATATTCTACAACCGCGAGGACTTCTGGCAGTTTCCGCGACAGCCGGGCGGCGACGGCACTTCGGTGATGACCCCCTATTACATCATCATGCGGCTGCCCGGCGAGCCGCAGGCCGAGTTCTTCCTGATGCTTCCCATGGTACCGAGCCGTCGCGACAATATGATCGCGTGGCTCGCGGCGCGTTGCGACGCCCCCGACTACGGCAAGCTGATTGTCTACGAGTTCCCCAAGGACAAGCTTGTCTACGGGCCGTTTCAGATCGAGGCACGGATCAATCAGAATACCGAGATCTCGCAACAACTCACGCTGTGGAATCAGATGGGCTCGCGGGTGATACGCGGTGCGAACCTGCTGGTGATCCCGATCGAGAACTCGATCCTTTATGTCTCGCCGCTCTATTTGCGCGCCGAGCTTGGACACCTGCCGGAGCTGAAACGCGTGATCGCGGCCTACGGTGAGCACGTCGTGATGAAGGAGACGCTCGCTGACGCCCTGGCCGCGTTGTTCGCGGAGCCCGGTGCGGTGCCGGCGGTTTCAAACGCAACGGAAACGGTGTCCCCTGCAGGCGGGACGGCGAGCCCGGCGCAGCAGGCGCTCGATCACTACAATCAGGCGATGGAGCGATTGAAGGCGGGAGACTGGAAAGGTTTCGGTACCCAGTTCGATGCCCTGCGCGAGCCCCTTGAGGAAATGAACCGACGCTCCGCCGGTCACTAGAGCATGATCCGGAAAAGCGTGTAGCGGTTGTCCGAAAAGATCGTGTCAAATCAAAGGGCCAGAGCGGGATGACGATTCGAAGAAAAGTCATCGCGCTCCAATGGGCTCGGGGAATTGTGAGTGCGGACGCACGCCTCAATCGGGTATTGTTAAAGGTCGCATTGCAATTTCAATCACATAAGAGTTCGCAGTTTCGTTCCGATTGGCGCGCCATTGAGCCCTCATCCGCAAACCCGGAACTGACCCGCTTCGGCACGTAAAAGCGGCCATTTCGCGCGCATGCCTGCGGCTCCCGATTCAGATTGCGGTGCCGTTGGCCGCGATCACATTCGTGAACGATTGCGGAGGTCTTTCGGAACGGGCTCGCGCGAGAGCGTGCCCTGGTCGTTCGCCCATCGCGAACTGATCGGCGCAGCATCAGACGCGATACCTAGACTCCGCTGCAAATCCGCTGCTATACTTTCAGTTGCTCGACCGGCGTAAGGCACGCGCCGACATTTCGTTTGATTGCGATATCGCGAAAAGGAGCTCAACGATGGCGATCACGCTGACGGTCTTGGCGAGCCTGCTGCAACTGCACGGGCCGGGTGCGACAATCGAAAGCGATCATCAGGGTATCGACGCATTGCTGAGTGGTGTGCGCGAGCAGAGCCTTCAGGAACAGGGCGCTCAGGAACAGAGCCCTCAAGAACAGAGCTTGCAAGAACAGAGCCCTCAAGACGTACAGGGCTTCCAGCTGGGGGTGGTTTCCGACCAGCCTCAGGCAACTCAGGTTTATTTCAGGCGCGGGGCCTTTGCCAGGGGGCCCTATGCGGGCGGCTTTCGCAGGGGCGGCGGCTACTATCCGGGCGCCGGCGCATTTCGCAGGGCCGGCGGATATTATCCCGGAGCAGGCGCGTTCCGACGAGGTGGCTTCGTCAGAGGCTACTAGAGCATGATCCGGAAAAGTGGAAACCGGTTTTCCGAAAAGATCATGCTCAAACAAACAGATGAGATCATGATGCGGTTCCGTGGAAACGCATCATGATCTAGCCCGATCGCAGCTTGCCGGTAATCCGCATGTCGGTTGACGCTTCAAATTCCGTCGCGTTCCAGGAGCAGCCGATCACGCAGTTGCTGGTCAAGGTAGCGGCGAGGTGCAACATCGATTGCTCCTATTGCTACTGGTTTCGCGATGCGGCCGTCTATGACAAGCCCAAGCTGATGAGTGCCGAGGTGCTGCAACAGCTGTTGCTGCGCCTCGAACAGCACGTCGCCAGATACTCCCTCGTCGACTTTCCCGTGATCCTGCACGGCGGTGAGCCGCTGCTTTGGGGTGTCGATAATTTTCACCGTTTTGCGGAGGGCTGCGAGGGCATTTCATCCCGGACCGGCTGCGAGATCCCGATCGCGGTGACGACCAACGGCATCCTGATTGACGATGAATGGCTCGACTGCTTCGAGGCCCGCAATATTTCGGTGGCGATCAGCATCGATGGGCCGGCACATATTCACGACGCTCACCGCAAGACGTTTCAAGGGACCGGCACCCATGCCGCCGTGGAACGCGCCGCCCGCATGCTGGTATCGCGCGACATCGGCGTGATCGCCCTCGCGGTTTGCAACCCGGCCTACGCGCCGCAGGAGTACGCGGATTTTTTCGCGGCGTGCGGCATCGCCAACTACGACATCATGATTCCCGACGCGACGGTGGACGAGAAGCCGTCGTCCATTGCCCCGTTCTATAACGGCCTTTTCGATTTGTGGCTGGAAGCCAATCGCACGACGCCGACATCGAATGTCCGCATCATTTCCGACATGGTCTCGGCCCTGATCGGCAACAACGCGCCGACCGAAGGTGTCGGCCACAAGCCGGTCGAGCTTTGCACGGTCATGACCGACGGCACGGTGGAGGCCCACGACGTGTTGCGCATTGCGGGTGACGGTTTCACCAACACGCGGTTCAACATCTTCGATCACGCGATCGACGACGTCAGGACCGAGCCGCGCTGGAAAGCCGCACGCGATGCTTCAGTCAATCTTTGCGAGAAGTGCCGGCAATGCAAGTTCATGAACGCCTGCGGCGGAGGCTACCTTCCGCACCGCTTCTCCACCAAGAACGGTTTCGACAATCCGTCGGTTTATTGCGACGATCTCTATTCGATGTTCGAGAACATGCAATCCGTGCTGGAACGTCATCTCTACGTCCGCAAGCAGGACGGGGAACGGATTGACGTGCGCAACGCAGCGGCGGGCGGTTAGGCAATTCGGCACGCGCGGTATCGTTCCATTGCGCGCAACGCCCGACCGCCTCAGGACCACCGTCGAAACACCAGGCTGGCGTTGACGCCGCCAAATCCAAAACCGTTCGAGATCGCGTGTTCGATCGCCATCGGCCGCGCGACGTTCGCGACGAGGTCAATGCCCTGAGCTGCGGAATCGGCGTTCTCCAGATTGAGCGTGGGCGGCGCGACCTGATCGCGCAGCGCCAGGATGGTGAAGATCGCCTCGATGCCGCCGGCGGCGCCGAGCAGATGTCCGGTCGCCGACTTGGTGGCGCTGACGGCAATCCCTCCCGCGCGCCCGAACACGCGCTTGATCGCTTCCAACTCGGAGAGATCGCCGACCGGCGTCGATGTCGAGTGCGCGTTGAGATGCTGGACCTCGCCGGGCCGCAGCCCGGCCTGCTGCAGCGCCGCCTCCATCGCGCGCCGGGCGCCGTCGCCGTCTTCGGGACCAGCGGTGATGTGATAGGCGTCCGCCGTCGTGCCGTAGCCGATGAGCTCGGCGATCGGTTTCGCGCCGCGCCGAAGCGCGTGTTCGAGCTCCTCGATGACGAGGACGCCCGCGCCTTCGCCCATCACGAAGCCGTCGCGGTCGCGGTCGAACGGCCGCGACGCCCGCGCCGGCGTGTCGTTGAACGACGTCGACAGCGCCCGCGCCGCCGCAAAGCCGCCGAGGCTCACCGGATCGATGCAGGCCTCCGCGCCGCCGCAGATCGCAATGTCGGCTTCGCCTGATCTGATCAGGCGCGCGCCGTCGCCGATCGCTTGCACGCTCGCGGCGCACGCGGTCACCGGCGCGCCGATCGGACCCTTGTAGCCGTAGCGGATGCTGATCTGCCCGGCCGCGAGATTGGCCAGGAAGGAGGGAATGGTGAACGGCGACAGCCGGCGCAGGCCGCTCTTCTCCGCCGTGCGCACGGCGTCCGCGATCGCGGGAAACCCGCCGATCCCGGATGCGATCACGGTCGCGGTGCGCTGCTGCGCCTGCGCGTCGGCCGGCATCCAGCCGGCTTGCGCCACGGCTTCAGCCGCTGCGAGCAGCGCGAACAGGATGAACCGGTCCATCTTCTTCTGGTCCTTGCGCGGGGCCGCCAGGTCAGGATCGAAGCCGCCCTCGGCATCCCCGGCCTTGTCAGGAACCTGTCCTGCGACGCGCGCCGGCAGCGCCGCCGCCCATTCCGGCAATGCCGTAAGCCCGGAATGCCCCGCCAGCAGCCTCGACCACACCAGTTCGGTGCCACAGCCCAGCGGGGACACCGTCCCCAGACCGGTCACAACAATTCGACGCATGGCTCTCCTGTCGCGCCCTGGTGCGAACCGGCATGGCCGGGATTCGAACCTGCCCGGGCGTCGGGTCGTTATATGATGTTTGTCATCTATTGTCTCGACCGGCCGGACGTCAAGGGATTGACTTCGCTCTCAGCGCTCCGCTGACGAGCAACTGCCGTCAGGCAGCAACGATCACGCCGGGACGACGATATGGTCCGGCGCAATGCCCGCCCGGTGACGCGCATACATCGTGGTGTAGGCGGCCTCGATATGCCGGGTGAAACGTTTGGTATCGAACAACGGCGCCGTCAGCCGGTTGGCCGCCAGCCTGGTGCTGAGCGCCGCGAGCCTCGAAGGATCGGTCGCAAGATCGACCGCCATGCGCTCATAAGCCTCCGGAGATTCCGCAATGAGCTCGGGCAGGCCGACCGCATGGAGCAAGCTCGCCGCGACCCGGCTGGCAAACGTGTCGCCGAGAATGGTCAGCACCGGCAGGCCGGCCCATAGCGCATCGCTGGCGGTGGTGTGGGCGTTGTAGGGCGTGCTGTCGAGGAACAGGCCGGCGAGGCGATGGCGTGCGAGATGGTCGGGTGACGAAATACGCGGCGCGAACACAAGGCGCTCCGCAGCGACGCCACGCGCGACCGCCTCCTTTCGCAAATTTGCGGCAGAGTCGGCGTTGGCTTCGAGGAGCCACAACATGCTGCCCTCGACGCGGCCGAGAATCCTCATCCACCGATCGAACATGTCAGGCGTGATCTTGTAGTTGTTGTTGAAGCAGCAGAACACGAAGCCGGTCGGCGCCAGCCCGACGTCGCCGCGCGTGAACACGCGATCGGCAATGACGCGCTTGTCGTCGTTGGCCTGATAGTTGTCGGGCAGGGCGACCACCTTTTCGCTGTAGAATTCGCGATGGCGGTCCGGGATCACGGTACGGTCGGCGATGATGTAGTCGATGAACGGGGCACCGAGTGTTCCCGGATAGCCCAGATAATTGACCTGGATGGGGGCGGGCCGGCGGCCAAGGACTCTGGTGCGGGATCCCCCGGTAAAGCCTTTCAGATCAACCAGGATGTCGATCTCCAATCGTCTGATCAGGTCGGCGACCTCATCGTCGTTGATGTCCCGGACCTCGACAAATCGATCGAACGACGCCTCCAGCCGTCGACGCATCTCCGAGGGCTCGTTGGGCGACCACGAGATTGCCACCGTCTCGAATTTCGACCGGTCGTGGCACTCGAACATCCCTGCCATCAAGAGCGATGTCGCGTGGTTGCAGAAATCCGACGAGAAATAGCCGACGCGAATTCGATCGTGATGGTAGCGCTCGCCCCGCCAGCGCTGGCTTGCGGACGGCGGATGATTCTTCGCGGTCCACCGCGTGGCGCATAGCAGTTGGTCGGCGGTCGATGAAGGAAGGCTACAAAACAGAAATGGCGGCGTCGTCGCGTTCCGGGTCCTGATCAACTCGACAAGTCGGTCGCACTCGGCGTCAAAGCCGGCCCAGTCGCAAATGTGGGATTTGGCGTGCAGACGATAGCCTTCGATGTCGGCCTGGTCCGGTTTGAGCGCGACGGCCTTGTCATAGGCGGCGAGTGCCTCGGGGTAGCGCGCCAGAACGGATAGAACCTTGCCGCGGTTGGCGTAAGCAGCCGCATCGTCGCCCTTGTGCCGGATCGACTTGTCGATGCTGGCGAGCGCCGCCTCATGATGCCTGAGCCTGAACAGCGCCGAGCCGCGGTTGTTGTAGGCTTCGGCATAGTCGGGCCGCAGGGCGATCGCCTTGTCGTAACTTGCAACGGCCTCTTCGAGACGATCCAGTTCGACCAGCACGTTGCCGCGATTGTAGCACGCGCCGGCGATTCCCGGGGCCCGGTCGTAGCTCGCGAGCGCATCATCGAACCTCTTGAGGTCGTTGAGCACGTTGCCACGATCGTTGTGTGCGCCGGCATCGTTGGGCCTGAGCGCAATCGCCCTGTCCAGGCTCGCCAGGGCTTCCTCCGGCCGCTGCAGCTTTCTCAGCGCGGCGCCCCTGTTTCGATGGGGGTCTGCATGGTCGGGCACCAGCGCGAGCACGCGATCGTAGCTTGCGAGCGCCTCCTCGTGGCGCCCGAGGTCCGCAAGCGTGATTCCGCGATTATAGAGCGCCGGCGCGAGGTTTTGCCTGAGCGCGACCGCCACATCGAAGCTCGCGAGCGCTTCGTCGAAGCGGCGCAACGCGCGCAGCGCGTTGCCGAGGTTGCTGTGCGCGTCCGCGACGTTGCCGTTGAGCCTGATCGCGCGCCGGATCAGGTCGACGCCGCGCTCGCTGCGGCCGGTCTGCGCGGAAATCAGGCCCAGCAGATGCAGCGCATCGAAGTTGTCCGGCTGCTGTCGGAGCAAGTCTTCATAGATCTTCTCTGCGGCCGCCAACTGACCCCGCTGATGCAGCGCGACCGCCTGCGCGAAGGCGCGCTGCAAGTCGGTCGAACTGGATTTTTGAGATTCACCTGTTTCGGGCATCGGACGTCTTCACGCGCTCGGTGTCCGGGTCCTGGCCTCACGCCGGCGGACATGTCGCATCCTGTGCCCGCGATAGGGATCGCCCGTTGATTAAAGGTTGAAAACTTGCAGATCGCCCTCGATTGCGCAACGGCCTCCAGGAACTCAGCTCCACGAATAGTCGGGCTGAAGCGGATGGTTCTCGGTCGGCCGAGCGGCTGCCTCGTCAGCCGCAGCCGAACCGTGGACGGTCACGCCGGAAGCGGGGGCATCGTCCGGAGCATCAAGGCCGGCGTTCACGATGCGCCTGCCATTCTAGCTCGAACACGCGTCGTTGCTGAGAAGCGGCGTCGGGTTCTCAGTCGAGTTCTCCCCGCCGCGATACCATGGCTTGAAGCGAAACCCCGTTCTCGCATACGACCATGGCGCGGTCAGGGATCGGGCGCTGCCCTCCGTCGTATATTCTGAAGCGACGCCAGGATCTGGATTGTAGAGCGAGAAGACGCCGCGCCAGCTGCCGTCCGGCTGCTCCTGGGCGTAGGACAGCTCCACCTTGTTTCGCGAGACCGAAACCAGACGATCCGAAGCGTGATCGAACACGAATGGCCGCTCGAACCAGATCGTGGTCTCATCCTGCTTGATTGCGACGTTGGCCTCCTGTCGTGCCGTGCCGCCACCGACCAGCAGGGGAATCCCCAGCGGCACCGCGACATCAGCGGTGGCGGTTGCATTGAGACGGTGGGCGGAAAGCGTCGACGCAAAACCATCCGGCCGCGCAATGACGGTCTTCTTCGTGAACGGGCCGTGCGGGCCATCTGCCGTGGCAACCAGCGCGACGGCGTTCTGCGTGTTGTTGTAGTAGCCGTGATAGAAGATGACATATTCGCCGTTCGCGCGCCGACAGGCATAGCTGATCGACAGCCCGGACGCTTCCTCGGGCAGTGAGGGCGTGATCACGGCGCCGTGGCGCGTGAACGTCATGCCGTCAACGCTGGTCGCAAGCTTGATCTGCTTCGCCGCGCGGTCGAGGTAATAGATCATGTACGGCTCGGCTGCTCCAGGCTCATACACCACCTGCGCCGGGCCGATCCCGCCGGGCTCGGACGCGTCCGACTGAAAGGCGATTCCCCACGGAATCCAGGCTCCTTCGTTCGTCGACGTCCAGAGCCGCCGCTGAAACCAGCCCGTCGTATAGGCCGACGCATAAAGACGCCTTGTATGCGCATCCGGCGCGATCGCGGATGGCCACGCCAAATGAAGAACGCCATCGGGCGGCGACAGCGCCGGCGTCAGGCTCGACACCAGGCCGTCGTCGCCGAACTCCCAGATGTGATAAATGCCGCTGCTCCCGACGCCATTGAGAAACCAGCTTCTGGCAATTGCGCCTGCCGGGAAAAGCGTGAGGATGACGAAAACAAGTCCCCGCACAATCATGAAATTTATCCTGGGTCGTGCCGTCTATCGAGCAAACAATTCCGTTGTGATGACACACTCGGGCGCTCGTTTCGCCCGGAGATTTGTTTCTGAAAATGACGCGGGCCTCGGATTGAAACGCGCAGGATGCTCGGCGGATCAGTTACCGGCGGTGCTCGCAGTCGAGGTTGCGGCCGCTGCAGAGTCTTCTTGAAATCGCTGCCACGGCGGAGATCAGATCGTATTGCACAACGATCGACTCGCTGCCGCCGACTGCAACCAGTACAACGACTGACCGGCCTGATTTCTGTACTCAGGACCGGTTCCGCGCGACCATATCTTGGGAATTTGCAACGACAGGAGAATCCGGCTTTTGTGACCAGCATGGGCTCTAAATCTCGGGAGTACTTGTTCGGAGCGACGGTCAGGCATCTGGCCGAGCGCGCCAAGGAGGCCCGGCTGGAGGCGGATGGTGCGGCCTGCCGGGCATGGAACGCCCGCATGCTCGCTTTTCAGGGGCCCGCCCAGCCGTCGCCCGCGCTCGGCGATGCACTCAACGCCGGTTTCCGCTACCTCGAAGTGAAATGCCTCGGCTGCGAGACGCATCAGACGGTCGCGCTCGATATCGTGAGGCGGCCGAAGTGGACGCCGATCCACGAGCTGGAGCGCTATATGCGCTGCAAGCTGTGCTCGCGACGCTCCGGCTACCCGTTCAAGCGCAGCCATCTTGTGGTACTGCGGACGGCTAAGATCTCCGCAATGAACCCGCCCTCAACCTGGTGGCCGGGAGAGCGCTGACACCGTCGCAGAGCAGGCTGCGCCCAAAGTCCCACCTCACTATTGGAACATTCCAGGCCTTACCCGCTTGTTCCGAAATCCAGAACGAGTTCACTAACGTGACGGACGAATTTGAATATCTAGCGCACCGATTGGTGATTATCGAGCAACCCGGCGGTGGGTTCTTGGTCGAAGTCACGCCGATCGCCGGCGGCCAAACCATCAGAACAATGACCTACCAACGTACTCAAGAAGCGATCGCTGCAGCGAAGCGGACAATCGACAAGCATCCCGAAGGCAGGCGACCTGCCAATCTGGCCCGGTCTTAAAGTGGCTGACCACCCGCTGCGAAATTCAAGCTGAGACCTGTTCGCTCAAAAAGCACCGGCGCGTCAGTTCCTAACGGATGAAAAAATTTCGAGCGCCTAGATTATCCCAGGACAATGCGAGCCCGTGCGGCTGGTGTTCTGACGGTCGCTGGTTGGAATGTCAGGCGAACTGTCATGGTAAAGAAACGGCGCAAACGGACGATACAAACGATGTCGCTCACCGCTCGGCTTGACCGGCTTGCTCAGGAATCGAGGGCGAAAGCGGCAGGTCTTCCCCCCGGAGCAGAGCGCGAGCATTTGCTGAAAAAAGCGCGCGAAGCCCGGCGGGCCATTGAGATCGAGGACCTGCTCAAGCGGCGAGGTATCGAGCTGCCGGTTTGATTTTCGGCGGCGGGATAGCACCGTTAGGCTGGCGCCCCAAAGAATGGCCCCAGCGAGGGGGTACACGCTGAGGCCAAGACGGTTGGATCATCCATGAGATGGCAGGCTCATCACATAAACAGGGCGCCGACGCCTACGATGAGCGCTACGAACGATATCGCCGCCAACGCCATGAGGCTGTACTCGACGCCATCGTCGTGACTGAACCTGAACATATGGAGAGCTTGCGCCGCGGCCTTGGTGTTCGCATTTACTTAGGCGTGTCAGGAGCCGTGTCCCATCTAGGTTCCGGCCTTATCTTAAGTGAAGATTCTTCGCGGGAAGAAGCTGTTGAGCGAGCCTAGTGGCTCGTCACAGTGATTTTGACGGTTTGATACCGAGCCAGCTTAGGATCGGCAAGTTCTCTGGCGGCACGAG
>NZ_JAUMTJ010000012.1:11261-159042 GCF_032654765.1 Bradyrhizobium sp. 33ap4 | reverse complement strand
CTCGTGCCGCCAGAGAACTTGCCGATCCTAAGCTGGCTCGGTATCAAACCGTCAAAATCACTGTGACGAGCCACTAGTCTCCAGCGGCAAGTTGAAGGCCGAATTGCCCAGCGCCCTCGATGCATCGCATCAAAGCAAGCTCGACAAGCTCAAGGGTGCCAACGGCAACGACTTCAGCTCCGAGTTCAATTCGATGCAGGTCAGCGCCCATAAGGATGCCGTCGACCTGTTCGAGCGTTATGCCAAGGGCGGCGACAACGCGGATCTGAAGAATTGGGCCGGCAAGACCCTGCCGGCGCTTAAGCATCACCTTGAGATGGCGCAGGATCTCGACAAGCCCGCACCTACGGTCGGCGAGGGCAAAAAATAGCGAAAGAAGGGAACCGCTGCCAGGCGGTTCCCGCTGCCGATGATGCCAAGGTGGCTCCATTGCAAAGGCTGCAGAGATTTGGGGCAGCAGCTACGTCGATGCCGCCATTGGCACTGGGACATACTGTCCCGCTGGGAAGCGCGCTCATGTCACAACAGCGGTTTGTTGCCCACCCGCGCCGAGAGCGGCAAGCGGGGCCGAAGATCTTCGGCCACTTCCAGGACGACGCCAAGCGGATGCAATCCGGGCGGCGCGCCGCCCAGACAGAGGAAGATGACACAGCCATTCAATGCGCGAGCCATGGGCTGGCCAACGAGCGGCCCGGCTGATTTCTAAGCTGCCTTGCGATTGATCGCGGCTTCCGCCAGCTTGTTTAGCGCGGCGTCGGTTTTCTTTTCCTCCTCAAGGGTCTGCTCAAGGAGCTGGACCGCCGGCTTCATGCCCAGTTGTTCAGCCCAGGCAATCAACGTGCCGTAGCGCGATATTTCGTAATGCTCGACGGCCTGAGCACCCGAGAGAAGGCCGGCATCCAGCGCCGGAGAATCTTCGAAATCCTCCATCACTTCCTCGCCCTCCTCTACCAGCCCGAGGATAGCGGGGCAGGTTTTGCCCTTGGGGGCCTGTTTCATCATTTTGAAAACTTGCTGCAGACGCTGGACCTGTTCCTCCGTCTCGCCGGCATGCTTTTCAAATGCTGCGCGCAGTTGGTCAGACTTCGCGGCCTTTGCCATTTTTGGCAACGCAACGAGTATCTTCCTTTCGGCGTAGTACATGTCCTTGAGCGTCTCCAGGAAGAGGTCTTCAAGTGTTTTATTCCGGCCCGGCATGGCTTCCTCCTCAGTTGTGATGCGAGCCAACAGCGCCTTTCCTCAAAGGTTCCACGAGTGACGTGCTGAAGGTCAGCACCCCTTTCGGGTGCAGGCCATGGATGATCTGCAGCAGCCCCACGCCCTCGCACCCGGCGGCCCCTCTCCTAACAGCGTAGCTGAATGGCGTGTGGGATTTCGTCTGCGCCCCAATTGCAATAGAGCCTTGTAAATCAACCTATCGTTCCGAATACATCCGCTGCCAGCAGGAGGGACCGATGCCGTTTTGGGAGTGACAAGCGTCGAAAGAAACTCGGCCATGAGATCGCGCTTCCTCATTACGGACTGAAGAAACAGTGCCAACCATCCAACGATCCTATCGAGTTCGCGAATTCGCGGAGCCGCTTGCCTGTTGCACTGTCCGCATCGATCGCATTTTCCGGCGCAGGTACCAAGCCAGTACCGCGATAGTCAGCCAGGCGAGGGACGCCCCGATGAAAGCGGCGGGGATGTTGCTGCGCAAGATCAGCGTCGAAAAACCGACCGCAAAGGCCAGCATGCCAAGCGCGCCGAGCGCAGCGCCGGCGGCATCGACGGCGGCCGCCATTTGCCCGCGGCGCTCGCCGGCGAGACCCGCTTCGCGCTTGCGGCGGATTTCGTGCTTCTCAATCAGCGTCGCGCTCGCGCAGAATATGGCCGGAAGGGCAAGAAAAACGCCACCGATGACTGCTCCATAGCGGCTGCTGACGAGGCCGGTCAAAAAGGTCGCAGCGCCGCCGAGCGCGAAGCGGATAAGATATTCGTACCAACGGCCTTGCTTGAGAGATGACGACGAAAAGCGAATCGGGCTCACGTCTGACCTCCGGTGAAGCTGAGCAACCCGAAGGCGGCGATGAGCCAAATGACCAGTGACAGCAACGTGGCCGTCAACGCTCGCAGCTTTGTGCGGACAAGCAGATGGCAGACGACGACACTGTAAACGGCGAGCGCAATCGCTCCCGCAATCATGGCCTGGGCTTGCAAGGCGGCGTAGTTGACCCCGTGCTGATACAGCGCAATTCCGAGCGTGGCGAGTGCTACCGACGGCGCCGCTCCGAACAGGCCTGCGAAGCTCTTTGGACGCAGAACATCCCCCAGCATCGCGAAGGCCGATACGACGGCGCCGCCGAGGAGGAAGCGGATGACGTACTCGGTCATTTGGATTTCTTCCAGAGTTTCAAGAGCGGCCCGCCGGCCCCATAGACCGGATCCTTACGCGGCACCGAAACCTTCGGGATGGCTTTCAGCGCCCCCCGACGGTGTTCGGCGCTTGTGCACTCGTCGTACGTGCCGGTCGGCGGGTATGCCCCGACGACGAGGAACTCATCGTCCGCGGAAAGGCACTGATGGCCTGTGCCGGCGGGAAGAACCGCGACGTCTCCAGCCCTCAGCGTGAAGATCCTGCCCTTGTTGCCGCCGAACCGAACGCGGCCCTTGCCGCTCGCGATGCCGAGCGCCTCATGGATCCTGGAGTGATAATGCACATAGCTGTAAATGCCATCCCGCCAGCTGTCTCCCCAGCCGTTCGCTTCAAACAGGTCTTCGATCACGGCCGCAGCGTCCAGGCTCTCATCGAACGCGACGGCGTTTCGATAGATAATGAGCGGCCATCGCGGATGGTTCGGGATGAGACCATCGTCCTTAAAGCGAACCGTGTGAGGCTTTCGCGCTCGCGCGAAATCCATCGCTTTCCGCTGGCCGGGGCGCTGCAGACCGGTTGCGCGCTCCATGTATCCCTTCAGGTCTTCAAGAGTCGGCATGATCATCCTCCGTCGAAATTCCGTTCGGGTAGCCGGTCCATAGCCTGAGGACCCGTTCAAGAATCGCCCCGAGCGCGAAGCCGGCAACGACATCGCTCGCCCAACGGGCAAGGATCACGATCCGGGTGAGCGACAGCCCGACCGCAATCGCGCGGATCGCCCGCCGGAGACCGGCCGGCAACTCGCTCGCCGCCGATGCCAGCGCGCCCATGTGCAACGCATGGCCTGAGGGAAAAGCATCTTTTCGTTTTCCGGAAAGCGGGATGCCATGGACATGCCCGATTACCGTTCGACGGTCCGGCCGGGTTTGATCGAACACTAGTTTTAAACCATGGGGCAGCAGGGTCGCCCCGACTGTCACGAGCAGAGCATGGTTGCCTGCTCGCCGCAGCGGCGCCTCACGCCCACGGGAAGCAAGCCGGCCGGCGGCTGCCAGGACCAGAAGAACCTTCTCGTCGGCGCCCCAGGTCAGGGCGCGCGCCACCTGCTCCGGAGCAGGCGCCGTGTTGCCCGCTATAGAACGCGCGATGATGACATCCGGTTTAGTCGGTCGGACAGTAACTGAAACGCTTGGCCTGTGGCCCAGGCGCCTTGGCGAAAATCTAGCTATCTGGAACATGTCGCAAAGATCGGAAAGGTAAGTACCTTTCCCAACGCTCCACGCGCCGCCAAGGTCCTCTGTCAAATCCAGACGTCCAAACGGCGAAGCCTAACGGCGAATTTTGCGGGCGGGAGTTCTACGCCAATAGGAACAAACGACCTGCAGCGCGCCTTCGCCGCTTTTCTCCGGCTTCGGCGGAAGCCTGAGAAGGCCGCATCCGCAAGTTTTTCCGGGCTGCTGCACAAAGTGCGGCAAGTGACGCATACCAAAGGCGGAGTGAACTTCTCCCGCGGGCCCGATGGCCCCCCTGCGCGGCGAAGAGCCGACTTGAGGTCTTCCCTGCTTTCTCCCAGCGATTGTCTTCGGCCTCGAGTGCGCTCTTCCAATGCCGCGCGCTCGGCCTCGAGGGCACCCGCCTTCTCCTCCATCCCGTCGGGTCCTGTCCATTTCCGCCTGCGCCTTCGCGGCCCTCTCCCACCTCTCACGCACCTCGGCGCACACCTCGTTTGCCCGGTGCCGCTCGGTCTCTCACCGTCGCTACTCCTTCGAGCTCCTGCGCAGCCTTGCGGGTTTCCTTGCCGCCGATCCCAGGAGCGTTCGCTTCTTCGGGTTCGCCCAAAGATCCGCTCGCCCCCGCCGGCGCCTCCGCCCCCGCCGAGATCTGCCGGCGAGGCGAGAGGCGAAGCGAAGCGGCCATTCGATCAGCAGGAACGCGAGCACGGTGCCGGGCTTCGGTCGCGGCGACCACGTCTGCGACTTCCATCTCTTTCGCGACACTCTAGTGCAGCGATCCCCCCCGTCCCAGGACTCGAACGCCGCTCATCGATGGCGCGGCAATCGCCGCATCGTAGACTCCGCGCGACGTCTGATGAATCCCTCGGCATAAGACCGGTCGAACCCTCCAGTGACGAATGGCCGGTGCCGCTCCCGCGTCGGCAACGACGCCGCAATTAGACCGTTCAACATGCGTTGCGACGTTATCCCAAGTGAGGCGCCAAGGGGCGTACCTCTCGTCGAGGACGATCCGCTGATCCGCGAAGTTATCGGCGCCCTATCTCCGCAATCAGTGAACCCGATTTCCTCAAAAGTGATCGTGACACTCGCCTGTCCCACGTGGTGCGCGAAGGTGATTGCGGAACGATGCTGAAAAAGCGGCCGCAGAAACGGAATTAGGTCTGGCAATCAAAACTGCAGAAATCGCTTGAACCTCACGTTGCGTCAGGGCGTAGACTTGAAACTGTCGGTCACAGCAAATTTTGGAGACGGATGTAGCACAAAATGGAGTCATCGAATACTTGTGCGATCGTGAATGCTCCTCATCGGATGCACGGTTAAGACAGCCCTTCTTGGATCTGCATTAAGTCACGGCGACGATCTGCAAATTAGCCAAAGACTTTCCTCGCATGAGGCAACATAATTCGAGCGCGGTAAAACAACTGCGAGGTCGCGAATCTTGCTGCTGTCTCCAGCTAAACACCTAGCCTCGAGATGGCAGAGTTGACGTCTGCTGACGGGTCGGGCAGGTCACATCCATCAGCCGCGCAAGACTTCCCCTCATCGTGAGCAGAGTACCGCAAGGTCACGCGTCGATACGGATGTATTGTACCGCCACACATGAGATGGTCACTTCGCGAATTTACCCGAAATCTCCTAAACGATGACCACATACGAGAGATACTGAAGCAGCACCGTTCGTACTCTCAGAGTCGCGAACGGCGCAAGCGGGCGGCGCGGCGTTATGCCAATCATCGTTCTGTCACAAGCAAATCAATACAGGAGACATGTATGAACCTAGTGAAGACAACCGTAATCGCATGCGGCCTTTCGGCTCTCCTTGCATACCCCGTCATTGCGCAGAGTTTCGCCGCTGATGCCAAGGCTCGCAAAGGCATGCAAACTACGAGCATTCAGAGCGGCATGAGCGACGATGAGGACTCGTCGCCAAAGCTCAGGACACCGGGCGCAAAACTGGGTAGGAAGTCGATCAAGGGCGCAAAGAAACCCCGGCGGCAACCGCAGGACAAGGAGACACTTGATGAATTCCCGACCAGCAATACGCCAATAAGTGACAAGCGGCACTGACGCGAAGCCCGGTCCGGACAAACCTTCGGTCGCGCGCCGCGGCCGGAGGTTCAGCTCACATCTAGGCCGGCTATCGACGTTGCAAATGACGGGGGCACGCACGTCTATTGGGACTGCCAGATCTTGATCACTGGCTTCTTGCATAAGGACCGATACCCTGCGATCTCGTACGACCGCGTCGGGTTACTGACATGCATGTCCGGAAGCGCGCAGGCAGGTAGCTGACGTGGCCTGAAAAGGGAGCACGTCTTTTCCATCGTTCTACTTTATCTGGCACGCTGATTGCTGAGCCGCGCATGGCTTGGTTGCTCAATGACGGCCCTCAAGCCGCTTCGTAGCGCAAGTGCGGGCGGCTTCTGCCGAGCCGCTGCACGCTTTTCCGTGGTGTCGTCCCAGGCGCCGCGCTTCTTGAGCTCATGGTCTACCTGTGTAGAGGCTGCGCAGCTGACTGTCTGGCACGCGAGTTGCTGGGAGACGTCTGGGCTTGGCTCCTCATACATTCGCGCCCCCAAGAGAGGGCTAAGCCTCCACCCAGACTAGCGCGGGTGGTCCCCCCAAGCCGCCCGCGCGCATTTGCCTCAGCCGAAGGTCTTGCGAGATCGGCCGTGCGCACCGCGGAGATCATGTCATGATCGTGGACAGACCTTGAAGCCCCCCATCGCGGTTCTCATAAGCCAACCAGTCGCGCTCGCTTAGGTCGCCCCGCGCGAACAGGCCAAGTTGGTTTGCGGATTCGGCGCTCACCTACGACAAAGACGGGTTTGACGACTACGCTGCTGAAATGTGATGGGCTTAGATGAGCCCGCAAAGGCGCATAATACGTCTTCAACAAACGGCGGCGGCCACAGGCTCAGTCTTACCCGCATGGGGTACGACCAAATGCCCGGCGGCGGTATTCCGCGCAGGTGGACATCATGCAACAAGTTGAGAGAGCCTTGGTTTGCTGAATCGCGATAGACTGCACAGATCAGTGAAATTACCCCTCGTCTGCTTCCCAAGGTGCGCATCTGGTCTCCGAAAGCGACATCGAACTTGCTCTTGACTTCGTCCGGGCTCGGGCCGCGGGACCAGTCGAGGGCATTTTTGGGCCGGGCTCGATGACGTGGCGGATCGACCGGGAAGCCATCACCTTTTTGGGCGCCGGTCGCGCCTTGCTGCTTCAGCTGGCGCATCCCTGGGTCGCCGCGGCCGTCCTCGAGCACTCGCGGAGCTTTGCGGATCCGATCGGTCGCTTCCATCGAACTTTTAATGTGGTGTTTACGATGGTGTTCGGCTCGCTCGACGCGGCCCTTACCGCTGCCCGGCACCTGCACCATCGCCATACCATGATCGTCGGCCGTCTGCCCGAAGCAATCGGTCGGTTCGAGAGCGGCTCGCCCTACCGCGCCAACGAGGTCGCAGCGTTGCGCTGGGTTCACGCGACGCTCGTCGACACCGCTCTGACCGTCCACGACCTGATCCTGCCGCCATTCTCCATCGAAGAGCGCGAGCGCTATTGGGCCGAAAGCCGGCTGTTTGGGGCGTTGTTCGGGCTGACGTCGAGCGACTTACCGGCGGATTGGGATGCATTTGCGGCCTACACAGCGGGGATGATGCAATTGGACACATTGTCGGTCAGCACCGCCGCGCGCGAGGCGGCTCGACAGATATTCACCGGTTCACGACCATGGTTGCGTCCGCCGCGCTGGTACCAAACCCTCAGTGCGGAGCTGCTGCCGGACCGATTGCGCACCGGCTTCGGATTTGACTTGGACGAACGCGACAGGAGGGCCGCAGAGCGTGCCGTCGCGCGGATACGACGCATCTATCCCAAAATACCGACCCTGCTTCGCTACGTCGGCCCTTACCAGGAAGCTCAAGCGCGACTGCACGGAAGGCGGCAGCTGGGCTGGACAACGCGGTGCCTTAACAGGGCCTGGATAGGGCGCCCCCAGTTGGACGACCGCTGGAACAGGTGAAGCTCTCCGACAGCCGCGGACCTTCGGATGCGGCCGACCGCCGCCTGCCGCGATCCCAACCTTACCGGATCGAAATCGGACTTCTCATCGGCAAGTCCCAACAACGGTGGGTTCGGGCGAATGCTCGCAGCTTTGAAGTTATATCCAGTCCTGAGTTCGCCCCTGACTTTGGATTTGCCCGGTTGGGCGATGGATGGCAACGGGAGCTGGCGCGGAGCGCTCCGCATAGCGCACGCCAGATCCCGTAGCGGTTGGCAGTTGAAGGCGAACTCGAGGCGTCTAACATCCGGACTGCGAGTGTGGTCGTGCATCCGGCGAGCCCTCGAGGAAGAGCCCTGCGCCGCAGATAACGGCCAGGAAGCGGAGGCTAAACGGATCTCGGAGCGCCACTCCCGCAACGCCGGTCACGCTGGAAACGGTGCCCGCATCGTTGCCCGCCTCGGCGCACGCAAGCGATTTTGCGGCGATCGCCAGCGGGTTTGACGGCTCTTGGACGCCAGCCTCCGCTGGGCTGCCGGCGTCGCCAATCGCAATGCTCAAGCTGGTGCTGATCGTGCTGCTGGTGATGATGATACCGGCATCCAATCGTCGGCATGTCGACGAGCTGATTATCATCATGGTGCCGCTGATGATCGGCGCCGGATATGCCGGAGCCGTTGTTGCCGGACCTGGCTGCTAGACCCTCGCGGCGCTGTCTTTCCTGGCGAAAAGAGGCGCCGCGCGTCCACCACCTCTCTCGGAAGCATCCTCGATGTTCTGCGTCGAACGAGAGGTGAGTAAAATAGTTGGCCACCAAACCGACCAGTGGCGCGAATTATCAACCAGATGGTTGCAGCAGCGTCCAACTGTGAAGCTCAAGCTAAATGATCTCAAAGTACCGCCGACGTTCAAAGTCGGTGACCCGATGTTGAACGGCTTCCCATTCCCAACGGCGGGAGCAAGAAAAGGCTTCAACAAACCTTTCTCCGAAGACATCAATGGCTGCCGGAGATTGTGCAAACCGGTATGTTGCCTCTGACAGACTTTGAGGAAGTCTCCCGGATGGAAGGCAGATCTCCGCGCCTGCATCGCCGACGGTCGAAGCCGGGAGCGCCGCATTTGTCTCGATACCCAACATCCCCGCGCCGATGGAGGATGCGAGAGCGAGGTATGGGTTCACGTCTGCCCCAGGCAGCCTGTATTCGAGACGATGTGCAGACGGCCCTCCCGGGATGACCCGTACCGCGCAGGAGCGATTGTCAACTCCCCAGCTCGGGCAAATTGGTGCCCAGCAGCCAGGTACCAATCTCTTATAGCTATTGACGTTCGGCACAGCGAGCACACAGAAATCATTCATGTATTTCAGTTGTCCCGCGATGAATTGCGTCATGAGCTTCGAGACGTTGCGGGACGCGTCACCATCGTAAAAAGCGTTCTGTCCATCCGAGGACACCGAGATGTGAATATGGCCGGACTGTCCCGGCCATTTCTCGGAGACCTTGGCCATGAATGTGGCCATCATGCCTCGGGTTTGCGCCCAGGCCTTTATCATCGACTTGAACATGATTGCTCGATCGGCAGCTTCCAGGGCATCACAATGATGAAGTGACGCTTCGATCACGCCAGGTCCTGTCTCAAAGTGCAGCCCGCTGAGAGGTATTCTGGACTTCTCACAAAGCGACAGGATCTCGCCGAACAGATCCTGGTGCGCGAGAGAACGCGCAATCGAGTAGCCGAACGGGCCGCGCGTGAACGGAGCCCATTCGTCAAACGGCTTGTCCTCGATCGTGTCGGCGTTCTCCTTGAACAGCATAAACTCAAACTCGAACCCGGCAGTGCAGTCGTACCCGTGGTGAGCAGCCCTACGCAGGACCCTACGCAGAATGCCGCGCGGACAGACGGTCTCATGCGCGCCCATAAACTCGGCGAGGTAGAGATAGTGATCGCCGACATAGGATACTGAACGGCCGGTACTTGAGAGAATACGCAGATCGGCGTCTCCGAATGCCGACAGCGGCTTTTGCGTGAAATGCACCGGAATGACCCGGTCGGAACAATCCCAAGCAAGCACCGCTTCGGAGAACTTGATGACCTTGTCCCCACCCGAGAGATTTTCTCGGAGAACGTGTTTGCCTCGAAGAATGCCATCGAAGTCACTCACGCCGATCATCGCCGCGCCGGCTGAGTTCGCGCAACTTACCCGGCTGTCGGTCATTGGTTTGCTTCCTGCGCCACCAAATCGAAGACCTGGTTCATCCGCATCGCGCGCAATTGGCGATAGTCATCCTCGAGCTGGATCAAGTCGTTGTTCACGAGGTACACAATGCCTGGCGTCGACGCCAAGTCGATCGTCGGAACCAGTTCTTGACCTATCGGAACGAATGCAATGGCATCCGCGAAGCTCGGGAGCTTGCGGATTTCATCGAGTCCGGAATAACCGGTCACAACGCCGCCCATGTCGGAAATCAGCGAGACACACAGTGCATGAGCCTGCCGCTTGTAGACCCCGCGTCGCCTCATATACTCAGCAAAGCCTTTGGGATCCGCGTAGCGCCAAGCCGTGAGCGTCAAATGGTTATGGCCCAAAGCCATCGTCCGAGCTTTCGCCGACATGGTTCCCTGCAGCCTCGCTCCGAAGTCGACCAAAACCGGTCCCCGATCATCAACGATGATCTCGGCATGAGCAGGCCCGTCGGCGATCCGAAGCGCCTGCAACGCACGAATAAGATAGTCGGACAGCTCCTGAACGATTGGCTCCTTACCACCCAACAACCGCTCGAGTGAGCAGACCGACGAAGCGCCCTCGACGGGCACGGTGTCATAGGTCCAGGCCTCCGTGACGAAGGCATCTCCGTCGATCGAGACGGCATTTACGGTATATTGCTGGCCGTTTATCTTTTCCTGTGCAAGCGCCAGTTTATTGAACGCTCCGACCCGGTTCGTCTTGCCGACGATGGCGGTCACAGCGCGCTGAACATCCGCATCCGTCGAGCAAAAGAACACGTCTTCCGTGCCTGTGCTGTTCAGCGGCTTGATCACGATCTCTTCGAAGTTCTCTTCACGCTTCCAGTTTGTGACCTCTCCAGCATTGTCGGACACCACTTGTCTGATCGATCGCACACCTGCCGAGGCCAACGCTTCGCAAAGGCGCGATTTGTCGCGCCGGGCGGCTGAAAGGGCGGTCCCATTTGAGGGTAGGCCCAGCCGCTCCGAGATGGAATCGGCCAACTCAACTCCGGTCTCGCACCCCGCTATGACGAACTCCAGCTCCCTGCCATGGAGAGCCTTAAGGTGATATTCGACGATCTCCTCGTACCCCATGTGCTGGGGCGGACAAATGACTTCGTCATACAGATCCGCATTGAAATGGGATTGGAAGATGGCTGGAATCTGTGCAGCCGACATCACATGCACTGTTCCAATTCCATACTGCTTGAATTCTTCCGGCAGAAATCGGCCAGTCGAATATGCGTCGACGATTACACAATTCCGTTCGTTCATGCGGACCTCCGGTACTGCAAGCAGACGTTGCCGACGGCGACAGCCGTAATAAGAACATTTCCAACGAACGTATGTGGCGACGGCACGATGCGAGAATCAAAGTACTGAAACAGGAATGTGATGACAGGCGCGGTGGACAGGACCAGATTGACCGTGAAGGGCTCTACGCGGCGAAGGCCTTCCTGGATCAACAGCAAAGGAACGATGATCGTCGACAGCCCGATCGCTGCAACCGCAAGCCAATGCCGCGAGAGCTCAAGCATGATTGAGGATTGGTCAACCAGCGCCAGCAGCAAGAGAATTGCTCCGTAAAAGCGATGCGCCAACACCTGTCGGCCAGAAAATCCGCGATCGAACAGCAGTTTGACGAGTATGTTTGTAAGCGCCAGCGACAGGCCGGCCACGATTGCCAAGAAAAGACCGAAGGACGATCGAGACCCCCACTCCATGCCCCCGTTGCCGCTCGCCGAGACCCAGATCATGTAACTTCCAATCGCCGCGATCAGAACGCTGACCACAATATCGGAGCCCGGCGGGGTACCTTGCCTTCTGATCAGCGCGTTCAACCAAATGGTTGCCGCGGGTCCCAGCGCAACCATGAATGCGACAACGATCGCAGGCTCCGCGTACTTCAGCCCGATAAACAACCCGATCCAGCTGATCGCGGTCACGAAGTTGAGCGACACGAAGACCAGAAGCGCCGAGTTCGTAACTCGCGGCTTGCCTTTATCGTGACCAGCCAGGAGATTGAATGTCAGACACACCGCGGCACAGGACACAAGGAGAGCAACGAAAACATCCGCCTGTTGAAAATACGATGCCGCATAAACCTCGCCTGCGGCGCTGAGGACGACATAAAGCGCCACAAAGAGAACTCCCAGAGCGAAGCGTCTCGTCGATCGTCCGCCTTTCCCCTGCCGGCGGCGCGACACAGCGCGCGCCCACAACCATCCTTGTGCATCGGTTCCGAGCGATTCGTCTTTCGGCCTGGACGGACCGCGCTTGGTTTGAAACGTCACAATCCGCCTCTAGTGTTTCTTGGCGTGGCAATACGCAACGCACGCTTCTCCAAATGCCGTGAACAGCCGCCCGCTCAGGGGATCGGTTGAGACGTGCCATTCGGGGTGCCATTGCACGCCGATTTGCAGCGTCGGCGCGCCAACGACGGAAGCGGCTTCGACCAGACCGTCAGGCGCCCACGCCTCCGGCCTCAGCGCGCTGGCAAGCGCCTCTATGCCTTGATTGTGCAGAGAGTTCACTTGCACTTCGGAGGCGCGCGCGATCGGAAAAAGCGCACCGTCGGAGCATACCCTCACGCTGTGCGCGGCATCGTACTGGCGGTCTCTTGGACGATCCGGCTTCTCGGCATGCATCAGGGCACTTCCCAGCCTCCATTCCGCCAGCGATGGATGGAGTGTGCCGCCGAAATAGACGTTAAGCTCCTGCAGCCCCCGGCAGATGCCCAGGATCGGCATTCCGATCGCGATGGCCCTATCGATGGCTACCGCAGACAGCCTGTCCCGTGGGCGGTCGCGGATACCATCCTCAACATCCTGCTGATCGGCTGCTGGATGGGATGCAGGCGCTTTCAAGACGGCCGGATCAAGATTCGATTCATCTCCTGTCAAGACGAGGCCGTCGAGCGCGTTCATGATCGCCCGGGTGGCATCGCCCCGCGCATCTTCAGCGTCGATCGTCGGCAATATGACGCAGGCCACGCCCGCATGATGAAGGAGAGCCTTGACGTATTTGCGTCGTAGCCAGTCGCGATGCACGCCATCGACCAACAGGCGGTTCGAGGTGACGCCGACCACGGCGCGAGCCTTGTCTGACCGCTGCAATGTCACGCCACCTGTCCCTTTGCATGGCCATCGGCCACCGACTGCTCATACAAGCGTCGATTTCG
Source organism: Bradyrhizobium sp. 33ap4 (assembly GCF_032654765.1). Taxonomy (NCBI): domain Bacteria; kingdom Pseudomonadati; phylum Pseudomonadota; class Alphaproteobacteria; order Hyphomicrobiales; family Nitrobacteraceae; genus Bradyrhizobium; species Bradyrhizobium sp. 33ap4. Next base: position 146,040 of record NZ_JAUMTJ010000012.1, on the reverse strand, counting down.
CTCCTTCAACTGAGTCATAACACTGGGTTGACCTTGCGGCCCCTTGACGAAGAGCCCTCCCCAGCTCGCGGCAACCTTTGCGTAACCCGGATCCTGCATCCGGATCTTCTGGGCTTTGTGCAAAAGCCAGAACGGGATGCCCGGCGACAGGTGATGCTCGAGGTGGTACTCATCCAGATTCTGTCCAAGGATGGCGCGCTCGAGAAAATTCCCTTTCCGGTTCCTGGTCAGATAGACGTTCTTCGTTTCGGTCTCGCACATCGGCGAGTGCTCGGCGAGTTCGACAAACCACCCGAGAACCTGAAACGTGGTGAGATAGGGCACGATCCAAAACAGGATCACGATGTGGAGCAGCCCAAGCGCATATGACCCGCCCAGGATGCTGATCCAGAAGAGATAGAAGCCATACTTGTCGACAAGGATGCCTGAGCGGCTCTGGTCCTCGGCATCCGTGATCGAAAACCGATTGGTCCAGAGATACTTCAGATAGGCCAGTGTCGCCCCACCGAATATCGGCTTCCAGATGATGTTGAAGGCGTACCGCTCGGGAGGCTGGACGTCGTAAACACCATTGGCCATGAAGAATTTCAGGTCGGGATCCTTCTCCGGGTCGCCGAGATACGGATGATGCAGATAGACATGCGAGATCCGGTAGGCCCAGTGGCGCTGGAACAGGGGATAGGCGGCGAACAGAATGCCGAGGACGTAGTTCCAGGTCGTGTTCTTCGCGAGCGTACGGTGAGCCGCATCATGAGCGATCGTCGTCAGACCGCGCTGGTAGGCGCCGATCAGAAGGACGGCGACCGGGTACAGCCACCAAGAGACGCAGACCGTCGCGAGCGTGCAAGCGGCAATCACAGCGTAATCTTTGGCGATATAGGCCACTCCCGTTACATTGTCGGGCCTCAGTTCTGAGAGTTGCTTGTTGATCTCGCGGCTGAACTGAACCGCTTCATAACGGGACGACCTCAGTTTCCAAGCGTCTGTCTGATTCATGAGAACCTCTTCCTGATCGCCTTACAAGTTGTCAGATTGCGGAAAGCGCCCTGTCCAGATCGCGCACGATGTCGTTGACGTCTTCGATGCCGACGCAAAGCCGGATCGAACCGCCAAATATGCCGGCGGCTTCGCGCTTCTCCCGCGGAACGGTGGTATGGGTCGTCGAAACAGGATGCGTCACGAGCGTCCGTGCATCCCCCACATTCGAAACGTGATACATCAGGTCGACGTTCTGGATGAACTTGCGCCCGGCCTGTTCGTCCTCCACCTCGAACATGACCATCGCGCCGTGTCCGTATGCGGGATTGAGCGTCTGGTCGACGGTTTCCCGGTCGGCTCCTTCGAACAGCCCCGGGTAGAAGACACGACGTACTTTCGGATGCGCCTTAAGAACGTCGGCCACGATGCTGGCGTTTGCGCAGTGCTGCTTCATGCGAAGGGGCAGCGTTTCAAGGCCTTGGATCAGCTGAAAGCTCGCAAAGGGGGCAATGGCCGCGCCAGTGTCGCGCAACCAGGTCATGCGAGCCTTCAGAAGAACCTCGCTTTTTCCGAGATCGTCAACATCTTGCAAGGCGTTGCGCCAGATGATCCCGCCATGCGCTTCGTCAGGACTGTTGAACAATGGAAAGCGGGAGGCTCCCCGGTAGCTGAACTTGCCGTTGTCAACGAGCAGACCGCCCAGCGTCGTGCCGTGGCCGCAGATATATTTCGTGGCGGAGTAGGTCGTAATCGCCGCGCCGAGATCTGACGGCCGACATACCAGCGGGGTCGTCGTATTATCCACAACCAAGGGAACGCCGTGCTTTCGGCCGATCTCAGCCAGCTGTTTGACCGGAAGCGGAATCAGACAGGGGTTTGAAATCACCTCTCCGAATAGGCAGATCGTGCGGTCATCGATGGCACGTTCGAAAGTCTCCGGCCTGCGAGGGTCCGCCGTCCTGACGCTGATACCAAGACGCTTCAACGTGTTGTGGAGCAGGTTCCAGGTATTACCATAGAGGTACGGTGAGGCGACGACGTTGTCCCCCACTTCTCCGCTTGACAGGTTGACGATGGCAAGGAACGTCGCCGCTTGACCCGATGCGACCGCGAGCGAGTCGCGTCCCATGTCGACCGCGGCATACCTTCTTTCCAGCGCACGGGTCGTCGGATTGATGATCCTCGTATAGGTGAACCCATCCGCCTTGACGTTGTAGACATCCGCAATGTGATTCAGATCGCCATCGAGTTCATAGGCCGTGTTCTGATAGATCGGCACTGCGACCGCTTTGGTCACCGGATCACGTCGGTAGCCCGCGTGCAGAACAGCAGTTTCGGCAGAGAACGGGAGCTGCGAGATCCTTGCGGACGGCGATGACGTCTCGATGCGACGCTCGCAAGCCTCCCGGGCCGACGCCGCCCCCGCGCACGGAACCGGACCAGACCGAAAGTATGTACGAAAGGCGCACCCCAATTGCTCGATCCAACTGGGTTGGATCTCGCCAATGCAACCGACCCGAAAACTCCGCGTCGCGAGGTGCAACTTCGAGTAGATGTAAAGGTTGTGGGCCGCCAAATGGCGATATAGCCCGTCAAATCCTTCCTGATCGGCGATGCCGGATGGCGCACTGAAGGCGACGCAGACCGGCGACTGCAAGTCGGCAGACAGCAGGGGAGACACTACCCCTTCGAGTTCTTGGACGAGATCGTCTCTAACCTTCTCATACCTGCGGCGCCGGGCATCGATGCCTTCCCCCTCCAGAATCTCCAAGGCCCTCGTCGTTGCCTGAACGATGTGGGTGGGCGGGGTCGATCGCCACTCACCGGAGCGCTCGAGCGAGAGCCATTGGTCTCTCACGTCGAGCACAAACGACCTCGGTTCTTGGACTGCGTTTCTTAGCAGCTCGCGAGACGCGATGACAAAAGCGACCCCTGGCGGCCCTTCAATGCACTTGTTGCTCGACGTCACCAGGACGTCTATCCCACCGCGGCTCAGGTCAACATCGATCGCGCCAAAGGAGCTCATACCATCGACGATCGTCTTGATACCACGCCGCTTCGCCTCTTCGACGATCGCATCCAGCGGATTGACGATTCCGGTCGTCGTCTCGCAATGCACGAGACACAGGTGGGTAATGCCGGGATTTCGGCTCAGATGCTCAGCAACTTCTTGGGGGTCCAAAGGCTCGGTAGCTCGTTTGACAAGCTTCAGCGCGTCGACGCCCCACAGCCGCAGGATCTTGAAGATGCGCTCGCCATAGATGCCGTTTATGCAAACGAGCGGCTTGTCCCCCTTGGACACGAACGAGGACAGAGCAGCTTCCATTGCAAAGGAGCCGCCTCCCTGAATAGGGACTACGGAATAATCCGCGGCCTTTCCCAGCAGATTGAGCATCAGCCGCCTCATGCGGGCGGTCACTTCCTTGAACTCGCAATCGCGCGATGCGAGATCGAGCTGCATCTGGCTCCTGACCGCCAGCGACAGCGACAACGGACCAGGCGTCAACAGAGAGCGCTGTCTTGTCACACTATCCCCTTAAGTTGTATTCGTCGACGAATCTGGAGGGGTGCCGCGACTTGAGTCACCTTGCATGCAGCCCCTCGCGTCATCTGCTATTGGGCGAAGCGCCATCGGCGCAGACGCGCTGCGCTTGACAACTCATCGAAAATTCGGCCGATCACGACATGCACATCAATCCGCAGATGCACAGCGATGCCCGCACGGCGCCAAGGCCCCATCGATATCATTCAGTTCTCCTAGGAATTCGCTCTGCCGCCGCATTTGCGCACCGAGGCGGCGCGAAGCGCAACTCTTGTCCAGCCGTCTTGCACGCAACGATCCAGCGCCTTCAACATCTTGCCTAGCAAGCTAGACGTGTCGGCTGATCGGCTTACGGCCGACCTGTGCCATCCAGGCGAACGTTGAAGTTCAGATAAAAGTGCACGTCGGACCGATCGCGCGCGGATGTCAATTCGCGCGTGGCGCCCGTTATGCGTGCCGCTGCTGACGCGCCGGATCCTGCGTGAGGCTTGAGACATTCGCATACTGTCACTCGCTGGAGAGTTCGGGACGTTGGCGACCTTTGCCGTCTATTTTCAGATCGTACAACTTGACGTTAGGTGCGTTTCAACCCTCTTCCGAACTCTTCTCATGTGATTTTTTTCTAACGTGCACGTCCGCGCGGAGCGATAAGCGAAGGCTGGCAGAAGATTGCAGGGAGCGGCGGCAAGCTGTGCTCAGAGGTGTCCACAGTGCGAAATCAGGGGTGAGGACGTTCTGCCTGCGAGGATTTGGCTCGATTCGCTTCGCGCCCTCGCCGAACTCCAGATCGGGATACAAGTTATCCGCCTTTGCTACTTTCCTTGAAGGTCGATGCCTTGGAAGTGCCCGCCACCGCTCTACATGTCCGCCATCATGTCATCATTGCGTCTGAACGGGGGGTCCCCTGTCTCGTCCAGTCAGGCTCGGGCTTGCGATTGGCGGGACCTTTTGCAGCGATCAGCTCGACAACTTTTGCTGAGCCCCGGCGGAGCAAACCGCCGAGTGCGGGGCGAGCCATGCGAACAGATCTACGTCGTAGCTGTCTGCAGCAATGCTGCGATGGTTTCCCAGTGTTGTCCGCTGTCGTGGACCGGAGAGAGGCTATTCTTTCTCGTAACTATTTGGGGCCTGATCCCGCGCTCGTCGCCGAGCTTGATGCGGCCGTTGGTGGAGGAAACGCTCGAAGAAGGCGCGGCGCGCCCAATGCTTCCAAAATATGAGGCATATGCTTACGTGGGGAGAATAGTCGAATGCGATCTGACGCATTATGCGAACGGAAGGTGGTGGTGACCAAAATGCTGCGTTGGGATGTCGCCGGAGCACTGGGGGACGATGGAGCTCACCACCAAAGAGCAGGTGTAAGTGAGGGACTTCGAAGCCTGTACGTAACGTGCCCTAAAATGCTGGCCTAGGTACTGGCGGGACGCTGAGACAATCGCCAACACTGCCTGCACCGCTTGGTCTTTCTCCTCGTAAGGAATTCTGGCCAGTCAGAACACTCCAGCCGAATTCACGCAGTAGAACCTCTATACTGATCAGACCCGGCACTAGACGGGGTGAGTTGCACGGTCTTCTGATCAGACCAGCGCGACAACCTTCTGAAAACCCCGACACTTTTCCCGATCTAGATCTCCCGAAACAATTCGTCCAGATAGCGCACCAAGCGCTCGTGCCTGGGTCTTGCTAGGGATCTTCCAGCCGCGGTTTGGAATCCCGACGCCAGCTTGAGCAATTTGGTGTCGAAATGATCGACTGCAAATTTCCTGTCGTCATGCGGACGATTTCGAGCGCGAGGATCGCCGACGTCATAAAGCGACCGCCTTAGCCGACCTGCAAGGTGAAAGCATCGAGCCACCCCAATCATTCCGATTGCGTCTAACCGATCGGCGTCTTGAACGATTTTTGCCTCTAACGTTCGAGGAGGCACATTTGCGGAGAAGCTATGGGCCTCGATTGCATGCGCAACGGCCTCGATAGCGCTTGCCGAGAAGCCTTGTTCCCTCAGCAACTTCGACGCTTTATCGGCCGCGTGCCGAGATGCCTGAAAACGAAAGGGAGACTCCTTCTCAACCGCTGCGCAGTCGTGAAGAAGGATGCTAGGAACCAGGATCGTGAGATCGCCGCCCTCGATCGCCTGTATTGTTCGCGCGTTCTTCCAAACTCGTAGAGTATGGCTAATGTCGTGCGAGGCATCGTCCTCCCGTGGAATATGAGGAATCAACTGGCTGGCAAGTTGCTCAAGCGGTGCGAAAGCGCTTGCGATCGTGTTGGGGGTCATGATCGAACTTTCACTGACCGATGGGCTGCTGCCCTTCGCATCCGTAGCAGCCTCGACAGGCTTCCTGGACGCTCCGCACGGCCAGGCGTGTCAACACAATTGGATCCGAATTGCCTTGTGCAGCTAGAGTTAGTACTTTTTCGGCGATGCATGCCTTCAACGATGACGTCCGCCTTGCTTCGGGCACCATCGCGACGGCATCATCCAGAACACCTCTCAACAAAGCACACAGTTTAGCTTGCGGGGTCATGACGCTAATCCACCAGGGAAGCTCTCTCCGACGTCAGCTTCGGCTCGCCCAACCAGTGGTCCCTAGAAAGCCTCGTGGAATTATTGGAGTTCGATGCGCCGGCTTCAATGACCGGGAGGAAGTCTTAGGCACGACAACCAAGTACAAGAAATATGATTCGGCAATGTGACAGGGTTCCAAGCTACGGATATTCGAGGTGTATCTCGCCGAGTGGAACCGCGCGTCGCGAACGTGCGTATCACCGCTGCGCTACTCGCAAGCGCTGCAGACGTGCACGCCGGGTTGACGACACGCCCGTTCGAAAGCCGACACCGCATGAGGTGCACAAGCGCCTCGTTTTGCTCCTCGTTGTCGTTATATGACTAACATGGCTCGTTTTTGCCAAGCTTAGGCACGGCTCGGAGAAAGCCCCTTCGTGACGCAACTCGCACGAGCGGCGCACCGCCGTCCGTGCGCTTTCCTTGAGCACGACAGCCCGCACCTCTTTGAGGTCGGACCGTCTGGCACGCGAGTTGCTGGGAGTGTCGCGTGGACTTGGCTTCTCATACATTCACGCAGCCCCCGAGATGGCCAAGTTCAACAAACGCGGGCGGCCTCTCCTGGCCGCCCGCACGCCTTTCCGTCTGCGCATCGGCGGCTCGCTCAATGGCTTTGGAGAAGCCCGAAGAGGCGCGTAGGAAATAGTCTCAGGGAAAGACCGCAACCAGCATTGTGCTTTCCGCTGGCAAAGCTTGAACTCCCTCCCCAAATCGTCGCCTGATCCGGTTCGTTGCAGGCCGAACTCCGCGTTCCTTCATGGACAACCAGTTAGGTGCCAGTTGATAGAGAATATTTTGCGCGGCCGCGTCGTCATAGTGTCTGCGTGACCAGCTCGAGCTGAAGCGCGGCCAGAACGCTGATGCCATCGCGGTGTTCGATGGCCTCGCCCGCAGCCTGCGCGGCTTGTACCAGGGCGGCCTCTTTGCGTTCGGTCATCAATTTGTCAGCTTCGATCTGAGTTAGCAGCTTTTCACGCTCATCCGCCGGGAGCGCGGCAGCATCGTCGCTGTTGGTATCGATCAATTCGTTCACCTTTTCGGTCAAGGTGTCACGAAGGACCCAACAGAGCAGCCCAATTACATCGGGAACCTGGCCAGATGCTCTGCCCACAACCCGCGTGTCCGCACCGAGGACCACAGCCGTCAGATCGTGCTCCTGGAGGATGAGCGGCCATTTGATCTCACGCGCGTTGTCATCAATCATGGCCGAGATAGACGGCGCTCCACGTTCCGCCAGTCGTGCGATCAGAACCGCCGCGTCTTGCTTCTTTGCCTCGCTGGGAAATGGCGCACTGCGAATCCGGTGCGCATCGGCTTCGAGCTCGCCAAGACGCAGGCGCAAGCGCTTGAGGGCCTCACTGATCGGCTCGTCGCGCCCTAAAATCTCCGACAGCGCGATTTGTGGGATCGAGGTAAGACGCACGCCCGACCGCAGGCCACTGCGAGCCAGAAAGGCCCGGCAGCGTGACGCCAGGCTCTCGCAGTTCCGCATACGGGCGGCAGCAGTCGCCTCCCGACCGATGAGGCAACGCAACTTTTCAGCGAATCCGGCGGCTTGCAAGTCCAAGTCACGGATTTGCGCCTTCTCCTTGTCCGCGACGGGGCCGCCGGCGGTGCGGGCCAATATCAGCTGTTTGCGGCGGGTCTCGACGCGGTGAAGCTCGGCACGAGTCGCGCGCATTTCCTCATCAAGCGGCGACCACGTTGAGCGCGCGTCCCCTGCACGATCCACGATCGCCTCGAACCGCTGCCGGGCGCCCTCATCGGGCAGCAGGTCGATAGGGTCGATTTGAAAGCAACTTTTGCAACCTATGTCTTCATTCACGCGTCGTCTCGCAGCGGTTATGTGTCAGATACCCCGGTTTCGCTGGCAATGATTCGTAGTAAGTAATTTTTAATGCTTTCATCGCCGATTGCCCTCAGCGCAATTCCAGCGCGATGGGCCTAGCTTGGAGCGCCGACGGTACGGCGTCCCTGGTTTCAGCGGCCCCAACCGTTCGCCCGCAGCGCTTTCGTATACGGAGCATTTGAATCTCTCACGGGTGGGCGCAGGTCGATTTATGAATCTAACCGGACCAGAAATCGGATCTAGAACGAAGCGAAATCATGAGTGCGGTGGTTTTGTCTCCGCGCAGAGCGTCAAGCGCCAACGACCGCTGAATCCCATCGGCTTTCTATATCCGAGACCCCTGCCTCGCCCTCGGGCGGCCATACCACATCCGTTTGCGTTACGCGTACTGCGCACGGATCTCCTGTGCGGCCGCGGCGATCGAGAGGTGAGATATGGCAAATCTGCCCAACATCGCGCCCGCCGCAATGACCCACAATGTCCGAGCCGGGCGCCGGCCGGGCGATCGCGCCGGCCGTACGACAACCAGTCCTGGGCCATCGCCAACTCTGGCGACTGCATTTTGGCATCGCTGAGCTGAAATCCGAATGCAGGTACCGCGGAAATTGAGAGTTGGGCCATGAGTGAACATATCGGACCGCGATGGCCGCCGCTGAACTGCTCGTTTCCGCCCCCGATCAACGTGAGATTGGATTCGGAAACTCGGGTCGTCGAAACTGTAATATGCTAAGCGAGGTAGCTGACGAAAAGCTGACGCGCAGCACGCTAAGCGTCTGTGGCGCCGCGTTTTGGAGCCAAGCTGACGTGATCGCCAGTACAGCGTTCTTGCGAGACAGCAGGCAGGTACGGCATCGAGCTTCCGGTCGACGTCGAGAGAATATCGCGTGACAGCTGATCCTGGTGCCTGCCCCGGCTTTCGATCAAACTCACGAGCGATCGAAACTTCGTGGCCGAGCTGCGCGGTCTCGTAGTTTATGTCAGGGCGCTGGAGTATCTCGTACAGATTTCAAACTCCAAGCGCTGGACTGCAGCCAGCCGATGCTGGCGATGCTTCCGCACCTGTGTTCAATTCCTCCGCTGCTTCAGCCGGGCACAGGTTTGATCAGGAGAGCGCGGCGCACGCCATACGCGCAAGAAACGGCGTGAAGCGAAAAACTCAAGTTACTGGAAGCCCGACTTCTTCTCTGGCCTTTGTTCTGGCGTCGTAGATCCTGACCTGGAGCATCGGACGGCGCCTCTTGAGCTCCTGCGCTCCTGCAAAGGCCCCATCTCTGGTCGCAAATTCGGTTTTCAATTGACCGTCGATTTCGAGCACATAACCAGAAGCGGGTAATCGACGTGTGGACGCGACCATTTTGTTCCTTAGAGCATGAGTCCATTGATGTCCGTGCTTAACCCGAGTCGCCTTGGCCGGGCCAGCGGCTTGGTGAGGCGCACATCGTGCTAAACGGTGGCATACGAGGTGATAGGTTCGATAATCACTAACCGTCAAGAATTTGGCGCGCCACCAAGACATCGATCACAGCTTGGGCCATTTGCTCAGGCGTCTGCTCCATGGTCCTGAGATGAATTTCAGGTCTTGTCGGCGTTTCATAGGACGCATCGATGCCGGTGAAGTTCTTGATCTTTCCGGACTTCGCCTTTGAATAAAGACCTTTGGGATCGCGCCGCGCGCATTCTTCGATCGGTGTATCGACAAAGACTTCGACAAACTCCTCCCTGCCAACCAGACTGCGCACCATATCTCGTTCGGCCCTGTGAGGCGAGATGAACGAACAAATCACGATCAAGCCACTGTCCGCCATCAACTTGGCAACTTCCCCGGTACGCCGAATGTTTTCCATGCGGTCGGTCTCGGAGAAGCCGAGGTCCGCGTTTAATCCGTGCCGCAGGTTGTCTCCATCCAACAGCATGGCATGCCGAGACATCGCAAACAGCTTTTGATCGACGATGTTGGCAATTGTCGACTTTCCCGCGCCGGGCAGGCCGGTAAACCAAATGATGCAAGGCTTCTGGTTCTTGAGAGTGGCCCGCTCCTTGCGTCCCACTGCAAGGGGTTGCCAAGCGATGTTGGCAGCTCGCCGCAGTGGACATGCGATCATCCCGGCTGCGACCGTGCGGTTGGTATATCGGTCGATGACGATAAATGATCCGGTCTTGCGGTTGACCTCGTAAGGATCGAACGCCGCGGGCAATGCGGTTGAGACATTGCAAAATCCGATCTCGTTTAGGCCAAGCGTCCTGGCTGCCAGATGCTCGCGCGTATTGACGTCGATTCGATGATTGATCGCAGTAATGCTGCCGGCTGTGGTCTGCGATCCAATGCGCAGAATGTAGTTGCGTCCGACAGCGAGTTGGTCCTCATCCATCCAGATCAGATGAGCGGCGAATTGATCGGCGAGTTCCGGTCGCTCGGTTGGGCATGCCAGGAGATCGCCGCGGCTGATGTCGATTTCGCTTTCAAGAGTAAGCGTGATTGCATCGCCCGCCTCGGCGCAAGGTAGATCGCCGTCTTGAGTTACAATCCGCCTGACGCGCGCGGTTCGTCCGGACGCTGCGACAACGATGTCGTCTCCCACCGAGATGCTTCCTGAAGCCACGGATCCGGCGTAACCTCGGAAATCCAGGTCCGGCCGGTTCACCCACTGGACCGGAAAGCGGAAGGCCTGCCGGGAGCTGTCGGAGCGGATCCCAATGCTCTCGAGCTGGCCGAGCAGGCAGGGACCATCGTGCCAGCGAGTGTTGCAAGAGCGGTTGACGACATTGTCGCCGTACCTGGCAGAGATCGGGATCGGGACGATCGTATCGAAGCCGAGATCTGCGGCAAAGGCCACATAGTCGGCGACGATCCGATCAAAGGTCTCTTTGCTGTAGTTGACGAGGTCGATCTTGTTCACTGCCAAGACGAGGTGGCGGATACCAAGGAGCGAACAGATGAACGAGTGCCGCTTGGTTTGAACCAGCACGCCCTTACGCGCATCGATGAGGATGATGGCGAGCTGAGCATTTGAGGCGCCAGTTGCCATGTTGCGGGTATACTGCTCGTGGCCGGGTGTATCAGCCACCATGAAGGAGCGCCGCTCCGTCGCAAAGAAACGATAGGCTACATCGATCGTGATGCCTTGCTCTCGTTCGGCTTCAAGCCCGTCGACGAGCAGCGCGAAATCGATCTCACGGCCGGTAGTGCCGTGCTTGGCGCTGTCCCGTTCCAACGCCGTCATCTGATCCTGGTAAATCATCTTGCTGTCGTGCAGCAGCCGGCCTATCAGCGTGGATTTCCCGTCATCGACCGAGCCGCATGTGATGAATCGCAGCTGATCCTTTGGCTTGGCTTGGATAGATTGCGTTATCGGTTTGGCAAGCATCAAAAGTAGCCTTCCCGCTTCTTCTTCTCCATCGAAGCGGCTTCATCGGCATCGATCAGGCGGCCCTGACGCTCCGATACTGTCGCGGTCTGCATCTCTGCGACAATGTCTTCGATCGTTGTCGCATCGGATTCAATGGCTCCGCTCAACGGATAGCATCCCAGCGTACGGAAACGGGTCATCCGCATTTGCGGCGCCTCGCCGGTCAGAAGCGGCAATCGCTTGTCGTCGATCATGATCATCGCGCCATTTCGACGCACGATCGGTCTTTGCTTTGCGAAGTAGAGCGGGACGACCGGAATCTGCTCGCGCATGACGTATTCCCAGACGTCGAGCTCAGTCCAGTTCGACAGTGCAAAGACGCGCATGGTTTCCCCCTGGCGAATCCGAGTGTTGAACAGATTCCAGAGTTCCGGCCGCTGGTTACGAGGGTCCCATACGTGCCCTGCCGAGCGGAAGGACAGAATCCGCTCTTTTGCGCGGCTCTTTTCCTCATCACGTCGGGCACCGCCAAAAGCAGCATCGAATTCGTGGAGGTCGAGCGCCTGCTTCAGGGCGTCTGTCTTCATCACCTGGGTATGAAGCGCGGAGCCGGAGTCGATAGGATTGATCCCGCGCTCGATGCCCTCCTTATTTACATGGACGATTAGGTCGAGGCCGAGCCGCTTGGCTGTGGCGTCCCGGAAGTTGATCATCTCGCGGAACTTCCAGGTCGTGTCGACGTGGAGCAGGGGAAAAGGCAACTTTGTGGGATAGAAGGCCTTGATCGCAACGTGCAGCATCACGCTCGAGTCTTTTCCGATCGAGTAAAGCATGACCGGCTTTTTGAACTCGGCGACCACGTCACGCATGATTTCGATCGATTCAGCTTCGAGACGGCGCAGATGTCTGGGCAGCATATGTTCTTTTCGATGCAGGATCTCTGTTCTTCGCCGGTCTACGGCCGCAGCCCCGATGAGATACCGGTGGCGAAAAAAGCTGCTCGCCATGAGGCACGGCTCGCTGCAAGGTCAAGCACGAGTGCAACCGGGAGCCGCAGACCGGAGCGCATTCCACCGCTGATGAGGTCTAGCCTGCGCCAGCCATCCGGCGCGCAGATCAACTCATTGCGGGCTAAGTACTAGCTAAATAAGCCAGCGTGTTTTGATCGCAAGCATCCAGATCACCCTAAGGCATATTGAGGGCCTGCTCAAGGCGTTCGATCTCGCTGCGTAGAATCTTGATGGCCGCGTCGCGATTTTGAATAGCATCCAATCCCGCGGCGCGCTCAGCTTCTGAGGTCAACAGCACGTGTTGCAACCGAGCCGCCATTGAGTCCGCCAGCCGCAGATCCTCCTCGACGTTGGTGCCCGACAGATTTTGCGTCTGCCGCACTATGGAGCTGCTGGATGCTGAACGAACGCTCTTTGAAATCTTCGGACCTGTGCCGACTGGCTCACCTGTTTGAGATGAGCCGGATAATGCTCCTGCCTTGCCACTGCGCAAATCCCACCAGATCTGGAATATCCGACGATAGAGTTCGGTTACCTCTCCTCCCCTATCCACCACTCCGGCTTGCTGTGCATGCAGCAGCTCCTGCTCATATCCGAGTTCTATCAAAAGTTCGGCGCCGATCAGATCGGTCACCGTTTGCATCTCTTCGGCGCTCAATTGCGATTGCCATGCTTTGACAGAGCTTTCGTCGACCGCGTTTCGCTCCAGGATTTTCCGGTCTCCGAAGCGGCTGGATCGAAGATAATCCGCCTGTTCCATTCCCGCGGATACGGCAACCGCTGAATCACAGCCAAGCGCAACCAACAGGCGCCGGATTTCCTGATCGGGATGCGCCACGAGCAGTTCGTATTTTATTAGCTGCGTCCGCGGCCGAGTGCGGTGCGCGGCGAGCCTGGGAAGGCCAAGAACCAGATCGGCGAGCGACGATATGACGACATCGGGCAGGCGGAGCATGAGATCAGCGAGAGCAGATACGCTGACCGGGTGGGAGTTTTCTGCCCGGAGCGGGATACCCCACGTTGATTTCAGTGAAGCCGCGATGGCATAGGGATTGCGCATCAGAAGGATGTGTGGCGCCTCTGGATAGACAGCTTCAAGAAATTCCAGCGCCGTCCAGTAGCGTGGCGTCTTGTCTATGATGATGCGCTTGCCCGCTGCCGCCAGATACTGGCTGTACGCAGTATCGGCAAAGGCCCGGCAGACCAACGTGCGATCTATCCGTCCCAAAAATTCGGATGTGGCAGCCTCGATCAGCGAGGATCCTGCCGGATGTCGCTGATCGACCCTGCCAAATGCCTCAAGTGCCAACATAAACCAGGGCTCAGGCGGAGCCACAATGTCAGGATGGTGCTGGAGCAAGTGCGCCAGGAGTGTCGTCCCGGATCGCGGGAGGCCGAGAAGAAAGCAAACCGCAGGAGAACGGTCAAAGCCATCGCTCATAGTTCAGACCCTCATTAAGCGCCCCCCGCCGCAGCACTAGTTCGATTGAGCGAATAGCGCAGGCCGTGAGATCACGTGAGGCGGCCGCTTGCGCTGAACGCATCATCTGAGAAGATTTGCGCTTGCAATTGATCTCAAGAGCTATTGCGTTCGGCGGTTTAACGGTCAAAGAAGCATTTCGCTGCCCCCGTTGCTCACACAGTTATAACGAAGTCAAAGGTCAGCTCAACTCTACGAAGATTGGCTATCGACATGGGAAGGTTGGGAAGAACTATACGGACGTTTACCGGATAAATGCCTGCGCCGTAGGGACGTTGTTACATCGCCGACGTAAGAAGGCGACATGCGCCTCCGTGATGCTCGGCATGCCCGAGAAATTTGGCAGGAGAGCGGACAGATCAGCGAGTGAGGCAAGAAGCACACGGTAATCACGGCTATCTCAGCTGGCAGGCGCAGCGATCCGACCGGCGTGCAGCACCGACACATGCAAGTTGCCCGTGAATGCCGTCGCTAGTCTTCAAGACAATGAGCGAGGCCCCCCCAGCATCCCTACGCACGCTACCCTATCCGTCCGGACCGTACCAAGTGTTTGATTTGCTTGCTCTTACGGCGTTGTACCTACTGCCAATTCGCGCTAAGGGAAGCCGGTGAACGATGGAACCTGACCTACGATGCCGCCGGATTTGCCCGGTCTAGCCAGCACGCTTGAAAGTGTCTCTACTGAGGGGCTGGAGACGGTCCGGCCGTTCATGTGGGAGATCAGGTCAATCAGTGCGTGTCTCGAAGAGCTTGCCAGATTCCGAGCTCATGTCCTCGGCGTCACTGGACCACAGTGGATGATCCTGATGGCAGTGGCCTACTTAGGCAAGGAAAATGGTGTCTCCGTCAACGTGGTGTCAAAGTTGATGCACGTTGACCCTTCCTTCGTCACGACCCACTCAAAGCTACTAGAGAAAAGTGGATTCCTGCGGCGCAAGCAGTGCGCGAGCGATGCTCGGGTCGTGCAGATGACGCTGACGGCCAAAACTCGCAAACGCCTGTTGACTTTGGCGCCGCAACAGCCAGGACTGGACGAGCTCGCCTCTGATGAATTCGGGGTAAGCGGATCAAACGAGTTCATTACCCAGCTGGCCGCGGTCAGGCATCGTCTGGAGAAGGTTCGCCGTGAGAGCGTCTCTGGCCTTCCGAAGACCAAACGGGCGACCGTCAGAAATGACGCTCCGTAGCCCATGTCAACGCTTCCAGTTTTCGAGTCATTCTTGAAGCAGCGCGGACGAAGGTGGTTGTGGTGCGTTTATACGGCCGAAGGTACCCGCGTGATGACGGGCTCAGGACGCAGCCGCTCCGCCGCCAGCTATCAAGCCAACCGTGCGCTGTTTCTATTGCTGCTGGGCGCACCGTATCGCTCCGAAGCTCGAGCGAACCGGCGGGCGCGGCCGGGTACGCTTACGCCCAAGCCGTAGCCCCCCATGATCTTCGCGTAATACCCACTCGCAAGATTACTCATCGGCGACACTATCGCGTCCTGATTTTAAAGACCTACTCCAAAGGCCATTACGCAACTTTCTCCTTGGTCAGCCGAGAGGAGCCGATCACAGTGACAACGAGACAGCTGAATTTTGCACTTAGGCAAACCGGCCAAGAAGTGCGTATAGGCTCAGTTTCGTGATGTAGCCAGTTTATGCCGAGATGGCAGCAACTACCAGGCTCCTTTCAAGGCTTCGTCAAAGATGCCGCGCGCTGGAGGCCGACCGCAATCGTGAAGCTGTAGCGAGCACTGAGTGAAATGCTCATCTCTCTGCAAATCTCAATCCTGCGCCCCCACAAAACCGCGAGCGGACCGCCGATCACGGACACACACGTTCTGCGCTGTGCCGGCGAAACTCCTTCGAGCGACAGGCCGTTGGTGACGCAAACGACAAGTTCTCCTCGGATCAGCTGCTGGAACTCTGCCACCTCATCAGTCCAAGGCGCTCAGGGCCTCTGGCAGGAACACACCGGGAAGCACACCAGACGTTCACGAAGAATGCAGGCTGTACTCACCGAGCACGCAGGCTTCGACACTTCACATTATAGCGCTTCACAACCTACATTCTCGGTATCAGCAGCAACGATCGCGCAATGAAATCAAGGGAAATCAGCTCTGGGCTCGAAGTTTGTTCCTTCAGGAGTTGGGCTATATTCATGGCCGGAATTACTGCGCTTTAAACAGCGACCGGTGCAGGGCCAGGCAGGATTCGAGCCGCATACCGTTCTGCGGAAATCCGCGAAGCGCAGTTGCGACACAAATCCAACAGCCAATAAGGGCGGCCCGGGAGCCGCCCTACTGACCAATCACCAGCACATTCCATAAGCTAACGCTGATGTCCCAATCCGATGCCAAGATGCAGGGCCTTCTGGCGTAGCGCACCGACAGAGCGTTTGGTCATTTTTGATATCTTTGTGACCGGCGTTCGAGCCTTTGAATGGACCTTGAGCTCCTTGATATCTGCCTTGGTCCACTCGCGCCGCTTAACGCGTTTCTTGGTTGCTTTTTTCACAATGAATGCTCCTTTTGAGAGGAGCGGCTTGTAACATAGTTTTTTCAAAGCGACGACCGTAAAAAAGAGGCAACATAGCACTCGCGCAAAGTTGCAAGCTCGCTCATATGTTCAGAAGACAATATCTCAGGTATTAACGACGGCTGCCCGGTTGTAACATTTCGTGGAGGTTTGGTATCAAGAGACTTCGCCACGAGTTGACGAATGCAGCTCTCCTCATCGACGCACATTGTTCGAAACCAAGCAGGTTATAGCAAGTCGTTGAAAACTTTTGACAAGCGAATTGCGATTAGTCCGAGAACTGCTCAGGTTCGAGGTTTGTATCGATCTTGGAGGGATCAATCCATGCAAGTCCCTGTGAGACACCGTCGCGATCTCTTGTAATGGTCGCTCCCGCCACAGTCGGCAAGCTGATCGTCTAGCTGCGTGAGTTTCGTTTGCGCTGATCGAGACAACTGGATCGGATCTCGTCTTCCATTGCGCGATCTCGACAACCTATCGAAGTGGTACAATCCTGTCGCGTGAACAGCTTTCATTTTTCTTGACGTAGCGCGAGAGCGGCAAAGCCATCATTTGCACTCGCAATGATCTCTTAGAAAGAGAGATTTCGGACGACGTCCGATATCGACGGCCAGCGCTTTTGGCTCCAGTCGCCACACTCGTCCAAATTCGAGCGTTCCTCGTTGTCCGACGGTCGACCTTGCTGGAGAATGCGACATCGCCGGCCCGATTGATTACGCGATCGAGATAGCGGTGATCGATGAGACTGCAGCTAATGGGACGTCGTGGGCGAGGCAGCGGCTGAAGCCGCGACTGCAGCTATCGTGGTCTCGGACACACTGCTCGCCATCGATAGCCGGACAGACCATCGAGCAGCCTTTGTTGATCATGGAGCGCACTGCTTCCCTCAACTAGCTGCTTGCTGTCCGACTTCGCGACTCGCATGTTCTCGCCAGTTGCGCGGTGGGCCGACTGGATGCGCGAGCTAGCACTCGCGTGGACGGCGCTGACGACCGCTTCCACGAATGCCCTGGTCCATTTTCACTATCTGGATCGGCACCGACGGCTCGTTGGGCTCTTCATCGGTGATTGCGCGCCAAGCCACCCCGTCGAGATCGTCATACTGACCACTCTTCAGCGACCACAGAAAGCCCAGCAGGCCGAAGAAGCCGAGCGAAAGAGCGAGCGGAACCAGATAGACCAGGACTTCCATCAGGCCGCCTCGCTTCTTCGTGCCCGTAGCGCATTCAACATGACCAGTACCGACGAACCTGACATAGCCGCAGCGGCAATCAGCGGCGTCACCAAGCCGGCGATCGCAATGGGCACAGCCAGAAGGTTGTAGACGACAGCAAGCCAAAGATTCTGCCGCATCAGTCGCAGCGCCTTGCGCGAGCCTCTGACCGCCGTCATCACGGGCTCGAGACGCTCACCGAGGAAGACCACATCAGCGACTGCCTGGCTCATATGGGTGGCAGTGACAGGCGACATCGATGCATGCGCTGCAGCGAGCGCGGGCGCATCGTTCAAGCCGTCGCCGACCATCAACACCTTGTGCCCCTGGCTGGTCAGGTCTTCGATCCGAGCGACCTTGTCCGGCGGCGAGACGTTGGCGCGCCACCTTTGAATGCCGAGCGTCTCGGCGGCCCGCCGGACAGCTGGCTCACGATCCCCCGAAACGATCTCGACCATGATACCAAGGCACGCGAGGCTCGCGACGACCTCGGCTGCGTCTGGCCGTATCCGTTGCCGGACGGCAAAGACGTGCCTGACGTCGCCATGGCTGAACGCGACGACGGAGGCCTCGGGATCACGGCACAGGATCTCGTTCGCGAGGCTGTCGGCACCGCAGAAGGCGGGGTGGCCAAGTCGGATCGGCGCTCCCTCATAGTAACCGTGGACCCCTCGCCCGGGCTCCTCTTCGATATCGGCGAGCGGCTCGCTTGCACCGGCAGTTCGTGCGACGGCGGCGGCGATCGGATGGCGGCTCGCCAGCGCGAGCCGGCCTGCCAATTCGATGACATGGTGGGGAATAGTAGCGAGGTTGGCGACATCGAGCTCAGGCAGCGTCAGCGTACCGGTTTTATCGAAGATCACTCGGTCCACCTGCGCAATACGCTCGATCGCATCCCCCGCATTGAGCAGCACGCCGGAACGGAATAGTGCGCCGGAGGCCACGGTCTGCACCGCGGGGATAGCCAGGCCCAGCGCGCAGGGGCAGGTGATGATCAAGACTGCGATCGCGGTGACGACCGAGTCATGGAAGGCGGCGCCGGAGGCCAGCCAACCAAGCATCGTCAGCAAGGCCGTAGTGTGAACGATGGGCGCATAGAGCCGCGACGCGCGCTCGGCGAGGCGCAGATAGCGCGAGCGCGCTTGCAGGGCATGATCAAGTAGCCTGGAGATCTCGGCAAGCAGTGTGCCGTCCGAGGCCGTCGCCGCGCGGACGCGCAGGGTGCCGGATCGGACCAATGTGCCGGCGAACACCGCGCTGCCTGGAGCCGCAATCGCCGGCAAGGTCTCGCCGGTAACGAGGCTTTGATCGACCTCGGAGTGTCCCCCGATCACGCTGCCGTCGACGGTACAGCACTCGCCGGGTCGGACCAGCACGATATCTCCCGGTTTGATCGCCGCCACAGGAACGGTTCTGATTTCGGTAGGACTTATGAACTTCGCTGCAGTTTCCGCCTTTAGTGCAGCAAGGTTGCTGGCGAAGGCGCGGGTGCGCCGCCTCATGTTCTGGTCGAGATAGCGGCCTGCGAGAAGGAAGGCGATCAACATGATTGCCGCATCGAAAAAGGCGTGCTCGGCATGAACGATGGTCTCGATCAGCGAAGTTGCCAAGGCGAGCAGGATCCCGATGCTGATCGGCACGTCCATATTGGCTCCGCGTGCCCGAAGCGCCGCAAAAGCGGAAGAGAAGAACGGTTGCGCACAATAGGCCGCCGCGGGCAGGACGATCAGCGCGGAGAGCCAATGAAAGAAGTCGCGCTGCTCCGGCAGCATGTCCGAGACATTTCCGGACCACACCGGGATCGACAGCATCATCACGTTCATCGCGGCAAAGGCGGCGACGCCGAGCCGTCGCAACAAGCTCTGCGCCCTTTCCGCCTCCAACGTCTCCGCACTGTCCCGCTGGAAGGGATACGCCCTATAGCCTAGTTCGGCGAGCCGCTTGACAAATAGCGCTGGATCGAGCGCTCCAGCCTTCCATTCGATCACCAGCCGGTTTTCGGTAAGGTTCACGCGTGCCGAGGTCACATCCGGAATGCTCGACAAATTGCGCTCGATCTTGCCCATGCAGCCCGCGCAGCTGATGCCCTCTACCGCGAGGTCGAGTTGGACGAGGTCCGCGCCCGCCCTTTTCAGAAAGTGAGAAAAATCGATGTCTTTCTGCATGGGGCATGTACTCTCAGTTCAAGACGACGCGGTTTTTCGATACAAACATGCGGCGGCCACCGGCGTCGCCTTCGATCACGAGATCCCACTGCCCGACGGCGACGCCCGAGGCGCTGCCCCGGAAAGTTCCAACATCGGCCTGCGAGACATCAATCGCCCGATCGGCCCGGCGGTCGACCGGGCGCTCGAGCCGGGCCATGAAATTCACTCCAGCGACAGGCGCGCCTGCGCGGTCGCGCGCCTCAATCGCAAGCACGGCTTCACCGTCTGACCGCCGGTGGATATGTACCTGAACCTGCCAACGTCGCTCGTTCTGCTGTCGTGCCGCGATGATCTCACGCTCATAGGTGAGGCTGGCGCTATAGGCGCTGTCAACCTCTGTCCCCGGCAAGGTCGTGATGGCAAAGCGCATCATTAGCATATTGGCGCCAATCACGACCGAAAAGAAGGTGAGAAGGGCAATCAGGACGAAGCGTCCGGTGATGGGCCGCGCGACGCGAATTGATGCGGTCATGGTCAGATCCGGTCAGTGCTCGCTAGGGGAGAACGAAATGATCCATTGCGGAAGCGACCTCGCCAAGGCCAATATCGGTGACCCGAAACCTCACCGGCATCGAGTGTCCTGACTTGTCGTCAACCGGCGCCGTCAGGAGCACACGCAGTTCTGTCGTAGTATCGCGAGCCAAGACGATCATCGGTCGATCCACGGTCACGGAATCGGCGCCGACGACGTGGACGGACGTTTCGGTTGGGCCATCGACGTCGATCGCGATCACGCGATCGACGTCGCGCTTGTTGAGCAAGCGCACCGTATAGCCGTTGCGAACCGAACCGTCGCTGAGCTTGACCGCCACGGGATTACGGTCGTGTAGGATGCTGAGATCGAGCAGAGTTCTCGACGATAGCCCATAAAGCATCACGGCGCAGACGACCACGATCAATGAAGCATAGACGAGCGTGCGCGGGCGTACCGGCTTGAATAGTTCCGGCTTGCCGTCCATCCGACGCTGAATATTGATGTCGTTGTCATAACCGATCAAGCCCGTGCTGCGCCCGATCTTCCTCATGACGGCATCGCAGGCGTCGACGCACAGCCCGCACTGGATGCAGCCCAGCTGGGCGCCATTGCGGATGTCGATTCCGGTCGGGCAGACCGCCGCGCATTGATTGCAATCGATGCAGTCTCCGGCCCTTTCGCCGCGCGCGCGCAGATCGAATGATTTCTTCAATGAGCAGCGCTGCTCGCCGCGATCGTATTTGTAGGTGACATTGAGGGCCCATTCATCGGTGAGCGCGGCCTGGATGCGCGGCCAAGGACACATGTAAACGCAAACCTGCTCGCGCATGTAGCCAGCCAGCAGATATGTCGAAGCGGTCAGGATCCCGATCCAGATATAGGCAATTGCTGGCGCCTGGAACGTTGCCAGATCGCGCACCAAGGTCGGCGCGTCGGCGAAGTAGAGCACCCAGGCGCCGCCGGTCCACCAAGCGATCATCAACCAGATCGCGTGCTTCAGCACGCGCTTCGCCGCGCGCCCCATCGTCATAGGGCGTGCGGCGGCCTTCAGCCGCTCGCGACGGTCACCCTCGAGCCGGCGCTCGACCGCATGGAACAGGTCGGTCCAGACCGT
The DNA here is from genome assembly GCF_032654765.1 of Bradyrhizobium sp. 33ap4. Classification (NCBI taxonomy): domain Bacteria; kingdom Pseudomonadati; phylum Pseudomonadota; class Alphaproteobacteria; order Hyphomicrobiales; family Nitrobacteraceae; genus Bradyrhizobium; species Bradyrhizobium sp. 33ap4. The sequence goes on along the minus strand of NZ_JAUMTJ010000012.1, from coordinate 124,737 downwards.
TTGCGGACAGAGATAACCACACCAAATCCGACCGCCCAGCGCGTTCATCAGGAACAGTGCAATGGCGGCGAGCACGAGCAAGCCGGTGAAGTAGTAAAGCTCCTGCGGCCAGAGCTCGATGAAGAAGAAGTAGAACCGCCGGTTCGAGAAATCGAGCAACACCGCCTGGTCGGGAGCGCCAAGGCCACGATGCCAACGCACGAATGGCAGCAGATAGTAGATGCCCAGACACACCACCATCAGCCGCCATTTGATGGTGCGGAAAGTACCGCGGACGCTCTGCGGATAGACCTTCCTACGGGCTACATAGAGTGGTCCATCCTCGTCGATTACCGGGTCATCGCGCGAAACGGTCTTGTTCACGGCAGGTTTCATGACGACCTTACATCGGACGCGGGTGACTCACGTTGATCCGGGCCAACGGCGCCGCAGGTATTGCGGCGCACCTCGCCTATTGTCCGCCGCCGAGCGAATGCACATAGACGGCAAGTGCCTTGACGGTGACGGGATCGAGCCGCCGGCTCCAAGCCGGCATGATGCCAGCGCGGCCATAGCTGATGGTCTCGACCAGCGTCTCCTCATCCGAGCCGTACAGCCAAATGCGGTCAGTCAGATTCGGCGCGCCGAGTGCCTGATTGCCCTTGGCGTTCTCGCCATGACAGACCGCGCAATTCTCGGCAAAGATCCTTGTGCCGGCCGCAGCATCGAAATCGGCTGCCGTGGTCAAGCCCGACAGCGATCGCACGTAGTTCGCTACGGTGACAATCTCGGTTTTCGTGAGGATGCCGTCGCGGCCGAAGGCTAGCATTTGTCCCTCATGCGCCTTCGCATGTCCGGAACGTGCGCCGAACTGGATGGTCTGCAGGATCTGGTCGAGCGACCCGCCCCACAACCAGTCATCGTCATTGAGGTTCGGATACCCCTTGGCACCCGCGCCGCCGCTGCCATGGCAGGGCGCGCAATTGTCCGCGAACACCGTCTTGCCGCGCCCACGGGCCAATGCCAGCAGGATCGGATCCTTCTCGATCTCGGTCAGAGACGCCTTGCCGAGCATGGCCATCTTCTCGCCGCGCAGCTTCTCAAGACCGGCAAGGTCATTGACGACGCTGGCGCGGGTCGAATAGTCAAACACGCCGGTCGTGTAGCTTGAGAGCAGCGGCCAGGCCGGATAAACGACCCAGTAACCCATGGCCCAAAGGATCGTGGCGTAGAAGCTCAGAATCCACCAGCGCGGCAGCGGTGTGTTGAGTTCCCTTATACCATCCCATTCGTGCCCCGTCGTGGAGCGGCCAGAGATGTGATCGATATCGATGTCGTTATGCTCGGTCATGATCTGTCAGTCCCGGCGCAGCGGCATGCGCGCTGCAGAATCAAAACGCCTCTTGTTGCGGGGCCACAGCGCGTAAACGACGATGGCTACGAAGATGCCGACGAACAACGGCGTCCAGAGCGTCACGACGAAGCTTGAAGCCAGGCTCTCGATGGAAATAATGGCTTTCATCCAAGGATCCTTCAGCGCAGATTGGCTTTTTCGTCGTAGAGCTTGAAATCGATCAATGTGCCGAGCATTTGCAGGTAGGCGACGAGCGCATCGAGTTCGCTCGGATTGCCGGTCCCGCCGTCGAAATTGCGCACAGCCGCCCTCGGATAGCGCTTTTGGAACGATGCGACGTTCGGGCTGTCAGGATCGAGCTGCGTCTTCAGGTCGCCGGCAGCGTTCTTGATCTGGTCCTCGGTATAGGGGACACCGACCGCCCGATTGGTGCGCAGATGTGCGACGATGTCGGCCAGGTCGATCTCCGTGTTCGCCAGAGACGGATAGCCTGGCATCACCGATTGCGGCACGATGGCGCGCGGATTGTTCAAATGCGTGACGTGCCATTCATCGGAATATTTCCCGCCAACACGCGCGAGGTCCGGGCCGGTCCGCTTCGAGCCCCATTGAAACGGGTGGTCATACATGCTCTCAGCGGCCAGCGAGTAATGTCCGTAGCGCTCGACCTCATCGCGTAGCGGCCGGATCATCTGCGAGTGACAGAGATAGCACCCCTCACGTACGTAGATGTTGCGGCCGGCAAGCTCGAGCGGCGTATAAGGCCGCACACCGTCCACCGCCTCGATCGTGCTCTTGAGGTAGAACAACGGCGTGATCTCGACCAGGCCACCGACCGCTATCACGGCAAGGATACCTGCGATCAGGATGATCGAGTTCTTCTCAAATATCTTGTGTCGGTTCCAGAGCGACATGCGATGACCTATTCTGCGGCCTGGAGCGCTTGAGCGTCCTGGATTTGACCGGCTTCCTGTGCATTCACCGTCATCCAGAGATTGGCGGCCATGATCAGCGCGCCGATCAGGAACAGTGCGCCCCCCGCGGCACGGATGATGTAAAAAGGATGCATGGCCTCGACCGACTCGATGAACGAGTACTCGAGGAAACCAAGCGAGGTGTAAGCGCGCCACATCAGCCCCTGCAGGATTCCGGACACCCACATCGCGGAGATGTAGAGCACGATCCCGATCGTGGCGATCCAGAAGTGCCAGTTGACGAGCTTGAGGCTATACAGCTCACGATTCCAAAGCCAGGGAATCAGACAATACAGCGCGCCGAATGATACGAAGCCGACCCAGCCCAGCGCGCCCGAATGCACGTGGCCGACCGTCCAATCCGTGTAATGACTGAGCGAATTGACGACCTTGATCGCCATTGTGGGACCTTCAAACGTCGCCATGCCGTAAAAGGCAACGGAGACCACGAGCATACGGAGCACCGGGTCGGTGCGCAGCTTGTCCCAAGCGCCCGAAAGCGTCATCAGGCCGTTGATCATGCCGCCCCAGGAGGGCATCCACAGCATGATCGAGAACGTCATGCCAAGGGTCTGCGTCCAGTCCGGCAGCGCCGTGTAGTGTAGATGGTGCGGACCAGCCCAGATATAGAGGAAGATCAGTGCCCAGAAGTGGATGATCGACAGACGATAAGAATAGACCGGTCGCTCGGCTCTTTTTGGAATGAAGTAGTACATGATCGCGAGGAAGCCGGCGGTCAGGAAGAACCCAACCGCGTTATGGCCGTACCACCACTGAAACATGGCATCCTGCACGCCGCCCCAGGCGATGTAGGATTTCGAACCGAACACCGACACCGGCAATGCGGGATTGTTGCCGAGGTGGAGCACTGCAATGGTGACAATAAAGGCGAGATAGAACCAGTTGGCGACGAAGATATGCGGCTCTTTCCGTTTCAACAGTGTCGCCAGGAACACAATGAGATAGGTGATCCAGACGATGGTGAGCCAAAGATCGGCGTACCACTCCGGCTCGGCATATTCCTTCGACTGCGTGACACCGAACAGATACCCAGTGCCCGCGATCAGAATGAAGAAATTATAGCCTACGACCACAAACCATGGCGCAAGATCACCAGCCAGGCGGGTACGGCAGGTCTTCTGCACGACGTAGAATGAGGTCGCAATGAGCACGTTTCCGCCGAACGCAAATATGACAGCCGATGTGTGCAGCGGGCGCAGCCGGCCGAAGCTCGTCCAAGCCAGATCAAAATTCAGTGCAGGCCAGGCAAGCTGCGAGGCGATCAGCAGACCAATGGAAAAGCCCGCAATGCCCCAGAACATCGCGAGTACCGAGGCGAATTTGATCGGACCAAGATTATAGTTCGGTCGGCCATTGATCTGGGCCGGCGGGAGTTGCGCCGGCCGTTCATAGTATCGGTTGAGGATGACGGCTGCAGCGATCAGACTGGCGGCAGAAGCCAGCAATGCGTGGAACGTAAAAGCAGAATCGTGCCCCATCGCCCCGGCGATATAGAAAACGAATGCAGAAACTGCGAATGCCGACATCAGGCCTGCTTCACCCATCGTCGTGGATTTCGAGGTGGAGGATGGGCTTGTCATGGCTAGGCCTTCCTTGAACGCGGGATGCTTGGGGAGATCATTTCCGGCGAGCTAAGCGATCGGGCTCATTAATCGCGAAAGCGGTGCGGGCGGCCGTCATCGACCTCACGACCGAGCGCGCGCAGGGTATGTTCGTTGGGGCAGTCTTTCAGCGGATTTCGATGCATACCTGCTTGGAGGTCGGCGGCGCAACGCCCTTTGGCCGGACATAGGCCGCACACCCGCTGCAGATCGCGCAACACGTCACCATGGCAGGCGGCAAGCGCATGTTCGGAAAAGCCAGCAAGCGCGAGGCGCTTGCGCAAGAGTTCGGAAGAGTTCGGACTCTGCGCCAGGGTTCGAAACGCGGACGTTGACAGATTAAGCTCACGCGCGATCGCATCGACGTCCTGCGGGCTCAAGTAAGCCAGCTCGGACTTCCGAGACAGACTCGCTCGTAACCGGCCAAGCAAGCTCTTAAACCGCCAAGGACCACCGATATGTGCAGGTTGGCTGACCATGTGTCATATCCCTCGAAGCAGCCATAGCTGCCGGAGGCCGATTTGTTTTTGACCTGCATCAAATTTGATCAACGTCGGAGCAAATCATTCGTCCGGATCGCCTACCCGGGACGATGCTCTGCGGAGCAGCGCATCCAGCTGGCTGAGCGACGGGCCGGCAAGAGTTGCGGCAAGGTCATTCGCATTGCTGTCCCGGGCAACAGGACGCCTGCTACCTTGGCAACAACATCGCAAGCTTGTCGACGCTCGGAGCGACGTTTTACAAGAGCACGCTTGAACTCGCGGATGGAACATCGGCGCTAGCCGAGTTCAGGCTAGCCGCCCCATGAAGGAGGCAATGCAGGCGGGGCTCGAAGCTCCATTGCATCGGCGAAAATGGTCCAATCGCGGACACCCTTTTGCTTGCAGAAGTCGGTCTCCGCCTGGAGCGCAGCAGCACTCAGCGATGCAGCATCGACCTTGAACGCCGCCTGACACGCACGATGCTCGTGGCCCGTATCGTCGCAAACGGTCTTAATGAAGCGAACGTTAAATGAAGGCATGACTACCCTCTTTTTAGGTGGGTTTACTCATCCTTGCCTATTCTGCCATTCGTGCCAGGAGAGTATTTGATTTGCCTCAAGCAGCATCCCAAATTATTGGCCACAGCCAGACCTGCGCCCCCGTGATCGCAAGCAAGAAAGCGAAACGGCCCCTGTCTCGCTCCTGACAGCCCACCCTGCCGCCGCAACGGCAAAGCCGATGATCAGACTTACCGCAGCCAAGGTTTCGAAAAGGCCAAGGTTCAGGGCTTCCGCACCAAAGCCGATGGCTGCGATCAGCGCCGGCAAGGCCACCGACAATGCGAGGCGAGCAATCAATTTAACATCTCCTTCCCGCCTCTCACATCTTTACTGACAAACGTTGTCACAGTGCGGTGAGCGTGGGGTGTACTTCAACATTCGCATGAATGCGCGTCCTGCATTTTGATTTCTATCAACTCGGCTGCGGTCAGGTTTGTCGGGACTGAAGCGCGGCCTAGCGAGTCACCCGCGATGGAACATGCTTGCCCATCCTGACCACTCGCGGCGGCCGCGCCGCCGTCGGTCGTTCCAGACGCGCATCGTGCTTTTTTTGACTTGGATCAATACTTCAACGGCGAGCTGTCGATAAAAACATTATCCCAGTCATAGGTCAGACACATGGCTCACAGACCGACTTGGCGCCCCATGATCGTGTCGTGCCCAAATACAGGCGACCGGGTTCGAGGACTGCTGCCCGTCGACGCAGCCGAGCCCGCCAACGACCTGCACCAGATCACCTGCATCGCTTGCGATGGTGTCCACTTTATCGACCCGCGGACCGGCTCGATGCTCGGAGCCGAGCGCAGCTAGCCATCCGCGCCCCCTCCAATTAATGCCATGGCCAGGAGACGACTCGCCAACAATGGATGTTCGACATGACAGGCCTCGGCAAACTTTGTCCTGCGGCGGGCACAATTGCAGGATGGTCCGGATCAGTTTGAGCAAAGGCGGAAAACCGCCTCGCAGCCGTCAATCCCGATATTTGCGAGAACGTCAAGCGATGCCTCTGCCAAGAGCACCGAGGCGACGATCTCCGCAATCGAGACCGCACGCGGCGTGTGCGATATTGGGCTGCAGCTGTTCCCGCGGCTGGACAAGCGATGGCGCTCGGACTGTCTGGAAGGTGATTGAATTTGTCAGTCGGCAGCGATGAACACCGTCCAGGGTGTAATAGCAACGTGACCTGGGAGCGGATCGAGACGGCGCCCTTTGATCGGGACCTGGAGATTGGCGTGATCGAGGGTAATACCATTCATCGGCTGGTCTTCCCCTGCCGCCGGATCTTCGGCGGCTGGATCAGAGCGACGAGCGGGGAGCACGTCGCTGTGCAGCCCACGCATTGGCGCATTTGGCTCAAATAACGATCGCGCCTTCCTGCACAATATATCGGCCGTAAATCGGCACGCGTCTGCCTTCGGTGGTCTCCTGCGGCCAAACGATGTAGGTTCGATTGAATGAGAGGGTCTACCGGCAGATATGTCCGACCACATCTGGTATCGTTATGGCACTGCGGTGGCAGCCGCCGCGCTCGCCCTCGTGCTCCGCGCAGCGTTAAATCCGTATCTCGAGGATCGCTCATTTACGATCATCTACCTTCCGGCGATCGTTTTTGCCGCTTTCGCCGGCGGGCGTGGACCGGCGAGCTTCGCTACCCTGCTCTGCCTTGTCGTCAGCGTCGCAGTGCTTGGGAAAGGCCTCATCACCGTTTCCGCGAACACGATCGATATTGCAGCCTTCGCGGTACTTGGTCCCATGCTTGGCTTCATGGGCGACCGGCTGCGGCAGGAATCGGTGCAGGCGCGGTATCGGCAGGCCCATCTGCAATCGATCCTGGACACCGTACCGGAAGCCATGATCGTGATTGACGAGAAGGGCATCATTCGCTCGTTCAGCGCCGCGGCTGTGCGTTTATTCGGCTGGATGCCGGACGACGTGGTTGGAAGGAATGTATCCAAGTTGATGCCGCAGCCCTACCGATCCGAGCACGACCGCTACATTGAACGTTATCTGACCACCGGCGAGCAGCGCATCATTGGCGTCGGGCGCATTGTGGTCGGCGAGCGGAGCGACGGCTCGACCTTTCCGATGGAGCTTGCCGTCGGCGAGGCCAAAGTGCGCGGCGAACGCTTCTTCACCGGCTTCATCCGAGACCTGACCGAACGGCGGGCGCAGGAACGCAGGCTCCAGGAGTTGCAGTCTGAACTCGTCCACGTGTCTCGGTTGACCGCCATGGGTGAGATGGCATCGTCCATCGCCCATGAAATCAACCAGCCGCTCTCCGCCATCACGAATTACATGCGCGGCGCAAAAGTTCTGCTGGCGGCAGACAAGCCAAACGCCAGTCGCATCGGTGATGCACTCGAAAACGCTGTCCAACAGGCTCTGCGCGCCGGCGATATCATCAAGCGCCTGCGGGAATTTGTTGCCAAAGGCGAGACGCAGCATTCTGTGGAAAATCCGCTCACGCTTCTTGAAGAGGCTGTGGCGCTGGCCCTGCTCGGCGCCAAGGAGCAAGGCGTGCGGGTAACGATGCGCAGCGATCGCGATCTGCCGTCAATGATCGTAGACAAGATCCAGATCCAGCAAGTCGCGCTGAACCTGATACGCAATGCAATCGAGGCGATGGCTTCCTGTCCGCGTCGCGAATTGACCGTCGGAGTTAGCAAGGTCGACGGTCTCGCCAGATTCACCGTCGCCGATACGGGTTCCGGCATCAGCCCTGATGTTGCCGACCGCATGTTCCAGCCCTTTGTCACAACAAAGGAGCACGGCATGGGTGTTGGACTATCAATCTGCCGGACAATCGTCGAATCCCATGGCGGTCACATCGTCGCGGAAGCGAATCCTGGCGGAGGCACGATCTTTCAGTTCACGCTGCCATTTGCGGAGGTCGGTGAAGAAGCATGACTGCGCGGCGCATTCTAGTGATCGACGACGACGACGCGATGCGGGATTCTTTGGCCTTTCTGCTTGATATTAGTGGTTTCTGGGTTGCAACCCACGAGACGGCGGCCGAGTTTCTCAATGACATCGCGAGCGGTCCAGTCGACTGCGTCGTATCGGATATCCGCATGCCAGGCATGAGCGGCCTTGAACTGATGCGCAAGCTGAAGGCCGATCGGATCGACTGTCCCGTCGTCCTGATAACCGGTCATGGTGACGTATCGCTGGCGGTTGAAGCGATGAAGGCGGGTGCGGTCGATTTCATCGAGAAGCCGTTCGAGGACGAGGTACTGTTGCGCGCCATCAACGCCGCTTTGGAAGCGCGGCCTATGAAGCCAGCCGATGACGCAGCGAAACTGGAGGCGGAAGCCCGCCTGGCGGACCTCACTTCGCGCGAGCGTGACGTCCTGCGGGGACTATTGGCCGGCAAGATCAACAAGGTAATCGCGCACGATCTTGGCATCAGCCCGCGAACGGTCGAGGTTTACCGCGCCAACCTCATGGCCAAGACCAGTGTACGCAGCATGTCCGAGTTGATGCGGATCGCCATTGCCGCCGGACTCTAGCGGGGTCGCGAGCACGCGCTATAAGCGACGAGCGTTGGTGCGGCAGATCTTAGACGAATTTGTCGATAAATGATCCACAATCGCGTGGGCGCGGAGCGCATTGCCCGGCAACGACTTGCGCACAGGCCAGGACCACAGACCGGCAATGACGAAAATCAAGGCGGGCCCGGCGAAAGGTGCACGCGCACGTCGCGCTGGCGTCCGCCCCCGTCTGCGACGATCTGTCCTCGCATGTCGCTGATCGACTTTCCAGCAGCAGTTGAAGCATTGGCGCAACCGGCTCGACCGCAGCCAACCAGCCGCGCATCAGATTCCGTTACTGGCTGGGCGCTCCTGTCGCTGCATCCGTTTTCGACACATGAATGTCGAGCGGGGAATGGCGGCAATGGACACATCCACGATCTCCGGCCACCTCAATCCCCCTCATCTGTGCAGCAAAAATCGCTCTGCACGAATCGTGCAGGATTCATGGTTGACATGACTGATGCAACACATGCCATGCTGGTTCTACTTGGCATCGGACCTGCACGAACTGTCCGTCGCCGATTTGATCCTGCCTCGACAAATCAACGACCGTGCATGAAGCAGATCAAACGCGCGGTCAGATTTATACTCCGATGGGCAGCAATCCTTTCACGTCCGGAGAACCGCAATGTTCGGGAATATATTGGTCCATCTTCCCACGGAGCTCCCGGTACGGGCTACGGTGAACGGTTCGATTTCTTTCGCACAGATCACGGGCGCGCACCTTGACGCTATGGCAATCGGTTACGAGAGGACCATTATTCCGCTCGCTGCACTCGGCGGGGCGGCCGTTACTTCGGTCTTTGAAATCGAGCAGGCGCATGCGCTGGAGCGAGCCGAAGCGGCGCTTCGTATCTTTGATCTGCGGGCGAGGAGCGCCGGCATTTCCTATGCGAGCCGCGCCCTCAGTGCGGTTCCAGCGGAGGCGCGTCGAAGCATCTGCGCCAGCGCGCGCGTGCACGACATGACGATCGTTACGCAGCCCCAGAGCGGCTACGACAGCTATGACAACGTTATTCCCAAGGAGATCCTGTCTCAGGCCGGCAAGCCAGTTCTGTATCTGCCAAGCGTCTTCCACGGCGCTCTTTCGGCCAGACGGGTCGGGATATGCTGGGACGGCAGCCGCCCTGCGGCCCGCGCGTTGCACGACGCGATGCCACTGCTGCGCGAAGCCGACGCGCTGACCATCATCGCGATCACTTCTGCCCACAAGATCCCGGCAGAAAGTTCCACCGAGCACTTGGAACAGTATTTTGCACGGTCAGGGCTTCCTGCAAAGATCGTGTCGCTTCCGGCATCCAAGTCGGCGCACCGCGCGCTCTTGTCGCTTGTCGCGGACGAAAGCCTCGACCTGCTGGTGATGGGCGGATACGGCCGCTGTCGGCTGCGCGAAAGGCTGCGCGGGGGCCTTTCAGCAGACCTGCTTCGTGAAAACTCCGTCCCGGTCTTGATGTCACACTGAAGGCAAGAATTTTCGACGCGACATGCCTCATCGGCTGAGGGAGGCACCGGCCGACCGCCGATCTGAAGAACAGGAGCGCCGGCTGTTTGGCTTTCGTGCACCCGCCGTCGCTCGCGAGGCGGAGCCGCTGAGCCTGCGCCGCCATTTTCGAATATTGCACCTACGCTACCGGTCTCGAGGAGCGTGGACAATCTGGTCACCGCTCTACCCGACGATGTCCGAGCTCAAGCTGAACACCGGTAAGCCGGCATGCAGCTCCCCAATCCAAACGCAGCCCGGTCGACTTTGAGCCGTATTTGATCAAGCAAAGGGCTGCGCCGCACGTATTCTTACGTATAAATACTTAGTGGGTTCTACTTAGGGGAAACATCCAAATTTTCTACTTCGTTGGAAGCGGCCAATCTGCGTCCTATCGACGTTTCGAAGATCGAGTCCGCCATGTACGTACAGGCCGCGAGTATTCACGAGATCAGCCATCATCCGAGCAGCGTCTTGCGTGGCCAGCCTCGTACCTATGGACCGTTTGGTATGGTTGCGACCCCGATGCGGTTCGCCCGCAACAGCGAGATCTATGGCGAGGACGAAGCAGCGGAATACCTATATCAGGTGGTATCGGGTGCTGTGAGAAGCTACAGGATTATGGTGGATGGACGTCGTCAGATTGGCGCGTTTTATTTGCCCGGTGACATCTTCGGCTTTGAGGCAGGAGACAGCCATATCTCTTCGGCGGAGGCGGTCTGTGAAACGCACCTTTTGACGGTGAAGCGCAGTGCCCTCATCGATCGCGCCAGCCACGAGAGCGAGCTCACACGGCAGCTCTGGGATGCGATGGCGCTTGAACTCCGCCGCTTTCAGGAACATCTGATGCTCCTGATCAGCAGCGCTGAAGAGCGCGTCGTGTCATTCCTGCTCGATATGTCACGCCGCGCGACGAAGAACGCTGCGATCGAACTGCCCATGTCGCGGCAGGATGTTGCCGATTACCTTGGTTTGACCATCGAAACAGTTTCACGCACGCTCACTCAACTTGAGCAGAATGGCGTGATCGCGCTGCCGACTTTGCGCCGAATCGAGCTACGGAGCGACAAACTGCCCAGCCGCTTTGCGCAGGATCTGGGGTAAGCTCGAGAGGCGCTGGGAAATACGCAAACTCTGAGCATCGAACGTCCGACAAATCGCAGCGCACGACGGACGCCCGAACCTCTGCTTGGGCGATCTAGATGGATGCAGGATCGCTATTTACATTGTTCCTCCGTGGAGCACCGCAATGATCATCGATTTTTTGCTTCGAGAGCATCGCAACATTGACCTGCTTCTGGTCGCCCTCCAACGCGAATTGGAGATTTTTGAGCATGGGATCCGTCCAGACTATGAGGTAATTCGCGCGATTATCAGCTACTTCGAGGTTTACCCGGAGGTGTACCATCATCCTCAGGAAGACCTGATTTTCTCCAAGCTTAGAACTCGCGACCCGGACGCGGCTGCAATCGTCGGCGATCTCGCGCACGAACACCGGGAAGTCATCGACCGTCTGCACCACTTCGCTCAAGCTATCGATGGTATCCTCGCGGATCGTGAACTCGTTCGGCAAGACGTCAGCAACATCGTACGCGACTTTATATTGCGGGAGCGGCACCACATGATGTGGGAGGAACGAGATTTCTTCCCCGCCGCCGTTAAGGCTCTATCGGCTGAGGATTGGACCGAAATCGCATCCGCCCGCACCAATGACGGGGATCCGTTATTCAGCAAGACAGCGGAAGCGACATCCGATGCGCTAAGAGCGCATATTCTAGAATTGGAGCAAGAAGCTGAAGCCGAACGGAGCTCGGTCGCTTTTTCGTCCGCAATGGCCGGCAAGCCGCCAGATGGCGCCAAAGCCGATGGACCGTAGTTGATCGCCGACGTTTCACGATGGGAAGTGGACGTCATGATCGTCCTGTTGAAATGAAGATGATAATCTTCCCGGCGCGCATACGCTGCGCACGGCCAGGACGAAATCCGTGATCGCTTTCCTTCAGTCACCCGATTGCAAATGGCATGGCCGAAATCCATACACTCCGGGTCCGGCAGGTTCCATGACCTCTGCGTCGGTAGGGTGGTGGCAATATGGCTTGGCCTACGCCACGCTGATCACGCGCCAAACGAACCCCACACCGACCGATCGGAATGGATGGTTGCGGCCGCTCGTCGAGCGCTCCGGCCGGCACAGGGAATGAGCTTAACCGATTGCGGCTTGGTTCGCTGGCCGGATTGGGTCCCAACGAACTACGGAGGCACGCGCGGATAGGATGCTGCTCATTGCGGCCGGGCGAGCGCCTCATTGCGTCCCAAAGTGCGATGCATACGCCACGGGCATGCCCTACCAATTTCGGCAGGATGGCCACGACGGTCCGACGCGATATTTGAGCCAGCGCAAAGCTTATCTGCTGCGTGTCCGGTAATCTGACCCAAGGAGGAAGAAAGGCATCCGAATGCGACCGGACTTGGCAGACTCCTACGGGCAGCACCGGCTGCCACGCTACACCAGCTATCCGACGGCCCCCCATTTCTCAGCATCGGTTTGCGAATCCGACTACCAAACGTGGCTCAAGTCGTTGGACGCCCAGCAATCCGCCTCGATCTACGTTCACGTGCCGTTTTGTCGAAAGATGTGCTGGTATTGTGGCTGCCACACGTCTGTCACGAAACGCCAGGAGCCGATCGCGATCTATGCAGCGGGACTGCGGACTGAAGCTTACCTCGTTGCAGAAACCGTTGGTCGACGACAACCGATCTCTCATATCCACTTCGGGGGCGGTACCCCGACGATCATGACGCCTGAAACATTTGCTGATCTCGTCGGTTCGTTGCGCCATTCCTTCGCTGTCCTGCCCGATGCCGAGATCGCCGTAGAGATCGATCCACGCACGTTGAGCGAGCCGATGGCCGAGGCGCTGGGCTTTTGCGGGGTCAACCGGGCGAGCCTTGGTATCCAGAGCTTCGATCCAGTTGTTCAGCACGGCATCAATCGTCTGCAGAGCTTCGGACAGACCGCGACCTCGGTCGATCGGTTACGCCGCGCCGGCGTCGGCCGGATCAATTTCGACTTGCTCTATGGCCTGCCCCTGCAGACCGTCGCTTCGTGCCTCGACACCGTCGCCAAGTGCCTCGAGCTTCATCCGGACCGGTTTTCGGCCTTTGGCTACGCGCACATTCCTTCGTTCAAGAAACATCAACGCAAGATCGATGCGTCCAGCCTACCCGACAGCGTCACGCGCCACCTCCAGGCCGAAACCATCGCGGGAGCTTTGGTTGATGCTGGATACGTTCGCGTAGGCGTCGATCACTTCGCCTTGCCGAACGACAATCTCGCCCTAGCGAGGCAGGAAGGCGGGCTGAGGCGCAACTTCCAGGGCTATACTGACGATTGCGCTGACGTCCTGATTGGTCTGGGCGCCAGCGCCATCGGCCGTATGCAACAGGGGTTTGCCGCAAACGCGGTCTCGACCAAGGACTACCTTGCTCGCATCTCCCAGGATCGGCTCGCCATCGCAAAGGGCTATTTACTGACCGATGACGATCGCTTCCACGCCGAAATCATCGAGCGAATCATGTGCGACTTTGCGGTTGATCTTTCCGAGATATCCCGTCGTTACGGCCGGGATCCTAGATTAGCCGTTGTCGATCATTCTCGCCTCGGCAGCCTTATCGCCGATGGCGTCGTGGCGATTGATGATGACCGGCTCACTGTAGCCCGGGGCGCAGAGTTCCTGGCCCGGTGCGTCGCATCAGTCTTCGACGCTCACCTCCTTAGGTCCGGCGCTACACATAGTCAGGCGGTCTAGCGACTAAGCGAAACCCAGCGTTTCAGATCCGAGCTCAGTATCCCCGCAACTGGGCTATGCTTTTGGATGACGACCAATCACACCGCTGAAGAGCACGCCGATCGGCATCCCGTTCGCCCCGTCTGCCAAGTTGTACAAAGATTCAAACAAAGCTTGGAACCCGCGGACCAAGCTGGCGTAAGCAGGGCCTGCATCAATAGCAAGTCCGCTCATTGGATTGGTCAGATCATGCTTTTTCCGTCGGCAGTTTCGTATAGTCGCGTTGATCTAGCTTATCGTTTCCGGCAGAAACGCCTACCAACGTGCGCTTTTGGCCGGCCCCATGACCGCCCGACTACCGCCCATCGCTCAACTCGGCAACACGTTGCGAAGATGCTCATCGACGACAAACCTTAGTGTAGATTTTCTATCCCAGGCAATATCGGCGGCATACCGCGGCATAATTGAGCTCCGCTGAGCTTGTGTTTTAACTGTAGTCAGATTTTCGGCGGATGTCCTCGCCGTGATCGAACCATCGGCTGTCCTCCCTCCGCCGATGGACGTCGGTGCGATGCATAGCAGCGTCGCTCCTCCCGGACACACTTCGCCCGGCCGCTAAAGGCGGCCGGGCTTTTTTCGTTCCCCAAGTCCCCTCACGATCACCGAGTGCGCAAAGTCCCACAAGCGATCGGCTTTCTCGACGAGAGACAACAGGCCAAGGCTCAACGGTCGACGGGAGCGGATCCAGCGCGCAGCTCGCGGGCGGCAGCGACCATGTTGACCAGTGCTGGGCGAACCTCCTCCCATTTCCGCGTCTTCAGGCCACAGTCCGGATTGACCCAGAGCTGCGAGTCCTGCAGCCGCTTGCGAGCCAACGCCATGAGTCCCGTCATCTCGCTGGTCTCGGGCACGCGTGGAGAATGGATGTCGTACACGCCCGGCCCGATTTGATTTGGATATTTGTAGTTCCGAAACGCGTCGAGCAATTCCATCTTCGAGCGCGAGGTCTCGATCGAGATGACATCGGCGTCCATTGCAGCAATCGCATCGATGATGTCGTTGAATTCCGAGTAGCACATATGGGTATGAATCTGGGTTTGATCGGCGACGCCCGATGAGCAGATGCGGAAGCAATCCCCAGCCCAGTCGAGATAGGCCGCCCACTCCGATCGACGCGGTGGCAACCCCTCGCGCAGCGCTGCTTCGTCGATCTGGATCATGGTCGCACCCGCATTCTCGAGATCCCTGACTTCGTCTCGGATCGCGAGCGCAAGTTGGCGGCAGGCCTCGCTTCTGGGAATATCATCGCGAACAAACGACCAGTTCAAAATCGTTACCGGTCCGGTCAACATCGCCTTCATCGGCTTGTTGGTTAGTGATTGCGCGTAGCGCCACCAGTCCACGGTGATCGGCTTCGGCCGCGAGACGTCGCCAAACAGGATCGGTGGCCGAACGCAGCGCGAGCCATAGGATTGTACCCAGCCGTTTTTGGTAAATGCGAAGCCGGAGAGTTGCTCGCCGAAGTACTGCACCATGTCATTGCGCTCGAACTCGCCGTGCACGAGCACGTCCAGGCCAATGTCCTCCTGCCAACGGACAGCACGCGCAGTCTCCTCCTTGAGAAACTTGTCGTATTGCCCGTCGCTCATCGAGCCTCTCGCGTGCGCCGCGCGGGCATTACGCACCTCTGCGGTCTGCGGAAACGATCCGATCGTCGTGGTCGGAAACGCCGGCAGTTTGAAGCGCTTGCGTTGGATCTCGGCACGGCTGGCAAATGGGCTGACGCGCCGTCGCATGGTCTGATTGATCGCACTGATCCGGACGGCGACATTGGCGTCACGGATCTTCGGGGAAGTTCCGCGGCGGGTGGTAACGCGCTCCGATTCCGCAAGAGCGTCGGCGACATCTTGATCGCCTGCGAGTGCCCGTGCCAAGGTCGCAAGCTCGCGAATCTTCTGAACCGAGAACGCAAGCCAACTCTTGACATCGGAAGCAAGCTCCGTTTCGAGTTCAACATCGACCGGCACGTGAAGCAGCGAACAGGATGGGGCGATCTGTACGCGATCCTTGCCGAGCTTCGCAATGGCGGGATCGAGCCGCTGGCGCAGCGCCGACAAATTCGTCCGCCACACATTGCGACCGTCTATCACGCCGAGTGACATGACGAGTTCACTTCGCCCGGCAGCAATGATCTGATCCAATAACTCCGGCGCCCGAACCAGATCGACATGCAGGCCGGCAATAGGTAGGCGCAAGGCGGTGTGAAGATTGTCGCCAAGGTGGCCGAAATAGCTGGCAACCATGATCTTGATGGCCGGCCCTTCCTTGGCGAGCCGGCCATAGGCATGCAGCAAAGATTTTTTTGGCCCCTCATCCAGATCAAGGACCATGCAGGGCTCGTCAAACTGAACCCAATTTGCTCCGCGTTTGGCCAATTCCTGCAGAACCTCGATATAGACAGGTAGCAGGTCATCCAGGAGTGACAGTGGCTGGAACGCGGGATCCGCACTCTTGCCTAGCTTCAAGAAAGTGACCGGGCCGATCAGGACAGGGCGAGTCTGAAAGCCAAGGGCCTTGGCTTCCTCATACTCCTCGATAGGCTTGCGAGAGGAGAGCCTGAAAGTCTGTCCCCGATGAAATTCCGGAACCATGTAGTGGTAGTTGGTATCGAACCACTTGGTCATCTCCTGCGCGGGTGCGCCATAGCCGCGAGGTCCGTGACCGCAACTCGCATCCTGACTGCCGCTTTGTGAACCGCGTGCCATGGCGAAATACGTCTTGAGAGAAGCAGGCTCGGCTTTCGAGGCATAGACTTCCGGGATGGCGCCGACCATGACACTGGTGTCGAGCACCTGATCGTATAGCGAAAAATCGTTCGACGGAATGATGGTGACACCGAGGGATTTCTGGCGCGCCCAGTTCGCCGCACGTAGGCCGGCTGCGTCCTCGAGCAACTGCTGTTCGCTGATTCTTCCGGCCCAATAGCTTTCGAGCGCGAGTTTAAGCTCGCGTCTTGGACCGATGCGCGGCGTTCCGAGCGTGGCAACCGGAAGCGAGAGAAGAGACATAGCGTTAACCCCATGTTGGGGGCAAAGGCCATGGCGGACGCAGGCAGGAGACGTCGCGCGAGCGACGGCTGCTTGGCGCACCACCGGGACACCCCGCCCGTGGACGAACATATTGTCGGGGCAGGTCTCCTGGCTCGCGGGTCATCGCCACTGTCCGGCCTTCCCGAAGCCGCGCAGGCTTCAGTGACTCTGTTGGACAGCGGCTCGCCGCTCACAGTTGCGGGGGCAGCGCCGGCATCACCGGCTTCCCTCTTAGCTCCGGATCAAACAGGAACCGGAGAACCTCGACGACTTGGATTATCGGCAAGACAACTCCGCCGTCAACCTCTCAAATTGATGCTGCGACGTCTCCTACGTGTTGACGATGCACGGCCACTCTTGATCGGGACGTTGAAGGCACTCTCCAATCACAAATATCGGGGTGACCATCTGCGAGGCGCGTTGGCGTCGGACCGCGCGTCAGATCATGGAAGAGACGAATGCGGCCTGGGCGATGAAGGTCACGGTGCCGAGGCAGGACGCTCTTCACGCGATCCAGCTTTCGAACATTCATCGAGCACCCTTCGCTACGTCCCCCTTTCTCCACCAACAACCAGTGTGAATAGGCGCGCTATACGCTAAATCCGCCGGCATACTCAGCGAGCATGTTGATCTACGACCAATCCTGGTAGGCGCCATGCGGACGTTTTTTGGCGATACTGCGAAAAGCAAGCATAGTGAATCACCAACGAAAAGAGTAGCTCGCAATGAAAATGGCTGTTTGGAGTGCCCTCACCGTCTTTGCTGCTGCCGTCTTTGCGGTCGGCCTGTTCGGCTGGATAGCAAGGCCACTTATGAACCCGGCCGTCAGACAGATGCTCTCGAACGTTTTGAGCAGTTCAAGCCGAAGCTAGCTCAACCCGAGGCTTGGCCTTCTTGCCCGGTCGATACGACTGCATGGAAGCGCAGCTCCTCCAATGTTGACTACGGCGACGAACTGATAGACGCCGGTCACGAAGCGGGCCATCACGCGAGCGGCGAAGGCCTCGTCCCATCGTCTGCCTTACTTTTGAACTTGCGAGCGCCAATTCCTAATCGCTCGCCGCTGATGGGCGGCTTCGCCTCGTTGTCGGCCATAAAGCGCCTAGCACAACCGGCTGAGGCACTCTCGACCTTGGCAGCAGCGGCAACGACCCCGGACCACACCGGTTCGATGGCGGCAAACCTGCACTCAATTGTCGTCTGGCTTCTGGCAGCGAGGCTTTCAAAACTGCGCTGCTCGGAGATCCAGTGCGTGACAGGAATGAGCCACGAAAGTCGCTGCGAATAGGCTTAATGGCAACATAAATAAGGTGCGCAGGTCGGGAAGTCGACAAAGGCGGCACAAATCTGGTGCGAACTGCCTGCTATTGCCTGGCACGAAGAATGCAAGTCCTCGCTTGCCCAGGCTTCTCCTCCTGGGCTGGTCCAGCATTGCAAGTTGAAGCTTTGGCTGACCACTGAAGTTAGCGGCGCGTGACATCGAGG
Organism: Bradyrhizobium sp. 33ap4; assembly: GCF_032654765.1. Lineage (NCBI taxonomy): Bacteria > Pseudomonadati > Pseudomonadota > Alphaproteobacteria > Hyphomicrobiales > Nitrobacteraceae > Bradyrhizobium > Bradyrhizobium sp. 33ap4. Next base: position 106,391 of record NZ_JAUMTJ010000012.1, on the reverse strand, counting down.
GACAGCGCCTGCAGCGCGGGACATCAGCAGGTGCTCGCGTCACGTTGCCGCTAACTTCTAGCGATCTCGTAGAGCACGTCGAAGATTGTCCGCTTTGGAATTGACGCGTGGATGAGAACCAGATGGGCCGGCAGCAATGAAGAGAATGTCTGGAACGCGCGTGCTTTGGTTCTGTCTCGGTCGATCGCTGATCTGCCTGGCCGGGCTGGCAGCGACAAACAGCAACGTTCGCGCCAACGACAGCGCGCTTGTCGAAAGGGTCAAGTCAACGTGGCGAGCGCAAGACGGCGAGACTATAGAACAAATCATCTCCAAGGTCTCGAAGGTGGCTCACTTCGTCCCTCGGTCATGGGGAGTCGCTGAAGGAATTGACCGAACAGAGTATGTGTACTTTTCGTGGACCAGGCACCAAGACAACAAATCAGACGAACAGTACGCAATCACTTGGAAGATCGCGACCGACGGAACGATCAGACTTGCGTCGCCATATGCCAAGCCGATTGAATTGGGTTGGCGCGCCTTTGCGCTCTCGTTGATCGCCAGTGAGGTCACCGATGGCGAAAGGGACGCAAATCTCCGCTTTCTGCACGATCCTGTTAACTTCAACTTCGTAACGACCGCACAAGGCAAGCTCGGCGATCTTCTGCGGCACGGCCGGTGCCATATCATTGAGCCCGTTGCAGTGGATTACGTGGCGAAACCGAATGACAAGCCGACGAAAAAGGGTGATCTTTGGCGCGTTCTGCTTTTGGTGAACTGCAAGATCCCGGGGCCCCATTATTTTACTCGCAACGGCGTCATCGCTTTCGAGAAAAGCGAAGGACAAGATTGGGAGCCTCAATCTTTTTTTGCCAAGCGTATCGCAGCCTTTCCTCCAGGCTCTTGGTTCGATCGCATAGAGCCAAATGAACGAGAAACAATAGAGAGGGCGCGAAAGGCCTCGGCCAATGATCGCACGGAGCAAGATCGCGGCGCAGCTCCTTGACGCTGAGCGCCTCTGAGTAGCGGCCAAAGCACACACGCTCGGAAACGTTGACGTGTGCTGTTCTGTCTTTGCGACAGACCGGCAGCCTCTCTCGCAGCTTGTCACAGGAAAAGGCACACACAGCACTGTTGCTCGCGGCCCATTGGACGAGAAAATCGATGCTATGATCGGACGACCACGTGCCAGCTTACGAGAACCGATTTAGCCTTCCCCGCACACGCGCAGTGCGCGGACGCCAATCTGCGACGAGGCCAGCTCGAAATCCCATTCTGCAGCGGACTTCGCCCAGCAGGCGTGCGCGCAGCGCATCGCTTCAACGGAAAATGGCACCCGCAGGAGCGTGAGCATAGCGACGCCGAAGGCGGCACGCGGGACCGAGTGCAGCGACGAGACCGGTTAAATGGGTACCCGGGAACGGGGCAGTGAACGCCGGCATTCTTGATGGCGGCGGGCGCCTTTCCCGAGTACCCCCGGCGAGGAGCTCCGCAGCCATGCGCAATGGATGGACCGTAGAATTGAGACGGAGGATCTAGATTTCCTCGGGCGCATTCGTCTGCGCGTCATAAATCCTGATCTGAAGCATGGGAAAGCGCTTCTTTAATTCTTCCCTACCCGGCCGGGCGCCGTCTCTCGTTGTAAATTCGGCTTCGAGTCGGCCGTCCACTTCAAGCCCGTAACAAGAGACCGGCAATTCACGGCTGGCTGCAACCATTTCGTTCCCATTGTGCAGCGAGGTGCTTGAGAACGATGCGTAATGAATCGCCCAAACCGCACCAGAGTAAGCTGCCTGCGTGCGATGACGCATGTCGGAGATTGATGCCTCGCACTGGCTGGCACCTGGGATGGGAATTCGTCCAGGCGGCACATGCACGATCAAGCCATCGGCTCGACATAGCTGCCCTCCCAGCTACCCTGGGCCACGCGCACCTCGTGCTGAGCTTCGTGGTATTTGCCCTTCCGAATATTCGGGCCAATTCAACGCAAGACCGTTGCGCACAAGCAATTCAGCAAGATCCCGTCCGCGACCGAACAGGTCGTGACGGTGCCCACAATACCGGTGGAGGTTGAGCAGAACACAGTTGGTGGATCGCCAGACGTCGCAAGCTGTTGAGAAATGATAGCGAACATAATCACGGACGAGCGCCGGCGAAATATTTCGCGGCACCAAGGCGACGGGGCCATCTTATTTCTTGTTCGACGGCCGCCACGCAGTCGGTGAGCGTGGCCGTGTGGTTATGCGCTCGAAGATCGCCAAGGTCGTCACCGATCACAGAGAGTATCCCACTTTCGAACACCTTGCAGGAGGAATTGACAGTGCTCGATTCCATGATACCGACCGCTCTTGGTTTTTACCGACGCTCACGGCGGAGCGGTAGGATCCGGTAAGACGGGATTGAGCTCCTCTTGCTCAAGCGTCTTTGCTCCGTCTCCTGCTAAATAGGCCGCGAGCACCGCAATACCGGAGTCTGGTGGACACCGCGCGGGAGCGGCCTTCCTCAGTGGCACCTGCCCCGATCTTTCGGCGATTTCGACACTCATGAGGTGGGGTCGAATCGGACGTCCGACTGCGCGCTCGATCGTGTGGAATATCCACGTCCCATCCGGATCAATGTCTGACCAGTGGAAGATCGGCGTGTTTCCAGACACCATTTGCGTAATCGTGCGCAGCGCCTGCTGGGTGGCGAGAGAGGGGTATCCACCCACGTACATCGTCGCTCCCTCTCGATCTGGATCGGCCTCGGCGACATGTCTGTTGAAGCTCGCGAAATTTTCGATGGTAAGAAGGTAGGCTGGTGGCCGCCGGAATCGGATGCGATCCGCCTCCTTGGGCGGGATGCCTAGATAGCGTGGAGAAATCTGGGACAAATCGGCGCCATCGAGATCGATCCTTCCGGCGATGAGAAGCGGCGGCGCGAAGCGCTCCAATCCTATCGTCCGCAGCGCCTCGCGGGGCCGCGCTCCGGGCGGGAGCTCGAGGATTCCACCAAGAAGTCGGACGACCGCGCCTTCGACGCGTTCGAGGGCTTTGCTATCGCCGACTGTTCTTCGCGAGAAGGTCCGATAATCGACATCCAAATGCCTATTCTCCAGAATTGCTTGGGCGAGGGCGAAGGCGTCGCGGAGCTTGTCCACATCGGATGAGGCGAACCCGTGCCAGCTCTTGGCTCGCCCCCAAGTTTCCGCTATCGCGGCAGCCGCTTCCACCAAGCGCCAATCCAGCGCGATGTCCGCACAGAGGCGCCTACCAGCCTCTTGGGCGATCTGAGCGGCCGGAACGCGTCCGAGATAGTGGTAGAGCGCGTCCGCGGCTTGAAGTCTGACGTGCACAATCTGATCCCGCCTGGTTCCGCGTCCCCTTGCGAGACTAACGGCGCCGACCGCCTCGGCCCGCGCGATCTGCCTCAGGAAGACGTCAGCAGCCACCACGTTGGGAAATGCGTCATAGTCGGGATGTGCGATGGGGTTGGCGGTCCCACCTTCGTAGCGATCCAGCAGATCGTTCAGTAGTCCGTTCGCCTCACTGAAACGACGCACCATGGCTACTCGGCGGCCAGACGTGCGGCAAGGTCGTCGGCGGACATCAGGTCCGGATCGATCGCACGCAGTTCGCGCTTGGCCTTTTCCTTCAACGAGACGACCGTTGCCCTCGACTGCTCGCCGATGCGATCGACCTCCACGATGGTGTCCATATGCTCTAGCACCGCGACCCGCTTCTCGAAAGGCGCGGCAATCACGAACTGCAGGCCGAGATTCTTGTAGAAGCTCATCATCTGGCGCTGGTTCTTGCCGTCCATTTTCGAAAAGACTTCGTCGAACATCGCAAGCGCGAAGCCTGCCGGCTTGCCGGCGCGACGCTCGGCACTGCCGTAGACGGCCGCAAGCGAGGCGCCGATGGCGACGTAAATTGGAACCTGCTGTTCAGCACCCGATCCGGTGCCACGGCGCTGCTCCCAACGGGTCGAGCGGCCGGTACCGACGTCTTCCATGTGGATCTCGAAGGTGTAGAAATTTCTGTAATCCTCGAACTGGGTGAAGTCCTTATCGGGATCTTCGAGCAGCGCTTCGAGTGCCAGGATCGTGTCCTTGTGGGGGAAGTCATCCGATACGTCTCCGCGAAAGAGCATGTCGAGCGCCTCGGGAGAGGTCTTGCCGATCTCGATGATCTTCAGGATCGGCTGAAATTCCACCACCTGGGTACGGTGAAAGGAGTATCGTTCGTTGTGGAAGGGGTGCGCGTAGAGGCTGCGGTTCAGCGACTGGAGCTCACGCTCCATCTTGCCGATCCGAGCCGAGAGCGCATTAATGAACTCACCGCGCAGTAACATGGACGCTTTCTCGGCCGCGTCACGCGCCTGACGTTCGTACTGCCGCAATTCGTTGGACTCGATCTCCTCGATCAATTGCGCCATCCAGGGCTTGACCTCCTGAAGAGGCTCGCTCTCGATGCCGATCTGGGAGCTGACGCCGAAATCGTCGAAATAGCCGTCCAGGAACTCGCGCACCTGCCGTTCGATCCGACCGCGCTCGTCGTTCGCCGCGTCGGCGTCCTTGACGGCCTTCTCAGCCATGCTGCGATGCCGGTCGGCCTCGTTCTTGTGAGCGCGGGCATCAAGGCGAGCCCGATATACCGGCCGGCCTTTTGACGCAGAGTAGAGGGGCAGATTCTTGACGAAAAGCGACCAAGCGATCTTCAGATTGAGTTCGGAGCCGGGTACGTTTTCGCCGTCGCCGAGCCTACTCTTCGCCGCCCGGACGTCGCCGTCGTGTTTGTTGAAGGCAGTCTGCTGAGTCTCGCGCTCGGCGATCCTTCGGTCCTTCAGTTGCTGCTGGGCACGTTTTTTCTGGCGAAGACCGCCGTCGCCGGCGTCGTCGAGAGCCGCGAGCTTCGCTTGAGCATCTGCCATCTTAGCCTGCACTGCGGCGAAGGCCGCCGCGCAGGTCTTCAGATCGCCCGCGGGCGCGTCGCATAGGGCTTTCAGCGCCATGAACGCTTCGTCAGCGATCTCGGCTTCCTTCGCGGCCTGGCGTAGCGATACTTCCAACTCGTCCGCCTGCTCGTGCAGCGCACGCAACGCGTTCGCCTGGGCAGCCTTGCCGATCTTGTGCTGCGAAGGCTCGATTGATCGATGGGTGCGGACCAGGCCATCGTCGTAGAGGCCGTCCTTCATGATGGCGCGGCCCGGCCTGTTGAACTGGTCCAGGGTGTCCGCAAGGCGCACGGAGCCGTACCGGCGCATGATAAACGACAGCGCGTCCGGATCCTCCGTGCGGAAGATCGAAGGAAACGTTCCTGGCTCCGGCTTGGCCCTGAATTGCTCCAGCTTGTTGAGGCTCACCAGGGACGTGCGCCGGAACTCGCGCCGCCCTTCCTTGAAGATCGCGGTCGCATCGTCGATATGCGGCCTGTCGACGAACACCGCATCGCGATCGCGGCCCAGAAGCGCCTCAGCGGCACCCGTCCAACCCGGCTCGGCGACCTCGATCAGTTCGCACAAGACACGCGGCGCCATGCCTTTTTGGCGAAGCCGGAGACATAAGCGCTCGGTGTCCGGCTCGAGGTGCGCGCGCGCCCCTCCCGAGGCGTGCTGCCGGACCCGCTCCATCAAGTCATCCCGCTGGGTACGTAACTGCGAGGCTTTTGCGATGACCTCCTGACGCGCTTCGTCGATCTTCGCGAGTCGTTGCCCTCCCAAGATTGTCAGGGCGTTTTCGGCCGCAACCAGTTCGTCGGAAACGGCCCCAACCGAGGCGGCACCTACAGCGGCAAGCAGCCGGTCTACGGCCGGAATGAAATCGTCGAAGCCGCGCCCGCCCATGGCACACAACGGTTGCAGGCGCCGGATGGTGTCGATGCGCGCCTTGAAATCAGCTGCAGCACGTTGCGCGGACTGCTCCGCCACCGCGGCGGTCTGCTGCAGCGACTTCCTGCCAGTCTTGGCGTCGTGTTCGGCGATGGCCTCGGTAAGCCGTTGCAGCTCATCGTCGATCGCTCTGATGTCTTCATTCAAGAATTTCAGTTCGCCGCCCGCGGCATCGCGCTGCGCGTTCGCGAGCCGGAGCCTCACCCTGAAGTCACGGTTGATGGCGCGGGCGGCAAGCCACTCCGCGCGCTTGCCAATCCACTGCTCGCGGAACTTGGTCTCCAGTGCCTCTTCCAGCGCCGTCAGAATCGCCTTCAGTTCCTTCAGTGCCTCCAGCTTGAGGCGCATCTTCCGGATCGTGTCGCTAATGTTGCGGTAGGTCTGGATCGACTCGCGCAGTTCCTTGATACCGATCGGGCTGTCCTCAAGGATGTAGTTCCGCACGAACTGCGTGGCTGTCTGGTTGTGGTCGAGCGTCATGGCGTTGACGATCGATTTCTGCAGCGCGTTGGCGTTCTGTTCGCCATACGGCGAGTGCGGCAGGAGATGGCGCATATACTCGCGGACATAATCGCTCGCCCGATCGCGGTGATTGACGAAATTACCTTCGCCGACGGCGGAGATGATCCGGGCGCGCGCGTCCTCCCATTGCGCTGGAAATAGTGCCTTTCCACGCTGTTCGATGAAGTCATTGGACGTGAGCACCGCGCCGACCGCGATGAACAGCGCGAGCACGGTCTCTCTACTGTCGGACTTCCGAGCTTCGAGCGCCATGCCGATGGTGACGGAAGGCCGCGATCCGTCCGTGTCTTCAAAACCGAGCGCGATGTAGGTGCGCGCCTCGTCGCGCCGGCGCTGATCCTCGCCGAGCGTGCCGAGGCAGTAGTCGACGACGCTGCGCTTCGAGCCGCCGCGCGATCTTCCGCCGTCGCCGGCGACCGCGTTCAGGCGCAGGAAGCGTCGGTTGCCGCCGGTGAGGACGACCTGCGCCATATCGAGGATCGTCGATTTGCCGGAGCGGTTCTCACCCAGCACGCCCACGTGACCGGTCACTTCGATGTCGGCAACATCGAATAGGTGCCAGTTCACCATAGTCAGGTGGCGCAGTTGCATCATGCGTCATCTCCCGCGACCTGCGGAAAGCGGGCTTCCTCGCTTTTGACGTAGCGCTCGAGCCTTTGGAGCGCATCACCGCCGCTGATCAGCTTGATCATCGGCCGGATCCTGACCTCCCAGTCCTGCTGTTCGTCGTCGAAGTCACCGATCTCGACAAGACTACGCTGGGCGGCCTCACGCAGAATGTCGCGGAAGCGGGCTGCGGAGATGGCGCCGCCCCCACTATGCTGCGCCATCTCCCGGTACCGATCGAAGAGGTCGTTCAGCGTCGCGACGACCACGGCTCGGTCCTCGACGGCCCCGACGTTCACTTCCTGCTGCCAGTACGCGGCCAGCACGAGCATAACGATGGTTTCGTCGAGCTTCATCCGGGGCAGCGGCACGTCCTCGTCCATCGCGACGATCCCTGCCCACTGCGCCTCCGGATCGCGATGGACGCGATAACCGCAACTGTCGAAGAAGCGGTCGACCACGTCGCGGAAGCGGCCATCCATCATCGTGTTGTAGACCGTCCCGGTGCGAGGGTCCCCGGCGAACACGAATTGTCGTCGCAGCAAGAAATGCAACGCCTTCCGAAGATCGGCCGCTTTCTCCGCGCCGGCGGAGCGCTCGATGTTGTCAAATTCGCTAAGCATGGACTGCTCTGCCTTTCGCCGTCGTACCCGATCGTCTGACCACGAAGTTCGCGCACCTGAGCCACTCGCTATCGTGCGGAGGCGTGTCGGGGCTTGGCTCCAGATCGAACCCAGCCGCGATCTGCGCCGGCACGTCGCCGGTTAGCGCATAACGTCGGGCGCAGTCGAAGGCGAGGAAATCGTCAACGGTGCCGATCTGCATGAAGCGCGCCTCCTTGGTCGCGAACGGAGGAACCTGCCCCTCGAGGAATCTTTTGACGTCCTCGGGGCGCGGCGCGATGCGAGCGATGTACTCCAGGCGAAGCTGCTTCCGCAGTTCGTAGAGCGGATCCGACGGCGGCCCGGCGAGTTCTCTTGCCTCGACAGGGCGGCGCGGCTGTCTAGCCGGCGCCTGATGGTGTTCAGACCAGGGCGACCGCAGTGGCTCAATGTTCCATTCGACGGTTGCCTCGTCGTGCCTGCCCTTGCGGAGCAGAGCGTCGAGCCGCCGCACCAGGTCGCCGGCGCGCCCGACGAGTCCCTGTGCTCCACGCTCGGCGTACTTGATGGTATTTCGAACACGTGCCTCGAGTTGTCTGCGGAAGGTCTCGATCCGATCGAACATCTCGCCGATCTGCTCGAAGATGCTTTCGATGGCCAACAAATCGTCAGCCGCAGCCATCCGCCCCTCTTCGAGATCGGACGCCATGCTTGCTGCGGCGTATTCCTCGGCGAGCACCTGCATCGTCTCGGACGTGTAGGAAATTCTGCGAGCAAGATCCACGATCGCGTCGCGAAAGCGGTACGGATGGTTGACGGTGAGGATGGACTCGAAATCCTTCAGCAGCAGCTGGTCGACGAACTCCTCGAAAAAGGCTTCCAGCCGGGTGCCCACGGTCTTCGATTCCATGACCGTCCGTCGGATACGCTTGAGGTCAGCCAAAATGGCCCGCAGGCTCTTGGTGAATTGATCGGCCTGATTACGCGCCTCGCGGACGGCGAGTGCGGCCTCGCGTTGCTTGCGGTCGGTAATCTCGGGTGTGAGCTTTTCAACGGCTTCCAGATTAAGGCGGATTTGCACGATCAAGCCGCCGAATCGCTGGGAGAGGTCCTTATTGAGGCTCGCCAGACGCTGGATCACGAGCAGGGGTCCCATGGCCATGTCCACGGTCACCCGAAGTCCGTACTCCTCCTCCTCGAGCCATCCCCATGCGACGAGCCGCGTGTAAAGTTGGCGCGCCAGGCCGAGCGCCTTGTCTCCCTTCTCGGATGTGAGTGCGACGTCGACCTTGCGGATGCGGCGGCGCCGCGCTGAGATCATTTCAGGCAGCGCGCCGAAATCGTCGCCGTCGTCCCACAAGGCGGGGTTGGCCCGCATGACGTCGTAGATCGCGTGAATGACCTGCTGCGGCGCAGGGAAAGCGGGCGCGCCCGAGAAGAAGCGCTCATGAAGATCCAGCAGACATGCCGCGTAGAGATGTTTGTGGTCCCGCGAAAAGGCCAGGAACGCGTCGTCGTGCAAATGGCGAAACAATGCCAATCAGAAGCTCCATCAATCGAACATGCCCGAGCCAGATCGGAACAAGCTAATATATTGAAAATCCTATTGAAATTTTGATGCAAAGGACCGGAGGGTACAACTGGCGGTGGGCGGTCGTTCTGTTTATGTTCGAATATAACGTCCTGAGAACGTACTGTCGAGAGCTTCACCGGAGTTCACGTATCCGCCTCGTTCCAATGCCGGGACTTTCGAAGACCCGGCTGAGTTCGAGGACCTGCTACTTGGCGGCTCGTCCCTGCCGCCATCACTTTATAACGTCCAAATACTTGACCCGAGTCTGGAAATACGCCCCTGCTCAGGTACCTAAGCATGGATACCTATATACCCGAACAGAGGTACCCATGGCCTACAACATTAAGGACCGCGAGACCGACCGAATCATTCGCGAACTCGCCGCACTCAAAGGCAAGCCGATCCTCGATTGCGTTCGCGAGGCTCGCGAACATGAAATTCAGCGTGAGCGCCTAAAGACGCCGCCCTGGGACCGGCTGCAACCGCTGCTTGATCGCATCGCCAGCGCTCCCAAAACCGGTCTGACCGCCGACAAGGCGTTTTTCGACGATCTGTCCGGTGATGTCTGATGATGATCGATGCCTCAGCCCTGGTCGCGATCTTGCTGCGCGAACCGGACGCGGCTGAGCTCGTCATGGCAATTGCCGACGCCAAGGCGCCGTTCACCTCACCCATCGCGGTATATGAAACGGTGGTGCTCTCATGCGCGTCAACGCATGGGGTGCGCCGGAAGCGGAGGCCGCAGTGCGGGAATTTCTCGACGCCGCATCCATCCGCGTGTGCGCGATTGCCGACGGCATGATATCGACCGCCGCTATGGCATTCGATCGGTTCGGAAAGGGGCGACATCCGGCCCAGCTCAATCTTGGCGACTGTTTCGCCTATGCCTGCGCCAAGACCTATCGCGCGCCACTGCTGCACAAGGGTGACAACTTTCCGCGAACCGATCTCGAGCTGGTCCGCAAGCGATAAGCTATTGGCAACGTCTGTAAGATTGCATCGATGATATGGCGACCATCCGCGGTGTGGAGATGAGCACCATCGCCAAGCGCGATCTTCATCTTGAAGCGCATGTTGCGTGAACAGATGCCAGATGGACGCTTCTCGCTTGGCATCATGGCTTGAAATCATCGGGGATGAATGAGACTTTAAACGCTGACTGCAACGTGCTGGTCGTGAGCGGAGAAAGCCAAGAGTATCCTCCGAGCCAACTCACCCGCCGGATGTCACAAATCGCACTCTCAGTTGCGGGGGTTCTCGCCAATGAATGCAACCCAACAATGCCGATCTGGCGCTTGCGCAGAGCCTCTATCGAGGGCAGCGAGGGATTGATGGTACAAAGCAGCGTGCTCGCGCAGAGTACGACGGGAAGCCGCTACCGCTCGAAGATGTCAACGTAAGTGTACCGCGATTCAGCGCCACCATGAGCCCCCGCTCCCTCGATCACTAACGGTCGCTCTCGGATATCTGGCACGTCGAGCGGATCTAAGTCGATAGATCGTGCGCTGCAAAGAGGGTGACCGCTAACGCGCTGTAGCCAGGTTCATTTGCTTTGATGGCCTTCGCTTTCCGGGAGCACCTCGGTTGGCTTTTCGACTACACCGACACCGGGCAAGTTCAACGCTCCGCCGATGATTTTCTTGCTGGGGTCAAGCACTGTGCGGTGCGCGCCCTACTGAGAGAGACGGTCGAGGCCGGCATACCGCAACACTTATCCTGGAAGAAATCGCTTGAACCTCACGTCACGTCAGGGCGTAGGTTGGAAATCACAACCAAGCTTTCACCAACCAACGCCGAACGATGCAACACAGGCCAAATAACAGACATGGTGCGATCGAGCAGGCGAATGTAGCGACGCCGGATTGCACGTGGTGCTGAACGGCTGGACCAAGAGAGAAAGGCCGTCGGGATGAAACACCGCGCAACGATGGCTGCATTGCTCGTTGTCATCACATCTCCGGCTTGCGCAGCGAAACTCAGCGGCCCTCCGCGCATCGTCGACGGCAATACGATTGAGATCGAGCAAACTAAAATTCGGCTCTCGGGCATCGACGCGCCGGAGACGGATCAGATTTGCCTCGACGCCCACGGTCAGAAATGGGCTTGCGGCATCGCTGCTCGCGATGAGCTTATCAAGCATTCGAACGGACGAACGTGGGATTGTCATACCACCGGGCGAGATGAGTACGGCAGGTCACTCGGGAGCTGCTTCATCGCAGGCGAGGACGTGAACGCGTGGATGGTACGCTCGGGTTGGGCACTATCATGGGGTCGAAATATCCATATCTACGCCGTCTATGAGGTTGTGGCGAGCCATGCCTATGCTGGCCTATGGTCGGGGGCGTTCATCACGCCTTGGGACTGGCGTCACCGCAACAATGGAACGATCATCATTGGCGCGAGCTCGGTACCGACCGATGCCCAGGAGCTCCTGCTCGGACCCGCTTTGGCATCGGACCCGCCCTCACCCGAGTGTCTGATAAAAGGCACTGTGGGCGGCAACGGCGAGCGCATCTATCACTTGCCCGGGCAATTCGGTTACGGACAAATCGACATGACGAAGAAGCAGGGTGAACGCTGGCTCTGCAGCGAAGCGGAGGCTGAAGCCACGGGATGGCGTAAAGCCGCGCGATAAGGCGACACACATGCATGCCGACCATTCCCCGAATATATCTTGCGCGCTCACGATAAAGCCTTCGCGCCGGTCACTTTTGCTGTCGCTGTTGGCGTTTTCGGCGGTTGGCATGCGGCTTGGCGACAACATAGTTGACGCGAAGGAAGCAAAAAGGCCACCCAAGCCGGATAATATGCTCACGCCGGATGCTGCGCTGAGGCGGCTAGTCGAAGGTAATGACCGGTTTGTCCAGGGCACATCACGAGGCGGCGATTTCAAGCGCGAGCGTCAGGCTTTAGTCGATGGACAAAATCCATATGCGGCGGTTCTGAGCTGCGCCGATTCTCGCATAGCGCCTGAACTTGCCTTCGACAGCGGACTTGGTGACCTGTTTGTCTGCCGACTCGCCGGTAATTTTGCCAACGATGACACCCTCGCCAGTATGGAATACGCGGTCGCTGTGCTGAACACGCCATTGATCTTGGTACTCGGGCACGATCGTTGCGGCGCGATAGACGCCACGATCAAGTCGCTCAACGACGACAAGCCGGCGCCGGGACATATTCCATCGCTCGTCGCGGCGCTTGCGCCTGCGGTACGGGAATCCCGCCAGCAAACCGGTGATGCGTTCGCCAATGCCATCCGGCAGAACGTAGTCGATAACGTCGATAAACTTAAATCGGCAGGCCCGGTTCTGAACGCGGCAGTTGAGCAGAACAGACTAAAGGTAGTCGGGGGTCTGTACCGGCTCCACACCGGCAAGGTCGATCTGCTGAACTGACCCTGGCATCTTCGCAGCCGTTTGAATGCCTAACGCGGCTTCGGTTGAGTCCGCGAAATTCGCTCGTCCATCGATAAATGCACCGGATGTGATCCGCTCCACAATTGACATACAATTTCGGAATATCCTTTTGTATGCGCGAGCTCTTTATCCTCCTCATACTCTACCTACTTATGTTGGCAACGCGCAGCCAGCACCAACGAAATTTCCTGTCGTGACCGACATTTCCATGCCTTCCGTTAACGCCATGGCCAACGCAGTTGACTGAAGCCGCAGATGCGCGGCAACGGATGTTGGGATCTAAGCGCTACTCTCGGCGAGGGGACAACCCTCAAAACAGCCTCGCCGGATCATCCGTCATGGCATCGAATCAGATCGGCCCGTTGAGGGTCCCCGGCTCAGCTGGGGCTGAAGATCACATACAGCAGAATTACGACCGCGACGGCTGCCCATCCGGCTGATGTAAGGAACACTGTTGCTCGCGACGGCATCGGACGGTCTCTCCTGCATCAACCAACGAAGCGAGTGCCAGTCTTGGAAACGAAGCATCGCTGGATCCGCTTTAAAGACCATACCTTGGATCCGCAACAAACCGGAACTTTTTCGCGCGACAGTTGCGATTACCGGTAGAACGCAGAACAGTCCTCTGAGCCTTCGCTGACACGCCTCGAGCCTGGCACCCAAGGATCGATGGACGCCTTGAGAATGCCACCCAAAGAGCGCTGGTAGCGCTGCGTAGCTGAGCCTTGTCAATTTGCTTTCCGAAGTGCTCCCTTCAAAAAGGAGCATCTGCGTGCGTCGGCGCGGACTTTTGAAGACCGTTTTGCCGATATAATCATCTTGCGCGGCCGCATTGCACGCCCCAGGTCTCTTCGACCAACGCATCGATCATGTCGGATACATCATCCTGCCCGACGTTAAGTGTCAGCGAGATCCGCAACCGTGCCGTTCCCACAGGCACCGTTGGCGGCCGTATCCCACGGATATCAAAGCCGCGCGCCTGGAGTGCAGAGGCGAGCCGCATCGTGCGAGCGTTGTCGCCCACAACATAAGGAATAATCTGTGAGTTCGAAGAACTCGCGCGACCGCACACAACGAGCTGCCGATGTGTAAAGTTGACCAGATCGATTAGACGTCGTTGCCGCTCAGGCTCCTCCTGCAGGATGAAGATCGCCTCTCGCACCGCGACGGCCATTAGGGGGGATGGCGCGGTGGCGAAAATGAATGGACGGCACCGATTGACCATGAAGTCGCGCAATACGCCGGAAGCCGTGACAAGCGCGCCCGCCGCGCCCAGCGCCTTGCCGCAGGTGTGGATTACCAAAAGATTTTCGCGCCCCTCATAGGGCGCGGTGAGCCCCCGTCCCTGCTCGCCGTAAACACCTGTGGCATGAGCCTCGTCCACAACCAGGAACGCCTCGTAGCGCTCGGCGATTGCGACCAGATCTTTAAGCGGCGCGAAGTCTCCGTCCATACTATAGAGGCTCTCCACCACGATCCAGACGCGCCCCTTGCCGCCCCTGGCGCGCCAGTCGCCAATCGTGTCTTCGATCGACTGGAGGTCATTATGAGTGCTTATCCGGAACTCGGCTCGGCCCGCTCGTGCGCCTTCATGAATGCTGGCATGTACGAGCGAATCGAGAACAAGCAAATCGCCCTGCTGCGGCAACGTCGTTAGAACAGCAAAATTTGCGATGTAACCGCCGCCGAAGAACAGCGCCGTCTGCGTTCGGAAGAACCGCGCCGCCTCCGCTTCAAGAGCTTCGTGCTCCTCACAATTACCGCGCAGGAGCCGTGACCCACCAGCTCCGATCGGCGTGCCGGCATCGAGCGCGGTGCACAGGGCTTTCTTCATACGAGGCGCGCTCGCCAGCGCCAGATAATCGTTTGAAGCAAAATCGGTCCCTGTGCGCGGCTTGAAGCCGCGCAGCCGATCGTCTTCTTTCAAGGCTTCTAGGGCTGCTACATAACCATTAAGCGGCGTATTCATTGATCAATTATCCTAACGCCTGCAGCAGGGCGCCATCGATCGAGCCTTCGTGGCACAGATCTCGGATTGTGTCAGCAGGGTGCGACGGATCTGCAAGCCAATCTAAGCGCACCGACCGAAGAGGCAGGGCGCCTCCAGTCCATCGGTAATAGGACCCGCCGTTCGGCGAACAAGCCTCATGCTCGGCTGCCTCTCGCTTCTAACCGTCGCGACCAAGGCACCAGGATCGCTCAGCGGCGCCATCAATCGCACGCCCTTGACTTCGTCCCATAACGTGAATGAGCAAGCAGGACGAGCATTCCGACGCGATCCTCGACATGCGTCACGCGGAGACATCTGCGCCCCAATTGTCCGCACCTAAAAGGCCCTCCCCGAACGCCCGCCGAGAGAGTGAACCAGGTACGATGCGAACCATCCCACCCTCGCGTAGCTATGTTGACAGATCGCGCATCCTCAGGCGTGCGCAAACTTCGTACACAGCGGACGAACGCGCGTTCGCTCGGCGAGTGTGATCGCATCGTATCATAAGGGCACGCTGCGGACCCCGGGGCTCGCGAGACGATACCCCAACTTCGGCGCGCCAAATCACCGATCTCCTCGGCGCGCGTCGCGGCAGCCGCGCACAAAGTGATATGCGAGTAGCAAAATTCATCGTGGACCAAACCACACGCGACTTGGTACTGGCAAAACGCGCTGGCGCCGTTGCCGGATGTGGGTAGTCCATAAAACGGGTGCAAGCTTTGTACGAAACGGACGAATGCGCATTGCTATCACCGTGGACGTGCTCAAAGTGGACCACAAGAGTAGTCCTGAACCGTCCGCGTCATGGTCATCGGACGCGAATAGTCGAGCCGTTCCGCGATGGCTCAAGTAGTAACAATTATAGTGCTCCATGCCACTGGGCGGTACAATAAATCCCTTACGTAAGGTCCGTCCTGGACATAGGAGACCGGCGACATGTACGGGTACGTCGCGCGTGCCAACATTATCGCTATCTCAGCGTGCTCTACAGCACTGATCTCACCCACCATGAGCGACAGGCGGTCACGAAGTTGTTGCTCGGCGAGTTGGACAAGCTCGGTCATGACCCCGCGCAGCTAGAGTTTGCCGAAAAGCGAGCCGCGAACGGCCGCGAAAGGGTGAACCACGGCAGGCGCCTACGCGACTCCTATGCACTCGGCACAACAGAACGCGAAGAATCGGATAGGTTGTTGGTAGCGGTCGAAAGTCTTCAAAGCCTGCTGGATGCTTTTATCGTGGCTTGCACGAGTTCTCTGGGCAACTGAGACGGCGACTTGATCGTAAAAATGACACCAGGTGCGGCACGATATCGACTTGATCTTCGTCACATTCCTGCTTGTCCATCGCTTCTAACTCTAGCTCAAGTATGGATCTCCATGGCGGAGATCGAATTTGCTGACTGCGGCTTTATGTCGTGAACCGCTATCCGCGGGATGAAATCCACCAAAATCGACGCTGCAAGGCCGCTATCAAGCGTCACCTGAGACCAAATTGCATTCAAACACCGCGCTTAGTGAAAGATAATGATGCGATCAAAAGCGCCTCGTTGGCGAAATGGACCAGGAGCAGCACATGGCCTGTCATTTCTACCGACTGCTTTACCGATTCCGCATGCGCGCATATGCCGAAACACTGTTTCGGCGTAGCAGGCACGAGAAGCAGGAAAGACTCTGGCTGCAGTGCAGCTTGATGAGGCTTGGGAGTGAACTACGACAATCCGACCACTGGTCCAGCGCAGCGGGGCAGCCGGTGCAGGACGCGGCCGAAGCCATCTTCAGTCCCATCTGAGGATGCGGAAAGGCGTGCTGCCGAGAACAGCGCGTTAGGCCGCAACAAGCGCCGCCGATGCCGGCGTTGCGAGAGGATGTGCATCGGCATCCACAAACAACATGAAGAGGCGTGAGGAGCACGCAACCAGCGGTGTGCCGGCAAGCGGCAATAACGCGCCCCCTCATCGGCAAAACCTCCGGTCGCGCGCTGCAGCCGGTGTGCGGCGCCGACGCGATCATCGTTCGCGCCTCCTGTGAGGGCGGCGACAATATTCTTCCAGCGAACCGACGGTTGAATGGCATACGTGCTCGTCGGCGCTGCGATGAAATTGGGGCCGGTGATACTGCACGCCGGCCGGGCCCCAGAACGATCATTGGTCGGCTCAAAGAGACGGCCGGCAAGTAAGAGAAGCTCTGCAGAAGACGACAAACGTCGGATCGCGGGATGCGGCACGAATCGTATGTTGCTGCCCGAATGCCCTGCATCACGCAGATGCACGATGATCGATCATGCACATAATTTACGCACCGCGCCTTATGCATCGCATGACAAATGGCCCCGCTCCGGCGGGCTTTCACTGCCTATCCTCTGCCCCTTGAATAGATCAACAAACGCCTTCGCCAGGGCGTCGGGCGATGTCGCACCACGCGAAAGTTTAGCGAAGTCGGCGGCCTATCCTGACACTCTTCACACAAAACAGGCTGAAGAGGAGAATCAGAACGCCCGCGCGTTCGAGTAGACTTGAACCGAATGTGCTTGAGCTGGCTACAGGAACAATACACACGTCTGCTTTGCAGCGCGTAACCGCTCCCAAACCAAGTCCACAGCGGCGCTGCGGTTGGACGTCTGTCCCACGTACTGCGCGAAATACGCGCATAGAGGCTCGATCCAGAACCCGATACTCCTACCGATGGCCTCCAATGCTCCACACTGACGCGAAACCACCTGGCAAGCGATAATAATCACTGTGCAGCTGTGTGGAGGCATTGAGAAGTTCGGCGAGATCGAGTTTCGGTCGTTCAGCTTCTGCGATGCAAATCGTTTCGCGCTTAGAGATCTCGCGCATTTGTCCGATTCGTACAAAGTTTGCAGCTGCCAGCCAGCCCACCCAATCAATAACAGCACGCAAGCAGTGCGCTGGCGCGAATAGGTCTGAGGCAGCCTTTAGATCATCCGATCGTTAGCGTCCACTGCGGCACGATTGGAAAGGCGATTCTACTGCGATTGGAGATTGCAGATATCACGCCGGTGCTGGAGACCATTCCGGCTTTGTGCGGCGCTGCCTTTGCTATGAGGCGCAAGGCGACGGAAGCAGTCGATCACTTTCAATCAAACTCGATCGAAGCATCTCATTTCACAGCCACGTCAGGATCTGAAGGCGATATCGCGACAGGAACATCCTTGTGATCCCTACCAAGATCAAATCATGGTAGATCATCATGAGTTGATATGACCGATTCACTCAAAGCCCAGACGCATAGTACCGACGGCATCACGGCGCCGCTGCGGCACGCGACCTTCAGGCGCATCTGGCTTGCGAGCCTCTTGTCTAATGTCGGTATCCTGATTCAAGGCGTTGGTGCCGCCTGGGCCATGACGCAGATGACGTCGTCGGCTGACAAGGTCGCGTTGGTGCAGACTGCACTCTTACTGCCAGTGATGCTGATATCGATGCCAGCCGGGGCGATCGCGGATATGTATGACCGCCGTATCGTGGCCCTGGCCTCCCTTGGATTGGCGCTCGCCGGGGCGACCGGATTGACGTTAGTCGCCTGGCTTGGCTTGGCCACGCCAAACCTCTTGCTGATGCTATGCCTCGTTGTCGGCAGTGGTATGGCGCTGATGGGGCCGGCCTGGCAATCGTCGGTTAGTGAACAAGTTCCGCTGGAAGCACAGCTGCCTGCGGCCATCGCGCTGAACGGCATCAGCTACAACATTGCGCGGAGCGTAGGTCCGGCAATCGGCGGGGTCGTGGTGGCAACTGCGGGTGCAGTGGCGGCATTCGCACTGAACACGTTGCTCTATCTGCCGCTGATTATCGCGTTGTTGCTCTGGAAACGTATGAGCGCGCCCGCGCGCCTACCGCCTGAAAGATTCAGCCGGGCGATGGTGTCTGGCATACGCTATATAAGCAATTCACCGTCGATCAAGATTGTGCTGGCCCGCAGTCTGGTGACCGGCATCGTTGGCGGTGCAATCACCGCTCTAATGCCGCTGGTAGCACGCGATCTCTTGCATGGCGACGCCCAGACCTACGGCATCCTGCTTGGCGCTTTTGGTCTGGGTGCGGTGGTCGGCGCATTGAATATCACCGAACTGCGCCGGCGGTTGAGCGGCGAGGCGGCGGTCCGCGCCTGTGCGTTGTCCATGGGCGCGGCGATGGCTGCGGTTGGGCTCAGCCGCGAACCGGTGTTGACCGCAGCGGCACTCGTCCTGGCGGGAGCCGTGTGGATGATGGTGTGGGCGGTATTCAACATTGGAGTGCAGTTGTCGGCGCCGCGCTGGGTGGCCGGACGCTCGCTTGCAGCTTATCAGGCAGCGAGCTCAGGCGGGATTGCCGTCGGCAGCTGGGGTTGGGGCCGTCTGACCGACGCGGCCGGGGTCGAAACCGCGCTGCTGGTGTCGGCCGCCCTGATGCTCGCCTCACCACTCGTCGGCCATTGGCTGCCCATGCCCCGCATCGGCGCGCGGGGTGAGGAGCCTGAGCCGCTCGCCGATCCCGAGGTGCGACTCGCCTTGACCGGACGCAGCGGCCCGCTCGTCGTCGAGATCGATTACCGAGTCGCACAGGAGAATGCGAGAGCGTTTCATAATGTGATGCAAGACGTGCAATTGTCTCGCCAGCGCAACGGCGCCTACGGCTGGTCGATCGCGCGGGATATCGCCGATCCGGAATTGTGGACCGAGCGCTATCACTGCCCGACCTGGCTCGACTACTTGCGTTCGCGGAACCGCTCGACGCGGTCGGAACGCACATTAGAGCAGCGGGCCATTCACTTCCACGTCGGCCCTGCGCCGGTACGGGTCCGTCGCATGCTGGAAAGGCCGTTCGGCTCGGTACGCTCGAACGACGACACGACCGAGTGCGCGGCCGGCGAAATGGGAGCGGAGATCGCAAACCCGCCAAAGGCACTCCGTAGCCGGCCACTTCGCCCCATCAAGTGAGCCAGCTTGCGGGTTGGTTGGGCCGGACGACAGCAATCGACACGCATCACACGAAAAAACGGTACCCAACATGGACGCTCTGTACATTGCTCTCGCGAAAATCGGCGAGAGCGTCGGACCGAGAAAGCGACAATCGTGGGGAGATTTCCGGCGAAAGCGACGAAAGGTTCGGGCTTTTGTACACTCTTTTTCAAAACTCACGCTTACTGCAACTTCGGTGGCTTCGTAGTCGGCCAGCCGTACATCTCAAGCACTTTGGCCGCGTCATCGAGCTGGTCCGGCAGACACACACTTTCTTGGGTTAGGAGCGTCAGCTTTGCCCAAGGCGCATTTCTGGACATTCCGAAACCCTTCCGCTCTTCTTGTGCCGAACTTCAACAAAGTAAGGCCGAATGACGCCGCAAAAATGCAGCGTCACCCGGACAACGCAGAAATGGCACAACCAAAAGCCGCATAATTTGCTTGCGAAGCTCAAAGTGACGAGCTGCCGCTCCGATCTCTTCTTAGATGACATTCGAGGGTGATTCATGGGCAATCATGACCTTGTCTCCGGTAGCCTCCTCGCGCTGACCGCAACCAGCTTCGCGCTACTCTGCTCGAGCCTGCTCGTCTTTGCTTTCATTTGAGACCGTGCTGGTTGCCTTGCGCGCGCTATCGAGGCGATCACGCCGTCGGAGCATGAAGTGTTTGTATGCCTCCAAGGGACAATGTTCGCGCACGACCTGAACGATCGTCTCTGCTTTCGGCTCGACCGACCGCTTGGTCTAAGAGGCGGCGCTTCAGACGCGACAAGCTCTGTACGTTCCGGATTGATCTATTCCTTTCATAAACGCTCGGTTCAGTTAGTGTCCAGCAAGACAACGCCGTCATTGAAATAGTGGGCGGTATGGGATCGGACGCGCTGCGAAGATGAGACGGGACGGAGAAGTTTGCGTTATCGTTGCCTATTCGCATGCGAGCCGGCCCGTTCCGCTGCTGGAACGACATCGTCATGTACTGTTTCTGAGCGATGGACTGTCTGCCGACAGCTCCCGAACCTGGTCTCATCAAGTCAAGATGGGCTCCTGCGCCCTCGTGGCGGTGCAATCGAACTGTTTGATGCGCGATCATGACTTTATCTCTCGTTGCTTCCTGGCACTAACCGCCGCGGGGGTCGCCTTGCTCTGCTCGAGCTTACTCGCCGTTGCGTTCACCCTGTGAGGACCACCCCATGAAATCACTCAAGCTGATCGGCTTTGCACTTGGAGCATCGATTGCAATGTTCACCGCAGCGTTGGCTGAGGAAATCACCATCGCCGTCGCCGGACCAATAACCGGGGGCGAGTCTGCCTTCGGGCGGCAAATGAAGAACGGCGCCGAGATGGCGGTAGAGCAGATCAATGCTTCAGGCGGCGTACTCGGCAAGAAGCTCACCCTCGACATCGAGGACGATGCCTGCGATCCCAAACAGGCGCGATCGGTAGCGGAAAAGGTCGCTGCCGCTAAGATCCCGTTCGTTGCTGGGCACTTTTGCTCCTCGTCATCGATCCCGGCCTCGGAAGCCTATGCGGATGGCGGTGTGCTGCAGATCACGCCGGCTTCGACCAACCCGCTATTCACCGAGCGCAAGCTATGGAACGTGGCGCGCGTCTGCGGCCGCGACGACCAGCAGGGGCAGGTTGCCGCCCGGTACATCACGAAGCACTTCAGCGGCAAGAACATCGCGATTCTGAATGACAAGACCACTTATGGTAAGGGACTCGCCGACGAGACGAAGAAGGCACTCAACAAGGCGGGCATCGCTGAGAAGATGTACGAGTCCTATAACAAGGGCGACAAGGATTTCAATGCGATTGTCTCGCGATTGAAGCGCGACAGTATCGACCTCGTCTATGTCGGCGGCTATCACCAGGAAGCGGGCCTTATCCTGCGCCAGATGCGCGATCAGGGCCTGAAGACCGTACTCATGTCGGGTGACGCGTTGGCTGACAAGGAATTTGCCTCTATCACCGGCGCAGCTGGAGCAGGTACGCTCTTCACCTTCGGACCAGATCCACGCAAGAAGTCGACAGCAGCTGCGATCGTCAATAAATTCAAGGCCAAGAATATCGACCCCGAAGGCTACACGCTCTATACTTACGCTGCGGTGCAGGTCTGGATGCAAGCCGCAACCAAAGTCGGCACCATCAACCCAAAGAAGGTGATGGACACGATCAAAGCGGGCTCTTGGGACACTGTGATCGGCACACTGGAATACGACGCCAAGGGTGACATCAAGCAGCTCGACTATGTCGTTTATAGGTGGGACGACAAAGGCGGCTATAGCGAGACTAACCCGACCGCGTTCTGACCCATCTTAGTGCAAGACATCAAAGTTAGCGCCCTCAGGAGGCAGGACGGTGATCAATGTCGATCGATCGACTGCTCCAAGGCAGCAAGCTACGGCCGGAAGAAATTGAATGTCTGAGCTCAGCCTATGCACGGGCCCTGCGCTCGCTCTGCTTGGTTGATCGAGACGACCCTATCGCAGAAATCATCGCCAAGAAGGTCATCGAGCTTGGCGCAAGCGGGGTTGGCGATCCAGCAGAGATATCAAAGCGCGTCATCGAGCAGCTTGGTGTCCATAGACCGCCATCGGTCTAAAGCGGGCACGCACATGCGCAGTTTCAATCCTATTCCCGGTCGACTAGCCTGCCACGGGTTCAACGTAAGCGTCACGCTCACGGGCCTGGACTCAATGGGAACCGATAACTTGGCCCAACGCAGACGTTTTAGCGGCGGGCACGATGAGGGATCCCTTCGCCGGACTGCAGTCATCGGTTTCGGCTTATGGAGAGTTTCGACTATCGGACCGCGCGACGCGCGTTAGCTCAGGCACCCATCGTTCCACGAAGATGTTCGACTGGCAATTGCGGCCCCGCCCCATGGAAATCAAGGGCGGGGCCGCTCCCCCTCCCCCCGGGGGACGCCGCGCTGCCGATGACAACGGAAAGTCTAACTGCGATCCCCTGTCATTTATCTCATACGCCCAAGCGGCTCACCTGCACTGTGGCTTTCGGTCCTCGGTATTTTCCGCGACGTGCCGCAAGACCAGTTGAGAAAGCTGCACAACTAGATCTTTGAGACGGGCTATTTCCTGCCTGCACCGCGCCAACTCACATTCTTCTTCTGTCACTTTCAATGCTTCATGGCGGTCCCTAGCCGCATGACTCATGTTGGACCTCAATCCGAGCAGGTAGTCACGAACGACGGCTCAAGCACATCCCACGCCCGAACTGTACTAGAAAGTCCGTATTTTTACGCGAGTAAACACTGTACGCAGCGATCCAAAGATCTCGCTACCTCGGCCCAGTGTGCCATTGCGGCTACAGATCTGAGCGAATCGCACAAAATCTCGCCTGGCATGACGGCACGCAATAAAGCTTTGTTCCTCTTCGAGTCCGGGCTTGCGCGAGGAGATCTTCAATTGCCCGGCTGATCCGCGGCTCACCAACCTAGAAACCACGCTCTATCTTGGGCCGCTTCGATTGCCGCTCCGTCGGAACCTTTCGCAGTCATATTCCATAGTTTTCGAAGGCTCCTCAGTGCGGCGGCGGTCCGCATCACGCACGCAGTTTTATCTCGCAAGATGTCCGCGCCCTCCTGGGTTGAGCGGGGACCATTCACTCGCACTCACAATTGAGAAGAATGGCGCACCGACTACGCCGCGCGATTGCGCCAACCCCATAGTGGGAATTGAGTTGGTTTGCGATACGGAAAATGTCAGCCGAGCCAACGTCAGCAAAGCGCTCCTGAACATTGACATCTTTCGCTTTGGGCGACTGGGGCTGTGCGCTGACGGGATTGCGCCGTCATCAAAAGGAACCGTGCAGAATGGTCGCGAGCCACGCAACTGGTGAAATAGGTGTCAATAGGTCGCGCACCCGGGCGATAGAATGGGTATTGCTTGCCGCACCAAAAGCTCATTGCGCGCCTGCGCGGCGTCGTCGTCACAGAACTTCGTCGCTGTAGTGATCTCCGCGGAGGGTACGACAAGTCGTGCGGGCGAAATCGCTCAAATGTTCACGTGTACAAGCCCATTCACCTAAGCAGATACGACCCCGCACCTTGCGGATCTTGGATTACTTAGCTGCATGTAAGAGATCGGGAGCTTGGATTTTCATGGTGCACGCCGCAGCTCAAGCGACTTGATTCGCACCTAGCGTCACGTTGTAGCATTTCAAAGCAGGACGCGAAGGGTCCCGGGCAAACTGGCGGGGCTAATCCGGCAGAGGCGAGACAATGACACGGTCGACGCTACTTTAGGAGGATCTTCGAAATCATGCCGATTGAATGAGCGACGATGACAGATGATCGCGGGCGAATATCGCCTTGGTAAAAAGGGAAACTACGCCAGACTTTTCGACATCGATCCTTTCGTGTTTGGAATTTGCGGTGAATGCTTTGCCGCAAATAACCGTCGGCAGCCCTCCCTCTGTCGACGGGAGCTGGCGCGACGAGTCTCGTTCGCCCAGACTAACTTCCGCCCGGCTCTCAAAATGAGGCCGGGCTTTTTTTGCCGCATGATGTGCGGCTTTGGTGTTCCTGCTAGCCGGCGCCTGATGAGTTGCGAAGAATTCGGGAGATCAATAGCCTTGGCGGACTGCAAAATGCGAGCCGCACGGCCTTTTGACGACGCATAATCAAAAAGCTCGCGAGCACCCGCTCATCGTGCAAACACGTTTTCTCACCCACATCAGGAAGGTTAGCTGGATTTGGACAACTGCCTGATCCCATAGTTCTATTCGAAGGTGTCGCGGCTTCTGAAGAGCCATTAGTCATATTCATGCGGTTGCGACTTGGATGGCCTTGAATCGTACGTAGCGTCACATTGTACGATTTTCGCAATGATACGCAGCAGTTGATCAGCTGAACGAAACCACACCGGATAGTCTTGGGTAATCGTGCAAATGCCGCGCGTTCATCGTTGGCTATGACAGCTGTCTCAGGCAGCCGGTCGCTGATGAATGGGGCTTTGATTGCGCATCGTCGATATTTGTTGCCAAAGGTGGGATTATGAGGGCCGATATCGTTGATGTATGCGTGATCGGGAGTGGTGCCAGCGGCTCGACCGTTGCATACGAGATCGCGCAGCACGGTTTGCGAGTGCTCCTCCTCGAGGAAGGTCGGGCGCTTCCTCCCGACGCCTCGCTGGCGAGCGTCCAAGATGGTATGGATACCGCGCTGGTGAAGTCTGCGGCAGGTACGTTGACGCCGTTTGGACGTCCCTGGACCGTGTGCGCGCTCGGCGGCGGAATGACTTTGTACGCCGGAATAGCCTTCCGCTATCGGACCATCGATTTTGACGCGCGAGCGCCCGTGGCCGGAGACGCGCTTGACCCTACCTGGCCGATCAACTACGCCGAACTACGCCCGTTTTACGAGGAGCTAGAACGGCGCATAGGAGTGGCCCGCCTAGCCGGGGCAGACCCGTTCGAACCACCGAGCGATCCTCCCGTTCTGCCCCCGCATGACTACAGCGCGAAGGGGCGGTTGATCGCCGATGCCGGCGGACGCCTAGGCCAGCTACCTTTTCCCACCCCATTGGCTATCAACTCCGTACCCTATCGCGGCCGGCCAGCCTGCCATTGCAACGGAACTTGCAACGAGCATCTGTGTCCTACCGGCGCGCGGGCCGACGCACGCTCGCCGTTCACAGATGTCGCCCTGCCGCCCGGCGCGCTGACAGTTGCACTCGGCAGCAAGCTGTGCGCATCGATCTGGCTAACGTCAGCCGCGCGGATTCCGTGGAATGGCTAGATACTCTCAGGCGACAACGCGCTCGGATCCGCGCACGCTGCGTGGTACTCGCCGGCAACGCAGTGCAGTCTGCCGCCCTACTGCTAAGGTCGGCTCAGCGGGCGGCGCCCAACGGCATCGGCAACGCCTCCGGCATGGTCGGCAGTGGCATCTCGTTTAAAATCAGCGGCTACGTGTCCGGTAGCACCGCAATAGATGCAATGCCCGCGCGCCCGGCCGGTGGCCCATTCTCCACCGTTGCGATCTCCGATCACTACCTGGACGAGGATGCTCCTTCGGGGCTCGGCGGAATGATCTACGAAGCGAGTCGGGTTGAGCGCACGGACCGCGACGGAAAGATAACACTACGGCTGCATTTCCTGGCGGCCGACCAACCCATGCGCAACAATGCGGTCCGACTTGCCACCAGCCTGGATCGGCTGGGTTTGCCGAAGATCATTCTCGATTACTGGACCCATCCGCTGGACAAACGCCGATTAGGCTATTTGTGCCGACGTGCGTCGAACTTGCTGACGGAGGCCGGTGTGAAACAAGTCGATTATCAGGATTCCAATTATCAGTTCGGCAGCGGACATCTGCATGGCGGCTGCCGTGCCGGTGTCGATCCGACCCAATCCGTGGTCGACCGCTGGGGCCGGGTGCATGACATCGACAATGTCTATGTCGCGGATGGCGGCTTCTTTCCCTATTCCGGAGGCGTCAATCCGACATTCACCATTCAGGCGAACGCGTTACGGATCGCTCGAAGAATAGTCACGCAGCTCGCCTAAGGGCATGATTATCTAACGGAGACGGCTCATGTCCATCGCCACCCCGATTGCTACTACGGCCGTGACCGACGCGCACGGATCAGCACTACGCCGCGCGTTGCGCGTCACCGCGTCGGAGAAGTGGGATCTCAATAGGCGTTTTCCGGTCGTATTGACGCGCGCCTCGGGTGCGCATGCATGGGACATCAATGGAAGGCAATATGTTGATTTCACCTCCTGTAGTGGTGCTGCGCCGCTCGGAGCCGGATACGAGCCGGTCGTGGAGCACGCAGCCGCCGAGATGCGCCGTACCGGCGGCATATTGCCCGGCCCCCTGTCCGTGCACCGGGTCGAATTGGCCGAGCGGTTGGCGGAGATCTTCCCCGTCGCGGAACGTTCAATGTTCTTCCGCACGGGATCCTGTGCGACCACCGCCGCCGTCCGCCTTGCCCGCTCATTCACAGGTCTGAACCATGTGCTTACCAGCGGATATCATGGCTGGCACGACTGGCAGTTGCAGGACCGGCCCGAAATGGGGCTACCCAATCGGGATCGAGACAGCGTGGATTTCCGCTACAATCTAGACTTGCTCGACGAGCTGGCAAGTGTCCAGCGCGTCGCCGCGGTGATCATCACTCCGGAAGTCAACTTCTTCCCGCCCGAATACCATCAGGAATTACAAAGGCTGGTGCATCGGCACGGCGCCTTGCTCATACTTGACGAGGTGATGACCGGATTCCGCTACGGCATTGGCGGCTACCATATGGCGGTCGGCATCACGCCCGATCTGATCACGCTAAGCAAGGGATTGGCCAATGGAATGGCGCTGTCCGCAGTCGCGGGGCGCGCGGACGTACTCGCCGCCGCGGAGAAGACATACATGGGCAACACTTACCAGCGCGAGGTTACCCCATTCGCGGCCGCACTAAGCACCCTGCACGCGCTGCGCGACGGGACCTTGCTGGCTCGGATGCGCGAGGTTGGCGATCAACTGATCAAGGGGCTTAACGAGGTCTTCGCCAGACAACAGGTCGCAGCATGGGCATTCGCCTGGCCGACTATGTTCGATGTCGTATTTGCCAACGCTGAACTTGGCCACGCCTTTTTCCAGGAGATGTGGGCGCGGGGCTTTCTTATGCAGTACGGCGGCCGCTTCATGCCGTCGGCGGCGCTATCCGGCGCCGATGTGCAGGCGGCCATCGAAGCTGCTGGAGAGGCTCTGCCGGCGGCGCTGTCCCGCATGGAAAACATCGGCAGCGACCCGGATCCAGTCGCAGCCGCTGTACGGTTCGCCAGGGACCATTTCGTGGCCACTCCGGGGGCGGTTCGGCGCTGGTTCACCGCACCCGGCTGCGGATGAGCACGCATTTTCCAACGGAGAACACGGCCATGCCGCAGCCCAATCCATTTTCCACATCCCCGGTGCTGCTCGGCGGCGAGAACCGCTCGGGCACCACATTGCTGAGCATCGTGCTGGATTCGCATCTGGATTTGGTAGTCGGGCCGGAGATAGACTTCCTCGAACCACTCAATCTCGGTCCGCACATCTTGCGCGCGATCGACCTGCTCGCGCCCGGCGATTTCCGGGTCGCGGGCATGACCAAAAACACTGTCGACCCGTTCTGGTATGACGGGGTGCATTTTGTGGTCCAGTGCCGCCGATTCGGCCTCGACTTCGATGATGTCCGTGAATTGGTCAGCAAGGTGATGGCCGAGACGGGCGACGATATTGTTTCGTTCGCCGCCCGATGCCGCCTTATCAACGAGATCGGCGAGTTGCGCCGAGCACGTAGTGGGGCCCAGCGCTGGGGCTTGAAACTACAGCGTAAGATCGCCCGAACCGACGACTTCGCCCGGCTGTGGCCGCGCGCACATTTCGTTCATATCGTGCGGGACGGCCGCGACGTTGCCGCCTCTCATCTGAATACCGTTCCTGATTGGGGATATCGAACGGTTGCCGACGCCGCGCGCGGTTGGCTCGAGGTGGTATCCCAGCCGCATCGAATTGCGCCGCCTGGTCGTTATCTCGAGGTGCGTTACGAGGATCTTGTAAGCAGTCCCCGTCCCACTCTGGCCCGAATGCTGGATCACCTCGGCCTGCCTTGGGATGAGGCCGTGCTACGTCACGCTGAATACGAGCACGTATTGTTCGAGCAACCGCACGGCCATCCGGCGGCCGAGGCTGCGGGCAAGCCGCTGCACCAAGGCAGGATCGGTCGTTACGTCCAAGATCTGACGCGAGCCCAGATCGA
Organism: Bradyrhizobium sp. 33ap4; assembly: GCF_032654765.1. Taxonomy (NCBI): domain Bacteria; kingdom Pseudomonadati; phylum Pseudomonadota; class Alphaproteobacteria; order Hyphomicrobiales; family Nitrobacteraceae; genus Bradyrhizobium; species Bradyrhizobium sp. 33ap4. The sequence goes on along the minus strand of NZ_JAUMTJ010000012.1, from coordinate 78,121 downwards.
GGAGTTCGAGCAGATCGCCGAAAGTGAGCTGAGCCGACTGGGATATTTGTCGGTTCGCAGCCTGTCTGGTGACGCGTGAGCCGCCCGCGCCGGTTCGTCCCGCTGCGCGGACTGCGACGAAGCTATCTTGCGCTGCTCGTCGGCCAAACTATTTCGCTGCTGGGCTCCAATGTAACCATGCTAGCGCTGCCGCTAACCGCAATCACCTGGCTGGACGCTGGCCCGACGCAAACGGGATTGCTCTTGGCCTGCGGTCGGGCGCCGTACCTGGTGGTGAGTCTGTTGGCCGGGGTCATTGTGGACCGCCTCCCGCATCGGCGGATCCTTTTGACCGCCAATCTGGTGATGGCGGCGACGCTGGCCACGATTCCCTTGTTCGCCAGCCTTGGACATCTTGGACTGGTTCAGTTGTACATGACAAGCATGCTGGTTGGGATCGCCGCAGTGATCGCTGACGTAGCTTATCTGGCGTGCATACCCACCGTCATCGACCGCTCAGAGCTGGTTCGGGCGCAGAGCTCATTGGAGCTCAGCCAAGCGGGCGCGATGGCGGCAGGTCCGTTCCTGGCCGGTTGGCTCGTCAACGAATTCTCCGCCCCGACCGCGATACTGGCGGACTCGGTTTCGTTTCTGCTTGCCGCCGCGTTGCTGTCGCTGGTGCCGATGCGTCGCGCTCGGTGCTCAGAGGCCGCATCGAGCGCGGTGCTCGGACAAGTGGCAGAGGGGCTGGCGAGCGTGTTCGGCAATCCGATTTTGAGGGCAGTCACGTTGGCCAGCGGCACATTCATCTTTTGGCACAACGCGTATTCTGCGGTCTTTCTGCTGCATCTGACCAAGGATCTCGGGCTCGACAGCCGGGTCGTCGGCATGGTGCTCGGCATCGGCGCGCTTGGTGGAGTGATCGGCGCGGCTATCTCACCGCGGGCGGGCCGGGCAATTGGCCTCGGCCCAATTTTAATGATCGGTTTGGCGGTGAGCGCCGGAGGAATGAGCTTGACGACCCTGCTCACCCAACCCTTGTGGGCCGCAGTTGCATGCGTGGCACTTTCCCAATTCATTCTGTGGATCGGCCAAGGGATTTACAACGTGCAGCAGGTTCCCATTCGATATGTGTTGGTGCCGCAGCACTTACAGGGCCGGGTCAATGCGAGTATCCGCAGCGTGGTGTGGGGACTGGCCTCATTGGGTGCGCTGACTGGCGGCGCGGCCGCTGCTGCAACGAGCCTGCGTACCACATTGCTCGCGAGCAGCGTGCTTGGCACGGCCTCGATAGTGTGGATTTTGCGGTCGCCGCTGCGCCACACGCGCAGCTTGCGTCGGTGACTGCGAGGGACCCGCTGATGGACATCAAAGAGTTCGGCGATCTTGATCGGCGGCCAGGCCGGCTCGTGGTGTGGCGAGTGAAAGTCCCCGACCCTATCAGCTGGCGGCCTGACCCGCGCCGCCCGTCCTATGTTCAAGAGGAACATCTTCGCTCTGCGGACGATGGCCGACCGGGTTGGCTTGGCGCAGCATTCGACTTGCCTGGCGAGTTCAACGCCGCCGCGCTAAGCAAAGCGATCCTCGGCTGGGTCAACCGGCACGAGGTATTACGCAGCCGCTTGACCAAGGATGGGTCGGCAATTCATCGCACAACGATTGATCCGGGCGCGGTGGCGCTTGAGAAAACCGTAGTGGGTGACCGCGTCGATGGCGACGATTTTGCTCAGCTCCTGGAAAAGCTGTTTGACGCGGAGACCACCGCGCTGCGCTGGCCGGCGTATGTCTTTGTGACGATCAGCCGGCCGACATCCACGAGCCTCCTGCTCGCCTGCGACCACTCTGTTAGCGATGCCTACTCGATGGCCTTGGTACCGTATGAGATCCGCGAATTGTACACAGCCGCGATCCATGGAATGGCCCCCCAGCTGGCAGCGGCGCACAGCTATCTGGATCACGCCGAGGCCGAACGAGAGCGGGTGACCACCCTAACCGATGACCATCCCGCTATCGGCCACTGGCGCGAGCTGATCGCGGCCAACGGCGGTCAATTACCCGACTTTCCGCTAACATTCGATGTGCCGGAGGGTTCCTTGCAGCGCAGCGGACAAATGTGGCTGCTCGATGCGGCTGGGGCATCCGAATTCGATCGCGGCTGTAGGGCTCAGGGCGGAAACACGGCGACGGGAATTTTCGCCTGTCTGGCGCTGGCAGGAAAGACACTGGCGAACCAACGACAATTCCACGCCGTTGCGCCCTTTCACACCCGGTACGATCTGCGCTCGATGCGTTCGGTTGGATGGTATGTCGGGATGAGTCCGGTGAGCTTCCGGGTGGCCGATACGTTGCCTGAAATCCTGCACGCCGCCCGGCTCGAGCTCAAGCGCGCCAAGAAAACAGCTCAAGTGCCGTTTTCGAAGGCGATGGAGCTGCTCGGCACCACACTGCGCGACCGTTTCATGGTATCCTACATGGACAATCGGACGGTGCCTGGGTCGGACTGCTGGCCCGACTGGCGGACGAGATTTCTGATCAGCCGCAGCTCTGATGCTTGCGAGACGTACCTATGGGTCAGTCGCTGGCAGGACGGGATTTCCGCGAATTTCCGCCACCCTGGTACAGCCGCCGCGCGAAGCGCGATGGATCACTATCTTGCTGAAGTGGCTGCACAGGCCCATCTGATCGGCCGCGCTCATCCACCACCGCAACTCTCCATCGACTGACGAAGGTGGCTGAAAGTCGACCAAGAACCGCCCGCGCTACAATCAGATTATCCGTGCTTGGGTGATCAGAAGCGAGGTCAAATCTAGGAGATTCGATCAAACCCTGCCTAGAGCGACACCTCCAGGGAGGCAGACGCAAGCATACGCCCTATCCGCTCTATGTTTTTGGTTTGGACGACTTTCTCACGGGTGGCGCGAGCGATCAAGATGAGTCGCCAGCCCAAGCCAGACAATTCTCATTCCTGACAGCAACAGGCACAGTGCCGACCTGCATGTCGGGTTTACAACGCCGATCAACTGCGAGCTAGCATCCCCATTTCGTGCTTTTCTGAATTGAGTTTAGCGATGGCACGGTCGTTGCAAGTCTTCGTTCAATGAATGGATTGGCTTCCCGCATGGATCGGATGTTTTTTTGGTCTCATGTGCTAATGCAGTTGTATTCGCAAAGTGATGACGCAGAGGTTCTCATCGACGATGCTTTCTACCAGCAACGCAGAATACAAGCTGCAGCTGACGAAGACGACCAGCTCGCTATACTCACCTCGCTGGGCGATTGACTTGGGCTGAACAGGAATGCTTCAGCATGCTTTCTCATCGGCACAACAACAGCACTATGCGCGCAATCGAAGTGGCGAGTCTTAAGGATCTACGAGAACTGATGCAATTGCTCTGGCATTTATTCAAGGCAGTGGATCGGCTTCCTAGAGGGCCAGAGCACGCAGCAGCAGTTCAGACGATTAAGCGCTTCGAGCGTCGGCTGGCAGTGCTGGTTCATGCATCTGAGAAGGCTCGAGCTGCTGGCCTCGCGGTCGCTGACCGTGGCGAGCTCGCTGAATAAATGATTGTCAGACCATCACAAAGACCGTCGAGAGATCCTACCTATGCGAGCGTAGCCAAGACTGCATGGCGACCGGAGATGTGAAAGAAATGTTCAGAGCGCACCTATCCGGACCACCGCATCGTTTTGCTTGGTAATCGGCCGTCGTGCAGCGGCACGCTGGAGAGAATACGCAGCAAGCCTTCCAGAGGTGAATGAGGGGCGGATAGGTGGCAGGCGCTAAAAGCGCGTATTCCTGAGCAGTATATCACCTTCCACAGCCCGGGGATAATGGGCCGCCACTTCGAATGACGGTAATAGATCAAGAATGGCTTGCATCGACAGCTGCCCTTCGTAGAGCTCTCTGTCGCTATATTCCGTGTAGATGAATCGCGTGTTGCTCAAGGTCTGCATGCCGCCAGCGATGACGTCGGCCTCCGCGCCTTGGACATCCATCCAGATGAAATCGACCGTATTCACCTTGGCGTCGCTGCACCAATCGTCCAGCCGTCGGGTTTCAACCGAGAACGGCCGATCGAACCGAACCCAATCATACTCGGTAAGATGGTTTTTCGGCCGGCGTATTGAGCCGGAGAGATCCCATTCTTTTGCATCTCCATCCGCATTGCTTGGATGGAAATCGATCGTCCCGTTTCGATCACTGATCGCGATTTCAAGCAGCTTCACCTTCGCGAGGGAAGGACCCAACTTCTTTTTGAAGCGCGCGATCGCCCGAGGGTCCGGCTCAAAGCAGTAAAGCTGAGCGTTTGGGCACAGGGTAAGAAAATGCTGCGTATCGGTTCCGTCATTGCAACCGATATCCAAGATGACCGGATTCGGCTTCTGAAGAAGTGAGATGATGTGCTGATGTACTTCTACAGACGATGACACAGGTTGTTTTTCCATTGGCGCGGAGATCGGTTGAATTCGTCTTCAAATCCGCAATCACACGCCAGACGCTTCGGCACAACGTATATCAACGTATATAATCCATATGCCGGTCCAATTCCCTTGATCAGTCAGCGCTATTGAATGAAATGCCGTCGACACCAACCAGGCCGGCCGCATAGTTGCTCCCAGCCGAATTCGTATGAGCAGATTTGGTCTGCGGGCTGACAACGAAGATCCGTGGAAAAGCTACGGAAAGAGACTGTCCGCGCTCGATTGCCGTCCATCCGTCGATCGTCCTCCGGGTTCTCGTGAATGGCCAGACCTTGCTGCGCCAGCGTGCACGATTTGGCCAATGCGCTGGCAGTAAACTCGAGCTTTGACGAAACGCAATGTCAGATTCGTAACAGCTTGGCGAGCTGTGTACATGAGGGCGTTTGCTTCCGGACGAATGAACGCGCCGGCCAAGTGCGCGATTCAGCAGAACTGCAGGCGGATTACTCCGCTCAGCTCTGGCCTGGCTCTTGCAGTAATTGGGCTGTTCACAATGTGCCCATCTCTACTCGTTCAAATGCTCAGGAGGCTTGCATGAATTTCCGTCCGCTTCACGACCGCGTCGTGGTCAAGCGCATCGACGCTGAAGAGAAGACAGCTGGCGGCATCATCATTCCCGACACAGCCAAGGAAAAGCCCTCGCAGGGCGAAGTCGTAGCGGTTGGTCCAGGCGGCCGTGACGAGGCCGGTAAGCTGATTCCGATCGACGTGGAGGTCGGCGATCGCGTGCTGTTCGGAAAGTGGTCAGGCACCGAGGTCAAGGTCGACGGTCAGGAGCTGTTAATCATGAAGGAGAGCGATATCATGGGCGTTCTCACCGATGTGTTTTCCAAGAAGAAAGCCGCCTAGTCCAGCGCTCCCACCGCTCAGCCCTGACGAGCGCCTTGCCGGGCGTACCGCAGGATGAGGAATTACACTGAGGAATTCGATTATGTCAGCCAAGGAAGTTAAGTTCGGCGTAGAAGCGCGAGACCGCATGTTGCGCGGTGTCGACATCCTCGCCAATGCCGTGCAGGTCACCCTCGGTCCGAAGGGCCGCAACGTGGTGCTTGAGAAGTCGTTCGGCGCTCCCCGCATCACCAAAGACGGCGTCGCCGTCGCCAAGGAAGTGGAGCTCGAGGAAAAGTTCGAGAATATGGGCGCCCAGATGGTGCGCGAGGTTGCGGCCAAGGCGGCGGACGCGGCCGGCGACGGCACCACCACGGCGACCGTGCTTGCGGCTGCCATCGTGCGCGAAGGCGCCAAGTCGGTGGCCGCCGGCATGAACCCGATGGATCTGAAGCGCGGTATCGACCTCGCGGTCGAAGCCGTCGTGGCCGACCTCCAGAAGAACTCGAAGAAGGTCACCTCGAACGAGGAGATCGCCCAGGTCGGCACCATTTCGGCCAACGGCGATGCCGAGATCGGCAAGTTCCTCGCCGACGCCATGAAGAAGGTCGGCAACGAGGGCGTGATCACGGTCGAGGAAGCCAAGTCGCTCGAGACCGAGCTCGACGTCGTCGAGGGCATGCAGTTCGACCGCGGCTACATCTCGCCCTACTTCGTCACCAACGCCGACAAGATGCGCGTCGAGATGGACGACGCCTACATCCTCATCAACGAGAAGAAGCTCTCCTCGCTGAACGAGCTGCTGCCGCTGCTCGAGGCCGTGGTGCAGACCGGTAAGCCATTGGTAATCGTCGCTGAAGACGTCGAAGGCGAAGCGCTCGCCACCCTCGTCGTCAACCGCCTGCGTGGCGGCCTGAAGGTCGCGGCCGTCAAGGCTCCGGGCTTCGGCGATCGCCGCAAGGCCATGCTGCAGGACGTCGCGATCCTGACCGGCGGCCAGGCCATCTCGGAAGACCTCGGCATCAAGCTTGAGAACGTCACGCTCAACATGCTCGGTCGCGCCAAGAAGGTGATGATCGACAAGGAGAACACCACGATCGTCAACGGCGCCGGCAAGAAGGCCGACATCGACGCCCGCGTTGCCCAGATCAAGGCGCAGATCGAGGAAACCACCTCGGACTACGACCGTGAGAAGCTGCAGGAGCGTCTCGCCAAGCTCGCAGGCGGCGTCGCGGTGATCCGCGTCGGCGGCGCGACCGAGGTCGAGGTGAAGGAGCGCAAGGATCGCGTTGATGACGCGATGCACGCGACCCGCGCGGCTGTCGAGGAAGGCATTCTCCCGGGCGGCGGCGTCGCCCTGCTCCGTGCCTCCGAGCAGCTCAAGGGCCTGCGCACCAAGAACGACGACCAGAAGACCGGCGTCGAGATCGTGCGCAAGGCGCTATCTTGGCCGGCTCGGCAGATCGCGATCAACGCCGGTGAAGATGGCTCGGTCGTGGTCGGTAAAGTCCTAGAGCAGGATCAGTACTCTTACGGCTTCGACGCGCAGACTGGCGAGTACAGCAACCTTGTCTCCAAGGGCATTATCGACCCGACCAAGGTCGTGCGCATCGCGGTCCAGAACGCCTCCTCCGTGGCGGCGCTCTTGATCACCACGGAAGCGATGGTTGCCGAGCTGCCGAAGAAGATCGCGCCCGGTCCCGCCATGCCTCCGGGCGGCGGCATGGGCGGCATGGACTTCTGATCGGCCTCTCAGAGGATCGACCGATGGAACCCTGGCAGCAATGCCAGGGTTTTTCGACTTCGGGCAGGCCTGCACCCGCGGGGGGCTATTGCCAGCCGGAAGCTGGTTCGGCGGCTAGCCCAGAAAAACCCGACGGCGAAACCATCGAGCCATTCATATCAGCGCCTAAGTTAGCTAGCCTGACGTCTTCGGGCGCCGCTCGGCCTTGAGCAGAGTGAATGGGCCTCAGCATAGCGGCGGATGAACACGTCAGGTATGCTACGGAAAGTACGCTGATTGTGTCCCACCTCGTGCCGGAATGCCTTTTGCCGATCAACCACTGACTATTGATGCCGTTCCATGAGAACATGTCCTCCGATCGCGGATTTCGCGACCTCTCAATTCGAAGCCAACGGTCCAGATCGATCCAAGGATCTGGTGTGTGTCAGGGAGCAGAGCCGAGAACGCTCTGGACGAAGCCACGAGCGATGTACATTTACTATAGCGTTGCGCCAGCCAAGCCGCGGACCTCGACACTCGGATGGACAACGTTTCTTCCGAACAGGGTGCTTGGCATTGTCGCAGCTATCTGACCAGGACAGTTGTGGCGTCGTGCCGAGATCCTTCTTGGGAAAGCAGGGGCATCTAGCGGTGGCCAGGAATAAGTTCGGCTCAGGCGATAGGAAGTCGCTGCGGAGGACACCGCTGGCTAAGTAACGGAAGCGTCACGAGAGCGGTCGTTACTCGAACTTCCTTCAGGTGTGGACGATCGATCCGTTGATCGAGCTTTGGAGAAATAGCGCCGACAAAGTTCTCTGGTAGCGCCCTGATTAGTCACAACGCACCAATAAGATCACGTAAAGAAGCGGCCCCACCGAGGGGTTCAAGCTAAGCCCGCCGAGCCGCTGGTCGTCGAAATCACGAAATGAAAATAACCCCGCGCTGCGCTCGCATCATCGGAATGAATTTGGGTTCCGGAAATGACGCGTGTGAATCTCAGCCAAGAAGCGTCAACGTCCCGACCTGATGGGTATCACGATCCTGCCCTTTTGTTTGCTCACCGGTTCCCGCTTTCAAAATCCAGCAGGATCTTCGCGTAACATCGGTTTGGACGAGCATGCTATTGGTCGCATTCTCTCTGCGAAAGCGGGAAATAGCCCCATAAAGCCGCTCGCTATCATCTGTAGGCAGGTGCGATCGTTTGGGTTGTCGCAAGCGCTGACGACCTCGTCCGGATCACTGGAAGGCGGTCGCTCGCGAAGGGAGCGTCGGCACTCTCGGCCCGCCAATGAAACGCCGCGAATTTACGGCCGTTCGCAACTTATTTGCAGATCATCACTCGTAGTATGTAGATCAAGCCGACGTGTCAGCCAAGGCTTTCATTGAGCGACTTAGCGGGAGCTTTCGCCGATGGTAGCCATGGATTCGGACATCTTCGCGGATTTGCTCGCTGACCGAGCGAACGACACGTTTCTTCCGCCAGTTCCTGTTGAGATCGATTGGAATGCAACTGCCTCGAGGAACGACGAGAAGGTCGTTCCGTTCGTTCAGGTAGACGTCGTACATGGAAGTCCTCTCTCCGGCTGAACATAGGCCGAAGCTCAGACTCTTTGGTGACTTGGACGACACAGTCTCGAGAAAGTGCACAAGGGCTTTGCTTTCGGCACGCCGAAGGCTGCGCAGTACGATTTCAGCCTCATCGTAAGAAGTGGAGCGAAGCCGAAGGAACACTCCGCGGTGCGACACCGTCTCGATCGTCGCGAGCCTCAGCTCTCGGTTTGGCACGGCCGTATGCTCGTCGTTGCCTCCCTGGGCCGGCAAATGACGGTAGCATTCCTTGTTGCTTGCTTGCCGCCTGACGTCGACGATCTAACATCTGTGTTCGGTATCTTGACCAGCTATTTCCTGATGACTCTTTTTGAAATGGAGGAAGTTACAGACATCAAAATGTTGTATGTCGTTCAAGCGGAAGCCATACGCCGATATATGGTTCACGAGGAAGACCGGATCGAAAGCGAACGCCTGGAACCCGTTCGAGCAATCTAACCGAACATAGTCATCCGTGCGCACTACCTCCCGAACGGCAATGCCGCAAAGATCATAGTATTCGCGGCGAGCCAACGTTGCCGTCTCGCTCGTCGAAAAGAGCGACAAAGCTAGATCAAATGGCGTTTTACAGACCAGCGTCAGAAAGTCGATCGGCGCATCCATCGTACCAAGAAAATTAAATGGCAGTATGCAAAGCACCCTTTCCTCATATCGGCGCATTATCTCATCGACCAGCCGTGTTTTTTTGAAGAACTTTCCGGCCTCACAACGGATCACTGCTCCTCTCCTGCTCTTTAACCGGCGCACACGAGGTGGACTTATATCGATGCCAAGATAATCGTTGTCGTCGTTTTTGATGCCGATAAGGCGATAGCCGCTACAACCTACTTCTATGATCAACTCGTATCGGGTCGCATCCAGAAGATCGAGGTAGAACAGTTTCTCGCGGCGGTGGAATCGACGCACCTCGGCGGTGAAATAGGTCGGACGCATGAGACGTATGCCTTCATCGCCTAGATAAATCGCTCGATTGACTTGCTGGGATCGGCGAGTGGAGGAGTTCACCGGTACCTCATATCATTTCGTTCGGATGAGACGTAAAGTCTGCGGCATCGCCGTCCGATGCCTGTGGTCAATTCATCGCTCAGCATTTTCGCGGATGACGCCATATCTCCCACGGTTTGCTCCGGGCAAATGAGGTCCACCACCGTACCTGGCCGTGTCCAATTCTCGTCCAGGTCAGTTACATCAATGGTAATAACATCCATCGAAACGAACCCGACGATAGGGACGCGACTCCCACATATGAAGACGTGCCCTCGATTGCCGAGCGTACGCGGAAATCCATCGGCATAACCAATAGCGGCCGCCGCGATCCGCATCCGCTTCTTCACGGTGTAGGACCTGAAATAGCCAATGGCTTCTCCGCGCTCGACTACACGGGATTGGATGATTTTCGTTCGTAGACGGACGACTTGCTTTGGTTTGAAATCGGGATCATCGGACGTCGAGAAGCCGAAGATTCCCCCGCCCGCTCTTATGAGATCAAAGTGAAATTCATATCCGGCGAGCAGTCCCGCCGAATTCGATAAAGAAAGAATCGCATTCGGGAACAAATGGGCAAGTCTGCGAAACCGATTTAGTTGTTCGAGGCAGACCTCGTTTCGCCACTCTGCACAAGCGAGCTGGCTCATGAACAGCACGACACGCATTTCCGATAACCCGCTTCCATTCCCGGCGATCGTGTCCAGCTCATCAATGGAAAAGCCCAACCGAGACAGGCCCGTGTCGACATGAATTCCTGCTGGCAGCGCGCGATTCCGAAGCCGGCAATGCCGAAGCCAAGCCTCCAATTGCTCCCTGCTGTTGAGAATTGGCAGCAAATTGTGCTGCTCGGCCGCCAGTTCCATGCCTGGCATAGCGCCGTGGAGCATATAGATCTTTGCGAACGATGGCACCTCATCGCGCAGGGCAATGCCTTCCTCCACATCGGCTACGAAAAAGTGCGCGCAGCCGAGCGAAGCCAGAAAGGGCGCGATCCGTGCCGCGCCAAGACCGTAGGCATCGGCCTTGACAACGGCGCCGCAAGCGCTGCGAGGCGCAAGCGCCTGGCACTTGCGATAATTGGCTTCAATGGCGCTGAGATCGACGATCATGGTCGATCTCGACGTCTCGCGGCCAGCAGCTGCAAGATCATGCTGGGGATCGGCTTCCATACCAATCGTATCTGGCATTTGTCTTCTCATCACGGCACGCCGGAAACCTATCGATGGTGAGAATACAGGGATCCTATTGCCTCTTCCGCACACGCCGGTCCGAAGCGAAACCCGTTACCCGCTCCGCCGCCAATGACATACAGTCCGGCGACATCTTGAGCCGGACGAGAGAACGGGACACCATCGTCTGAATAGCAATCGCAAAACACACGCGCTGATGCCACCGCAGGCATGTCAGGGGAAAACCATTTTGCCAGGATTGCGGTGGCTCGCGCCAGATCGTCCGAACTGACCTGCAGCCCGCCGGCGTCAGGCCTCACATCCCATTCTTGCGATGTGAAGCTGAACAGCCAATACCCCTCCTCGATCATGGGAATGAGGAACGCGTAGTCATCGAACAGGGCGATCATTGGACAGTTCGCGGTAGGACGCGCCGCCAAGTGAAGCGCGACGATCTTTTTTACTCGCAATCGCGGCTCGTCCGCGAGATGCGCGCGCAACGGTGATCCTTGAAGCCATGGACCGATTGCCAGAATGGCTCGCTTTGCCGAGCGTTCGGTATCATCAGAGGCCTGAAGAAGGATACGGCTTGGCCCCTGCCATATCCGTTCGATAGATGTGCCCTCGCATATCGAAATTCCCCCGGCTTTGAGCCTTTGGGCCAGATCCTGAAGAATGGAACGGACCGGGCAGTAAGACCCCCGATCCAGCATCACGGCCATATCGTCGGGAACCAAAAACCGCGGCAGCGAGGAAAGCCTCCCTGTGAGCGCGAAGGATGTTGATGGGGTGGTATCGCCCACGCAATTCATCTGAGCGAGTTCTCCCGGATGACGCGTCAACCAGAACACGTCACAGTTCCGACCATCGGGCCACCGCCCATCGGGATAGAGCTCTCGCCAAATCTTCGAACCGCGAATGAACAGGCTTCTTTCCTTTTCATTACGGCCGATGTTAATCTGGATTCCTGGAGCAAACCCGCTGGCACCTGCCCCTACGGTCTCTCGTTCGAAGATGACGATTCTGTCCCGAGGATTACTACGCGCTGCAATGAAGGCGGCACTCAGGCCCATGACCCCGGCTCCAATGACCGCGAGGTCATGAATGCTGTCGGTCATCGGGCCCGCTCCCAGGCGATGGACAAAGCGCTCAGAACTTCGCCACCACGATTTTCAAGATAGTGGGTTCGATCTGGCTGCAAAAACACCAGATCGCCGGCCTTGATAGCCAACTCTCCGTCATCCGTTATCACCCGCCCATGGCCGCTCGTGATGCGCCAGATCTCGCAGGACGGATGGGAATGAGGCGCCGACACCGCGAACGGATCCAGTCGGAATTCGATGAGTTCGACGGGACAAGCGGTCTCGGAATCTTGGACGGGCTGCAAGACTACACCGGGACTATAGACCGTCATTTCACCCAGGGTCATCAACTGTGCATTCTTCATCGTATACTCCGAACGACTATCGGCCGGTCCTGACATGGCGCAGACCTGTTCGCCGGTCAGCAGGAGGCCTCGGGATCAACGCCATCCCACCTGAGGGCACCGGTTGCAGGGCCGCAGTCGTAAGCTACGCGGCCGATGATCGAATTGAGGATCAGCGAAGCACGCCAAGGAACCAGGCTCAGATTTGTATCGGCGATGCCATGCTGAAAGCGTGCGCCGTTCTGGACGTACAAACGACACTTTCTGGGACCGTCAAAGCGCGCCGAGAACTGCTTGTCGACCATGATCTCTTGGGAGCCACCTGGGGCATCCAAGACCGTGAGCCGACCTGCGATCGGCTTTAGAAACGAAGGGATTTCGGTGCGATAGCCTGTCGCTAGGACGACAATGTCTGCGACAAGCTGTGAACAAGCGCCCGTCTCCTGGTGGCGCAAGCGCAAGCGAAAGGGAGAGACGCCGAGCAAGTCCTCAGCCGTCGTGGCCACGCGTATTTCTACATGCTCTGGATAGGACCGCTTATGAACTTCGCGATCGTACAGTGCATTGTAGATAGCGCGCAGCGTCGAGCCATTGACGCCGTCGCTGGCCAATATCTGTCGCTCAAGACTTTCCTTTCGGGCCGCCGCACTCTTGTCAAAGAACCAATCACCATGTTGCGGAAAGAACCATTCATTGACGAAAGGACTGTCTTCGAGGGCGAATATGTTTGCGCGGCATGTCACCCACGTCAGAGTTCCCAACGGACCGCACGCACCACCAAGCAGGTGAAGAAATATTTCGGCCCCGCTTTGGCCGCCGCCTACGACCACAACGCGCTTGCCGGAAAGCTCACGCCGCTGCAGGAGAAGGGCACTACCGTGAAACACCTCATTTGGCGGTGCATTACGGCCCCACTCGGGGACAGACGGTACCCTGCCAACACCAACCACAATCGTACTGGTTTGGTAATTGCGGCAACTCGTTGTGATATTGAAGAGCTCGCCGCGCAATTCGACTGCGGTAACGTGCACGCCAAATCGAATGTTTGGCAGCTTCGCCGCCGCCCAGCGCAAATAGTCTTCAAATTCACTGCGGCTGACAGACGTCAGTCCCCGCACGATAGCTTGATAAAGACGCCTTTTATCATGCAAATAGGCGAGGAAGCTGTATGCGCTCGTTGGATCCGCGGGCGTGACTAGGTCTTTCAGCGGGCTAGTTTGCATGACCGAGCCTCCTATGAGTAGGCCGGGATGCCACCTGAGCGTCTCCGAACTCTCGAGGATGTTCAAGGAAACTTCCGGAATTGGAGTTGCGAGCGCTGCCAAGCTCAGATTAGCCGGACCCGCGCCGATCGCGACTACGTCATGGTTATCGCTTTGCTTGGGCATCCCGTGATTCTCCGCAAGAAGCTGGTCAGTGCGCCCGGCCGGCCGAGAACACCTGTGTCGTAAGAATTACGGCATTGGCGACGACAAGCATCATCATGCTCATCAGAAGATGATCGAAGCTGCTGGCCTTCACGATTTGTCCGGCGATGCTCGGAAATCCGAACAAGCCGACGAAGTAGGAGAGCGTGAATACCTGAGACGCAATGGCCAGTGGGGTCCCATCCCGGTCGGCAAGATCGACGGCCATGCTGTTCAGCGTCGAATAGCTTAGACCGTATCCCAGCGCGAACACCATTGTTCCGATGATGTAGATCGCTGTACTGTCTACATTGACGAAAAGGATCAACAGTCCCGCAATGGTGCACATGAAGAGCACCGCGACCGCGCGTTCAATGCGGACTTTTCCAATAATCGGTGCCACCGCAAATCGCATGAAGACGGCTGTCAGCGTGAAGACAAGAAAGAACGTGTCGGCAGATTGCGCCCGCGACGCGGCGTAAAGCGTTTGGAACGTGAAAAGACCGGCGAAAACGCATCCCCCCACGCCGATCATGATGATCGGATAGCGCGTGCTCGATCTGAAGATCTCCATCACGCCTTGCAGGGTGAGACCTACATTCGGCATCCTCGGTTGAGAAGCGTGGGCGCCCCTGCCCGCAAGCTCGAAAAAGGTCGCGGCGACAAGACATGCGGCGGCGAACAGGGCATAAACTGCAATATAGGATCCTGCAGTCTCCGCGACGGCGCGCGCGAGAGGAGCAGCAAGTCCGATACCCAGCATTTGAGACCCTGAAAGCAGGGTAAGATACTTGATCCGAGCCTCAGACCGCACGTGTCTCAGGACTTCAAGCGGCGCCAGCATATAAAAGCCAGACCACCCAACGCCGAGAAAAAATCCGCCTGCGTAAGCGAAAAGCGTCGAAGTTGACGCGGACGCGAAACATGCCATCGCGATCGTCATCATCACCGCGGCCGCGCTGATAGTTCGCGTCAAGCCCACTGAATCTGCGATCCGGCCGACGAGGAGCGAACACAGTATTGTCGCGATCGTACCGGTCGAAATGACGGCTCCAGCGGTCGTGGCGCTCTGCCCAATGGACCTCAGGGCATCCACGAGGAAGAAGCTTGAGCCATAGGATGTGGCCAGGCTGATACTGCCAAGCATGAATGGGATGGAAACTTGCAACGGGACTGCACTGGGCAGTTTGTCCGCAGGAGCGATGTTTGCGGCGCGTGTCATGCTGCAATCTTCCCCGGAAGGCATCGTTCAATATCCGCAACCGCCAGCCTGCGCCCACCGATCTGCGGTGCGGTTCCGCATCGTTGGAATGAAGGCGTCGATGCACGTGCAGCGACGGGATGTGCGCCATGACCGAGCCAGTGCCACAAGGCTCCTGCTATCTTGGGCATCAGCGGCCAAGCCAGTATGCTGAATCCCATAAGCCAAGTGTAGGCGCAGTGATGGTCCAGCGCGCCATCAAGATGATCGACCCAATCGATAACCGGCCTCGACGCTTGTGATACGCGTAGATGATCGAGCGAAAGCGCGGCGCACTGTTTCTCGTAGAGCCCATCCAGCGTGGCCATCATCGCGCCATCGACGTGACATCCAGCGAGAGCCGGCATCGCGTTTATGGATTCCGTGCAGCGGTCGATGGCCGCAGATATCCTATCGAGAACTGCATTGTAACGATGGACCAGTTGTTCTGGCACCAAATCGGTTTCAGCTTCTTCCGGGCAGACTTCGGACAGGTACACTCTAAGTACATCGACGGATATATTTGGAATTCTAGCGATGTCACCTGCCCAGATCACGTGCCCGCGACTGGTCGAGAACTTCGATCCGTTCAGCCGAAGGAAGTGATTAAAGAAAATTCGATCGAACGAGCGAAACGAGTTCTGGCCTAACGCGCATCCAGTAACTCCGACAAGCATCGGAATGGTGTTATCGATACCAGTACCGCCGATGAGGAACGCATCGGACTCGCGCGCAAAAGGACTTGGCTTGCCCGCGTCCTCCGTGTCCTTTTGCCCGCAATAGAGAGAGTGAGCGTAGAGTAACGAGGAGTAGCTAAACAATATCTGCTGGGTGTCGAAATGCCGCGACTTCCAGGCCAACCCGTGGAGTCCCGGCACGGTCAGCCGCATTTGCTGTCCTTTGCGCGCGACATATCGATGTCCTATCTCCAGAAAGCCGGCTTCGATGGCAGTATCGTCCCAAGCTCGTAGAAGCAGTTCCTTTTCCGGAATTGAAAGGAACGCGGAAATATTCTCCGGCCACTCGACAATCCGCCCGCGCCTCGATAACGGATTCAACGCTTCCTCGGGCTCGAAATGATGTCCACACCGTTCGCAGAAGAAGCTACCTGCTGCGGCCAGGCAAACCGGACAGGTGGCACCGAACCAGCCTCCGATGCAGAACCGCTCTTCTCGTGGTGTGGCGGCAGAACCCGCATCGTCCATTGGTAAGTGGACCGCGGAGAAATGTAGCGAGCCCGCTGCAGATAAGGCGCCCATGAGCGCGTTGCCGACTTTCGAAAAGCGCCGCAGATTCCTGCCATACGCCGGATCATCGAAATGATCGAAAACGATACCTACCGAGGCGAGATCCTCGACGATTTTCGTATGGAAAGCGTGGGCTAAGTCGGACGGATCGACGTTCTCACGGGCCGCTCGAACAAGGACATGATTCTCGAAACCGTCGGTCGTCAGTCCCGAACGGACATGATGGCCCGCTCTCTTGAGGTGCTTCTGCACAATATCCATTCTGAGATACGGCCCCGCGGCATGGCCCAGATGTGCTCTGCCATTGGCTGTCAAGTTGACGGGAGATACGTACACATCGACGGGACGCGCATTCGCTACGTTTATCCGTGAGATCGTCGGGCTTCTTCTCATATCCGCACGAGTGACTTATATGAACAGATATCTGGAGCGTCCAATTAAGTGCCCCGACATTGCCTCTGGAAACACCAAGGCGCACGCGGCTTGCGGGCTCGTGGACGCGATCGGGCTGCGTATTTCGAACTGGGCTTCAGACGGCGAAGACCTGCATCGTTCTGTTCGAGATTTCAGTGCAGACGACGCTCTTTCGCTGGATACTCGACGTGTCGCTCCACCACAGCTAGCAACATAGGTAATCTCCTGCTGACGCCGTGAACGAAGCAAGCGGCGCGCCAACTGAAGTCGCTGTTCTGCGCGCTTTCTCAGGGCCTGAGTACGTCAGCTTTCCGACATTCGTCACGAATCGCCGGCGCGGCTTCCATATTTCCGACAATGCGTTGACGGCGGCCTCAAGCGCCCTCCGGTCGACGACGTTGGGATCGAACTGCTCGGCGCCCTATAGGCGCACTTGTTTGGGTTCCGGATGTGAGCGTAGCCTGAGGCCCATTTGATTGGCGCTCGACGTCTATTTTGAGCGCGTGGTGCCGTCGGGGATTGCGCGTTGCGCGATTTTCTCAATCAGGCCATATGCACTCGCGTTTAAGGCCGCAGAACGCTGGCGAGAGCGAGGATAGGGCGCTACTCAGGCAAACCTCGAGAGAGGGAGCGACAAGGCGATACCATTGCGGTATCTCCTTTATCTAGGATGCATTTCGCGCGTACGCTTGATGAGGCGATTGGCGCGCATACGTGCCCTGACAATCGTCGATGATCTCATCGACATACTCCCAGGGCCGTTCATCCAAGCCTCGCACTATTGAACCGGGAATGCTCAATTAACTTGATCAGGACCGGCAGCACGGTCGTTGTCGGCGAGCGACGGGAGGACGTCCGGTCGGAGACGATTGATCTACAATCGCCCGCGTCGACACCCGACACTGATGTTGGGCTTAGCGTTGCTGTCCTCCGCACCAAGAAAGTGGATGCTGTTGCCGTAATCCGATTCAGCAGGTCTTTTCCGAGATCAACCTCTCGATGCGCATCGCCCGAAAGCTAAGATAGTTGGCATCACATCGGCAGCTGGTCACAACTGCCCAGCCCTGCCTACGGAGCAACAAACAGATGGGCGCGCGCAATGTCAACCTGATCGTGATCGCCGCCGTCCACCCGCGAATGCAGTAGTTATGTCGGCAACGCTGGTTATGCTTGCGCCAAAATGTAAATCCCTCAGCCTTCCGTTTGTGGGCTCGGCTCTCCCAGTCTACCGCGTCAAACGCCGCCAAGCCGGACTTGTTCAGACATTCAGGGACATGCCAGAGCCGTTCGCCCCAACCATCAATCGGTGCTGCGGTGCCGGCCGATCGGCGACGAGGTGGGCGAGATGCACACGGGCCCAGGCCGCTCTCCTTGTGCGAATCGTCCAACCAAGGCCACCTTAGCATCCACCACAAACACGCCACAATCGGAGCCATTTCGCTGCTGGGTTATGCGAGCTGGCTGCAGCCGGCGCGCAGTCTCTGCGAGCTGTTCCGCAGCGGTGCTGTTGCGCGATCCGGCGGAATAGTAGTCATAAGCAACCACCTGTTCCGGCGCGTGGCGATCCAGCAGGAGTGGAGACCAATGGGCATTGTCAGCTGGACCGTCGTCATTCAATGACAGAAACTAAAGCTGGCCGTGTCGTCGCCATTCCGGTCGTAGAAATCGCCCTTGAGGTTTCCTGAAGGTCATTTCGCTGCCAGCAGATGACTTTGCTTGGGCTCAACCAGCCGCGTCTGCGCCGCAGGAAACTGATCATGCCTCGCAACTGCTCGTGCAGCAGAGCGTAGTCGGCCGCGATATCGTCAGCTGGCAAATCCGTGGCGCCGTCAACGAAGCCGGCATCGGCCAGGGCTCCCGGGTACAAACCCCGATTTGAAACGTTTGACATCACAAGTCGAACGGTGTCGACGGAAATCGAGCACAGATCCAGCACTGCGATGGATTGTCTGACGGGAGCCGTAGCAGTCTATAGTGACGTGGATCATGGCATCTCCTCCATAACCGAGCCAGATTGCCCGGCGTCTAGCCCGCCACCGGCGCAAAGATAGCCGTGCAGCTCGCTAAGACAAGCATCCGCGCTCTTGAGTTCGCGCCGGTCCTGTGGGGCAATCGTGAGATTGGCGAGCTTATACACAGGATTGCGCTGCTCCATCAGCTTTGTGATCATCTCGTCCCGGTCCGCGGTTTGTATTTTCGGACGGTTGGTGTCGTGTCGCAGGTTGCGCCTGATCACGTCCTCGTTGGTATTAAGCCAGATCGAGACCGCCTTCTCGCCGACACGACGGCGGACTTCTTCGGACATGAAGGCTCCGCCACCGGTTGCGAGCACCAGCGGCCCCCGATCGAGCAGACGGCAGATCTCGTTCGCCTCGAGATCCCTGAAATGCGCCTCGCCGTCCTCCGCGAAAATCCTGGTTATGGACTTGCCAGTCTTCGCCTCGATCTCTTTATCGGAGTCGACGAACGTCAGCCCCAGCTGCTTTGCGAGTGCAGGTCCCACAGTGGATTTCCCGGCCCCCATCATGCCAACGAGCACGATCGGGCGGTTGTCGAGGGCGCCAACAATCTCTGTAGCGCGTGCCGACCGCGCTGCGCGTGTCGGCCGGGTCACGTTCGACACACGAGCAGGGCGAGCGCCAACGCGATTGCCGGCTTCGGCTTCCCAATGGGGGATCTCTGCGGCACCCTCGGGGATGACAACCCTGTTGCACGCCCCTCGCACGCGCTCCAGGAGCTGCTCGGCTATAGACTCATCCGGGGGCTCTTCGCTCCCTCGCTGTAGCCGTCTGAGCTTCTGCAGCTCCTTGTACGTCTCATGATTGTCGAGCTTGGCCTTGTAGCTGTCTGCCGTGTGAAACTCGAGCTCAAAACGGTAACCGCCAGGCGTGCCGAACACTGTCTTGATGCCAGCGAAGGTCCGCGATCGCGTCCTGAACCAGTTAGTCGTGCTGACCTCGCTATACCCGCTCTCCTCGAACGCTAGAATGGCTTTCTTGAAGGCACGTGTAAAATCCCTGTCAGAGAATTCGAAGACGTGGCGTACAGCGTTGTTGAAAAGCTGGACGCCGGTCTCAGAGCTGGCCTGGAGTCCGGTGAGCTCGTCTGTCATTGAGCTTGGCGATCTAAGACGCTTAGCCAAATGGGGCATCTTCACCTCGATGCCGGCCACCTTAAGGGCTTCGGCAACCGCCTTTGCCGTCCGGGTGATGTCCTTCTCTTCGGCTTGAGCGCGGGAAACCTCCATTTGGGCGCGCTGTGCCGCCTCCTCGCGAGTCAACGTGATTGTGGTGGCGACATCTTCGGTAGCAAGCGTTAGATCCGACGGTTCGCGCAGAATCCCCCGCTCGGCAGCGAGCTTGATCGAGGCTTGCATGATCGAAGCCGCCAGCGTCGGATTGTCCTTGAGATCCTCCAGGGCTGCATCGACATCGAAACGACCTTGGTTGAGGGTAGCCGCCAAGCTCTTGGTGTATGGAGCCGACTTCAACCCGGGTGTCTGTTGCAACAGGCGCTGAAGCTGCCTGCTCTTGATCATAAAGGCGTAAGCGCCAGTGTCGGATTTGTAAGCGTCAGTTCCGACTTTGATGCCGATGCTCAGCAGGTTTTTTGCACTTTGCACGAGGTCGTGCGGCATGTAACCATCCGGTCGGGGGTCGATGCGCGTAGGGTAACGATCGACCAGAAGCTGGACGCGGTCCCGTGGGTGAGCCGTTGCCGGATAGGTCTCGGCAAGCGGCGGAAACAGCTCGCAAAGCTCTTGGCTCATTGCGAGCTGTCTTTCATTCGCAGTAGCGGCTGTTTCGGGCAGGAGTTCGGGCGGGACTTGCTGGTCGAGACCAGCCGCCCACGCCTCGAGTTCGGTGAGAAGCAACTCGGCCGTCTCGCGCGCGATGGGATGGTGTGCCAGCTCGATATCGTGCCGCGCCTTCTCGAGCTTGTCCCGGACGTCGTGAGCACTAACCTGTTCCTGCTCCAGGAGGGCGCGGATGTCTCGCTTGAGCTCTCGGTCAATGCCTTCGTACGTGCCGAATATGGCACGTTCGGCAAACCACTGTCGGGCTTCATGTGATTGAGCCAGAAAACCTCGCTGCAGGCCGGTATAGGTTTCCAGAACGTTCCGCGTGGCGGCGAGAATCTGGCTGGCGCGACCGAAATTATAGCGACCGTCCTCAATCGCCGGGGTATGGGACTTTGGCGGCTTGAGCGAGCGGAGGCCGCGAGCTTGCTCCTCTTGGTCGAATTGCCTGACATGCTCGTAAAGCTGCGGCCGGTCGGCAATGATAATGGCCGTATCGCCATCGAAGTCGCCGTCGAGTTTTTTCTGCTCATCAGGCGGGATGGCAACCAGGGACCCCGGAGCGAAGATCTCAGTGGCCTGCAGGATCCCGATACAATCGAGCGCGCTGTCCGCGGTTACGCGGTCCTTGCCCTTGATCCAGCTCGAATGGCACTTGACGTCCTCGGCGGACATCACCAAGCCACGATCGGCGAAGTCGGCCGGCCACATTTCATCAGGCACCACGATCAGAAGCCCCTTGGCAAAGAAAGTCGGATCATCGACTGCCAGCTCCTCCCCCGACTTGTGGGCAACGTTGAAGCTGTATTGTATCGTCACGCACTGATCGAGAAACGCCGCAGTCGGGTCCCCATCCGCAGCTGACCTGACCCGATCGAGGGCGAACGGGCGGAGGTTGGGTTGGTCGTAGGGCGATCGCCCGATCAGCACGCCACCACCGGTCAATGTTTCGCTCTTGAGCCTCGGCACATGCAGACAGCCATCACCGGATGGGATGGCGATGGCGCCCGGACCATTGATGTTCGCGGCTGTTACGACCCGAAACAGCTCCTCCGACGTCAGTTCTTGCTTTACCCGACTCTCAAGCCAGCTCATCGCCTTCTGCCGGGCCTCATCCGCTACTTGCTCGCTGCGCGGATAATGTTGCAAGGCCATCGCTGGCAAGGACGCTCTCGTTCCCTCGGCAAAGGCATGCACGCGGTCAGGACCTTCCTGCTCGCCGGCGCGGCGAACAGCTGGCATAAGCTTGGCCAGCGAGCCTCGGATGAAGCCGCAGCCGTCGTGCGGTCGCAATGCAATGGGTCCGTCCGGCCCCCTCAGCTGGAAGGGATGCCCCACGTTGGCAGGGCGGTCCGGCAGCAGCGCCAGTTTGAAGGCGCCTTCCAGCGCGGAGTCGTGGGGTGACAGACCTTTGATCGCCGGAGGCGCCGCAAAGCCTCTGCGCTGATTATAATAATAGGCCTCTTTGAAAGGGGCCCACGCGCGCGACAGCTGCTCGAATGCTGTACCCGGCGCGGTTTCGGCATAGGGAATCGCCAGCAGCTTCCCCCCCGAAGGCTTTGCTTGCTCGTCTCGAGTGCGGGTCGCAACTTGAGACACAGTCAATCGTGGCGGCTTTAACCTGCTGCCGCCGAACAGGTCCATCCGGTATGGGATACCGTTTACATTTACCGTACGCGCTAGCATGAATGCGCTCGGGGGTGCCGGCAGTTGTACCGCGACGACGGGCAGGACCCCCGAAGTCAGGCGATGGAAAATCGAGTACCGCGTCTCCGGCTCCATGGCCAACGGCCCCCCATGCATGTCCACGACCGGCAGCTGCATCAGTCCCGCCTCACCCTGCGGAGACCTCGGGGCGTGGTCCATGGCTCGCAATACCTGATGCACGTCGAACGCCGACGGAGGATGTTGCGCCTGGATCGCCGCCGCATCCTGCTCCATGAACAAGTCCAGCGCGTCCACTGGACTGTCAGCCTCGATCTGCGCAATCAGATTCCAGCTCATGCTGGACAGATCACCTTGAATCAGGTCGCGAGCGCTTGCCAGGATCTCTCTCGTGCCGCGCTGCAGCTCTTTCTGCCTGGCCCGTAAATTTGCCCCGTTGCCCTCGACATAGGGTGACCTGAACAATCGCTCCAGCGCCGCACGGGCCTTGAGCGTCTGATAGATCGATAAAGCGGGGCTCCGGCTCGCAAGGGGCCCACGGCTCCGCTCCGCATCGCCCGCGTTCAGATGCGCCTTGATCTTTTGCTCGAGCACGGGCTGAAGGTCGTTGAGCACGTTGAGGGCCTGCCTGCGGTGCCAGCGCAGTGGCTTCTCTAGGCTGCGCGCGAGCGGCAGCAGAGCAGCACTCAGATTACCCATAGTTTCAAGGTTGTTCTCGGCGGAAAAACCAGGAGCTGAACGCAATTCAGAGAGCCGACTCAAGCCTGTCGGCGCGAGCAAACCGAGATCATCGAATAGGCCAGCCTTACCCGGCGCCTTGAAAATGTTCGTGATGCTCAGAACCTCAGCCTTCAACAGGCGATCATTATCATAGTGCAGGTAGTGGGCGAGCTTGTGCAACCGATCCTTCGGCAGAGCAGCATCCGTAATCTCCCCACTCTCCTCCGCCCTCATGATCGTTCGGGACAGAGCGTTGGCGAGCATCGCCAGCTGAGGCGTGGTGAACACACTAAATCGCTGCGCTCCAGCTCCCAATTCGCGCGCGATGTCCATGGTGGACTGACAGCATATCGGCTCCTCAGGCCACTTGCTGAAGCCGTTCAGAAGGTTCGCCACTGCCTGCGGAGGGAAATTGGAGAGCTGATGCTGACGGGTTTCCTGGGCGATTGCCATTGTTGCTTTGAGACAATCCTCACTCTCCGGCCATTTGCTGAAGCCGTTCACCAGGTTCGCAAAGTCCTGACGATTGAAATCAGAGAGTGCAAACTCATCGCGCGCGCCGCGGCGGAGGACCTCACCCGCAATGGCAAACGCAGCCTTGCGACAGTCCGGCGCCTCCGGCCACTTGCTGAAGCCGTTCACCAGGTTCGTCAATCCCTGGGGGGTAAAATCAGAGAGTTCGGCGCGGCGAAGGACCTCATGCGCGATCGCACAGGTCGCGCCGCGACAGTCCGGCGCGTCCGGCCACTTGCTGAACCCGTTCACTAGGTTTGCCAGTGCCTGCGGGGCAAAATCGAAGAGTTCGGCGCGAAGGACCTCACGCGCGATCGCAAACGTGGCCTCGGGACAGTCCGGCGCGTCCGGCCATTTGCTGAAGCCGTTCACAAGCATCGCCAAGTGCTGGTCGCTAAAATGCCGGGCACCGCGACGAAGGATCTCACCCGCGATCGCAAACGTGGCGCCGCGGCAGGCCGGCGCATTCGGCCATTTGCTGAAGCCGTTCACCAGGTGCGCAAAGTCCCGACGATTGAAACCAGAGAGTGCGAACTCACCGCGCGCGCCGCGGTGAACGACCTCACCCGCGATCGCAACCGTAGCGTCGCCACAGTCCGGCGCGTCAGGCCACTTGCTGAAGCCGTTCACCAGGTTCGCCAGCTCCTGCGGAGTAAAATGAGAGAGCTGGGTGCCGCGGCGAAGGACCTCATGTGCGATCGCAGACGTGGCCTCGCGGCAGTCCCGCGCGTCCGGCCACTTGCTGAAACCGTTTACCAGATTAGCGAGGTGCTGGTGGGAAAAATGGGCGAGTTCGGCACGGCGAAGCAGCTCACCCGCGATCGCAAACGTCGCCTCGCGACATTCCGGCGCGTCCGGCCACTTGCCGAAGCCATTCACCAGGTTCCCCAGCTCCTGCGGAATAAACTGAGAGAGCCGGGCGCTGCGGCGAAGGACCTCACCCGCGATCGCAACCGTTGCGCCGCGACAGTCCGGCGCATCCGCCCACTTGCTGAGCCCGTTCACCAGGTTAGCCAGTTCCTGGTAGGTGAATTCAGAGAGCCGGACATGGCGGTCGCGGCGAAGGACCTCGCCCGCGATCGCAAACGTGGCGTCGCGCGTATCCGCCTCGTCCGGCCACTTGCTAAAGCCGTTCACCAGGTTGGCCACTTGCTGGTGAGTGAGTTTAGAGAGCGAGGCATAACGGTCGCGGCGAAGGACCTCACCCGCGATCGCAAGCGTAGCGTCACGACAGTCACGCGCGTCCGGCCATTTGCTGAAGCCGTTCACAAGCATCGCCAAGTGCTGGCTCTCAAAATGCCGGGCGCCGCGGCGCAGGACCTCGCCCGCGATCGCAAACGTCGCATCGAACGAGTCCCGCGCGTCCGACCACTTGATGAAACCGTTCACCAGATTTGCCAGTTCCTGCGGTTTAAAATGGAAGAGCTCGTCGCGGCGAAGGACCTCTCCCGCGATTGCAAGCGTAGCGTCACGACAGTCCCGCGCGTCCGGCCATTTGCTGAAGCCGTTCACCAGGTTAGCCAGATTCTGGTGATTGAATTCCGAGAGCCGAGCACGGCGGTCGCGGCGGAGCACCTCACTCGCGATCGCCAATGTGGCCTCGCGCGGGTCCGCCTCGTCCGGCCACTTGCTAAAGCCGCTTACCAGATTCGCCAGTGTCTGCGGCTCAAAGCCGGACAAAGTGAACTCACGGCGGCGAAGAACCTCAGACGCGATCGCAAACGTGCCGTCGCGACAGTCTGGCGCGTCCGGCCATTTGCTGAACCCGTTCACAAGCATCGCCAAATGTTTCTGCTCAAAATCAGAGAGCTCGCTGTTGCGGCCGGCACGACGGACCACGCGAGCGATAGCTTCCGTGCCCTCACGAGTTCCCGCCTCCTGCGTCCACTTGCTGAAACCGTTCACCAACAGCGAGAGATTTTGGCTATTCGCCCCGGCAAGTACCTTGGGTTCATCGCGACAAAACTCGGCGATTCTGATGACTCCATTGCGGCATGTCTTCGACTGCTGTTGCCGACCGAATGATGTCGCGAACAGCGCAAGAGCAGCGGGCTTGAGTTCGCGCATTAACGTATTGGAAAGCTGCGACACCCGAGATGCCACCGCCTTGCAAGCTTCAAGGCCTTCCTGACCGCCAGCCTCGCGAGTCACAGCGTTGCATGCCGTGGCGTGGCCGAAGGATTCCCTGCGGCGGATATCGTCCTCGAAGTGGGTAACAAATTGGCTTCTGAACTGGGCGGCAGCCTTTTGCATAAAGGCCGCATGGATCTTCTTGTCGACCCGCTGCAGCCGCTTGTCGTTTTCCACCACTGCACGTGAGAATTGGGCAATGTCGCGAGCGAAATAAATGGCGTCCAGAGCGGCGTTACATTGCTGTTCTGAAATCGCGGCTTGCCTGCCCTGCGGGGCGACATAATCCAGGCGCCGCCGCTTTGGCGCTGCCTCCAGGTCCGATATAGATTGCCCGTGCGAGGAAGAGGCACCTCGTGAACTCCTGGGCTGTTCGGCACGACGGCTCTCGGCACCGGAACGCGACGCACTTTCTTCCCAATTTGGCGCGCCGCGATGCGCCAAATACCGCAAAGCTGGCTCGTCGACATGCGTATTCACGGAAGGATCGGTTGACGTGCGGCGTCGGGCATCGCTGGCCGAAGTCGGCGTTCGGGCCGAGCCCGCAGTCAGGTCCTGATTTTCAGAGCGCAAGCCCTGCAAGACAGAACTGAACTTCGAGCGATCGTTTCCGCCGCCAAGATCTGCTTCAGGGCTGGACCAGTCCACCTCTGATCCGCCGGCTTCCTTCGCTCTCCAGTCGGCTCTCGTCAAAATCAATCTCCCATGCGAGCTAGAATGCGCCGATTCCGACGGTGGCATAGAGGCCTGCGGCGTCGGCCTCAACGACTTTTGCTTCAGAGCGGAGCCCCTTGGCCGCGTTGACAGGACGTCACTCGCCACTAACCTGACGTGCGAGTCAGTTTTGTACGATTGTGCGCTCTAGCGCGGAAGATATGCCCTGGACCTGACGGAAATCTGATTAGCGTACAGCCGACTCGGGATTCATCGGAGTAGTTTCATTGGATTGGTTAAGCCGGATGAGAGTGGTCATAGGCGGTTTGACTTGCGCATGCGCGACGCCATTAGGCTGGCCATAACCGGCTGGTGGTCTTCGACGAACGGGCATCAACCGTGTCCGCGCCATAGGTTGTTTCAGCAGACGAGCGTGTCAGGGCTTCGACGGCGTCAATCGGTGGATTCGGTCGGTCAGGATCGTCCGGCCTAGGTTCCGGGCGCCATTCACAGCGGACTCGCCGCTGATAGTCGGCTTGGTGACATCGGTTTTGGCGGCCACGATTTTGTGCCTCGGCCTCGAACTGTCACCCTGGCCGGCATCGTCGGTGTCAGGCAGGAGACCCAAGCGGCCCAGTCTCTCGACCATTCGGCCGGGAGCGGATTGAGAGCCGTGGGCAAACTTCTCGGGAACGGCGAATGAAACATCGTACGCCGTCTCCTCGGGCACGGCGGACGAGGATGGCCCGGGCTCATTGATGATCCGACTGAATAGATCCTGATCCTCTTGTGTCCAGGTGAACGCTGCTGGAGACCCTGGGGATCCACCGCCGTCGATCTGGTTAAAATCCATACAGCTCTCCTTCTGTTTTGAGAACATAATCTCTTGCAGATCCGCCCGGCTTTTACTGCCACCAGTCCAGTCATAGGCCGCATCAATCGAGAGACGAGAGCCTATGCTAAGAGGCTTGGCTTTCGAAAAGCCGACGAGGGGGCAAGCCAAACGCACGCTGCAATTGTGGATCACGGCAAAGGTGATGCCGCAGATGCGCGCTTCCCGAAACGAAGTCCAGGCCGTTTGTGATTTCTCGAAGCCGAACACGCTTTCACACCAGAGGCCGTGGTGCCTGACAGTTCCTCCCAAACGTGCCGGAGTGTCAGCATAGCAACCAGGAACATTAGTAGTATCCGACGTCCGATATCTCGCGGCGAAGCAAACGGCTGGATGGGCTACCTATCGATGTCGGGCGGCCGCTATATCAACGTGCCTTCATCTTCGGGGCCGCCATGAGCTCCATTACAGCAAATTGTCGCATGCTAAAGGAGGACGCAGCTATCAGTGCGCCCCCCACTTCAACGGGGCGCGGCCGCTCTCGATTCGGCTCGGTTCCGCGAAAACCGGGAAGGACACGGGCACGGTCGGAACGGCCGATTGAAAGCCCGATGCTCAGGTCATCCTTTGTGTGACGACCGTCGATATATCATGTCCGTTCAGGTTGCTGTAGCGGTCGGCGAGGCTTTTGAACAGCTCACCCATTTGGTCCGACCGAACGGTAAACTCACCATAATTGGGATCAAAGAGCGTCGTCATTCCATTCGACGTGGACGTTGCCATAGTGTGTGCGCCACCTGCGGCGAACCGTAAGCCGAGTAAATAAATCGACGGGTCGGCGGTGACTTCGTTCACTATCTGGGCAATACGCGAAGATGAGCCAAACCTATATCGCGTCTGTTCGTCAGCTGGCTCCAAACCCGCCTCGCGCAGCATTGTACTTTTTGCCTGAAGGTTGTGAGAACCTCCCGCCCTGTCGTTTCGCAACTCAGTCTTGATATCTTCATACCGCCGCTGCCGCACCGCCGCCGAGGCATGGTTTTCAGCGCCCGGGCGCAGCGCGCCCATTCGGGATGCAGGGCTGCTGTGCTGATTGCGGAGCCACTCCGCTGCCAAACCGACGCAGATGCCGTTGACATTGGCCCCGGGCAATTCAGCCGTCCTGTATTGAAACAGGGGACGAATCGGCCCCCCCGGAGAGGACAGATTGGAATCTGAGGACAGAGAGGACGTGCTGGGGCTCGAGGAGCCCGGGCTGTAAACGTTTGCGTCTGAGGTATGAGGCCTGCTGCAGCAGAGTCCCATTCGGTCAGACAACTCCTCAGGCGGCAAGCTCTCTCGTTGCACGCACTCGGTAAGCGCTTGCGCAAAGCTGCCAGTGTCAGCGGACTGATTTGATTCGTCGGCCTGATCAGAGCGTATCGATTGGCCACCAACTCGATTATACATGATGGTTCGCCTGTCTCTTCAGCGTACGTTTAGTCTAAAGCGAGTGCGGGGAGCTCACGCCCTGCCTACGAATGATATTGCTGCAAGCTGTCGACGAGCTGACGAACTGATAAGCTTTGGAAGAGCGTCGCACTCGAGCCCGACTATTCGCGAGCCCACGCTTCAACCGCCGTTTCCGATTTCAGACGCAGGGCAGCGGCCGACAAGCACGCAGTTCTGGCCGGAGTGGTTGCCCCCGCTGAAAACAATCATCATCCCGCCCGCAATGGCACGGGCTGCTCCAGCACATGAAACATCTCTTGCGTCCACTTTATAGAGCACCTCCCGCCTGGTGTGCGGATATCAGAGGCAAGACTTCCGCACTTGCGACTGGCGGAAAGCCCCGACATGTCCGCGGCCCCCTGCCTTCCGGCGGTGCAGAACCAACCCTGCGGCACCGGCTCGGATCTTTTCTTCAGGAAATCGTTGTCCTCGTCATGCCGTTGCGCTCATTCGTGAGAACAATATTGCCGCTTCGGATGGCTCTAACCCGACGATACCCACAAAGCTTGCTGGCGGCATCGGGATGTCCCGATGGATTGGTTTCCACAGATGCAGACAATACCGACTGTTATTGACATATTGCGAATGCGGCGGATGCAATTGCATCACGCATTCTTCTTCGTTCCAAAATAGGTCCTTTACGAAGCACATCTCCTCCCAGTTTGGACAACGCCGCGGCGTCGAGACAGCGACGTGCTCCCAGCTAGGACGAACTAATCCACTGATTTTGAGCTCACACCCGCAAGGCCCCTGCACAAGAAACAGGCCATGAGGGCCCGATCCAGGCACACTGGCGAACCGGCCGTATTTTACCCGGCCGGCCTCCAGCTTCTCTATAATCTGCGCTCGCACGCCCCCTCCTTTGCTTCCCGGATCGCCTTGAAGTCCACATAGATGACATTGTCCGGAAGCTGATGAACTGGCGCCAGCTCAGTCCTCAGCGCAGCATTCCAGAACCACTCTTCAGCGAACCATCTGCTGAGAAAGCCGCAGATGTTCATCATTACTTGCTCCCCTACTATCGGTTTTCGGATGCTCATATCTTTTGAGAACCAGATGAATGCTCTCACGGACGCTGAATACGGGCCCTGCACGCTCCGCTCCATGCGACACAGCCTACAGATGGATTTCCAAGCTCATCGTAACCCGATGGGCGAGCCCGCCGAACAACTCCGTCACGAAGTCGAGCCTCTCGCGCCCACCGCCGAACAGAGCCGGCCTTAGCAACGGCACATCTGCCTTTGGGCCTCTGACACCTCAAAACAATCGCTCATTGGCCTTCCCGCTCGGATCATCGGACGATCTGCTCGAACATATGAAGCGGGCCGATAGCGGCCCATCAACTCGTGGCCGATGAATCGATTGTCATCCTGGCAGCTCTTTATGATCGCCTCTGATGCTTGCTTGTTCATCTCATTACGGCTCGCAAACCACGTGGCCAGCGCGTGACAATTCGAGGGCGGCGCCTCGGTCCGTACTGCCATGTTGTACCCGATAGATAGCAGCATCCGCTTCTCGCCGGGTTTGAAACAGTGCCAATGCGTCATCTATGTGACGATGCTCGAGCCGTATGAGCGCTAAATCGGCCGAGCTCGCATTAGAGTAAGGACGGCCGGCCACCGGAAATGTTGGGGCTAATACCATCGAGTTATTTCGAGCGCTTCTTCGTAAGGTAGCGGTCAGGGAAGATGACTAGTCCATCTCATCGACTCTCAACGTCGACCATCGCCGCTCCTTCAGACTATCAAGAGATGCAACTCCTAACGCACTGTCGCCAGTATAGCGCTGGTGGCGCATTCACTCTACCGGCTAATGTTTGATTTCAGGCATCGATGTCGCAAACTCTACTACAGGCAGCTAATCCCTTGCACCGGAGCCGACGGACGTCATTTTTTCTGTCTCAAAGGAGGGCGCAACACCTCTCCGGTCATGGCATACTGATTGCTCTGGTGACGAGACACGAAATCAACAAGACGCGTTGTATCCAGGGCCAATTCACAACGCGACGTAGGTCTTGATTCGTAACGCCCCGCCTGAGCTGACGAAGCGCGATCCAAATCACCAAGCCGGATGCCTGTCACGCGGCAAACAGCTTCTCGATTCTCGATCCTTGAAAGAACACCGCGAACTCATGAATGACACGAGACTTCTAAAGAAACGCGATTCTTCGCGTGCCAGCGCGTCGTGTGGTGAATGATGCATTGGCGCACACCAAAGCAACCCATGATGAGGCAATACGTCGCTGATTTCGGCTCTTTGCAAGCGCAAAGGCGGTGGAACCTGTGGCCGCTGGTCGGGCTGCTCTTAAATGCGCTGCTCTGGGCCGGTATCTACTGGATCACCACAGCGTTCCTTTGAGCGAACGGACGCGATGCACTGGCGACAGTCACGATGAACAAGGTGGCGCACATGCGCTTCTCGAAGCCTTTTTGGGCCCGCACTGATCCAATCGTGCGGGGGATGGAACAGACGCGCCGTCAGTTTGACAGTTGAACTCCGTTTTTAGGCAAGCTCCAGGGCGACACTTAGCGCAACTACCTCGCACCCCGTCGGGCCCTTCCGACGCAAACGTAATAGCAGACGCAAGAGGATGACATATCGGGATCGGCGAAACCGATGAGCCCATCAACATCCTGCCACGAGTCCATCAGTATCCTGCCTGGAGTGACGTCGGCTATTACCGACCAGATCCACAACTGCGGGCGGACAAGTGCTCTGCGAAACCACGCACACGAATGGCAACAGGAATCGGGCGATCGGTGTCCACTGTGTCGCGATTAGCAGATCCCACACAGCCACCTCGTCTCCCCCCGAGATCCCGACCCACGCTGTGCAGATCTGCGCACACTGCATACAAGCCAGCAACCGGCATTGCCCGGCGCTGAGCATCATCGCCCTCATAATGAATTGCGAGCCGATCGGCGGGACCGGTCGTCGAAGCGAAGTGAGTCCTCACAACTCTTAGTCGGGCCAACTATCGTCGGCGGTTCGGCGCGCTTGCCAGTCTTGGGCCCGCCGAGCGAGCTTGTCGTATTCCATCGCGATCTTAAGAAGCCTATCTCTGGGTCTTCCGTAAGCGAGTGCCTCCGCTTTCTTTCGCGTTGCTTCAGCTCGGCCCCGCCAGTGATCGGGTTCGTAGAGTTTGCTTTTCGGATTCATGGTGGTGAGCATGCAATCCGCAGATCAAGGAAATGCGACGCTAGAACTCC
Organism: Bradyrhizobium sp. 33ap4; assembly: GCF_032654765.1. Classification (NCBI taxonomy): domain Bacteria; kingdom Pseudomonadati; phylum Pseudomonadota; class Alphaproteobacteria; order Hyphomicrobiales; family Nitrobacteraceae; genus Bradyrhizobium; species Bradyrhizobium sp. 33ap4. The sequence goes on along the minus strand of NZ_JAUMTJ010000012.1, from coordinate 46,599 downwards.
GTACAATTACGTAAGACCGAGGCGCACGGCCACGGCACAATCGACAGCAGCATCTCTGGTTATGCGCTGACACTCACGCCGTCCCGGCCTCACGCAAATCCCTCGTTCAGTGATACGACCTGCCATCTTCCAGCCGAGACGCTCTCTCGTAGCGTCGGTGTAGATCATCCAGAACATCTTTAGCTGGCGCCCACTAAGAGGCTTGAACCGCACGCTGCGTCAGATTGTACGATCCTCGACAATTGGGACCGTCTTCGACAATCTAGCCGCTTCCTGACAGCGATGATTGCTCACCCGGCGCGTTCTCCCCGGTTAAAAGGTCTCCTTCGCCTGATGCAAGGACGACAATCGCAGCCTCACCGACTTGAAAGGATATCATGACTGAAAGCCAACGGATCGCTTTGGCCTCGCTCCTCAACGCTACCTACGGCGCGATCGCTCTTGCTGCCATATTGACAGCCGCAATTCCCGATCCCGTGCATGCGCGCGATCAAGCGCCGACTGAAAAGGAGAAAGAGGCTTGCATGGAGGACGTGTTCCGCCATTGCAGCAACCACATACCGGATCGCGTCGCCATCATTTCATGCCTCAGATCAAAGCAAGCGAGCCTCAGCCGGCAGTGTCGATATGTGGTGTCAGGTCGCGACAGCGGCACCAAAAGCAGCGATTCGAAGTGAGGATTGATAACTGAGCGGCAGTTCCGTTAGCACACCGGTCGAACGGGAGCTCCAGGCCACCCCAGCAATCTGAGAGCAAATGAGCGCGGCCGATCGTGAGTGGCACTTGCGCTCGCGGTTGACGGGGGCAGCGGCGTTTCGCCCGAGCAATCGCTCTCCGCGTTGCTATAGCTCAAACGATAGAAACCTATGCTAAGTCGAGGTACGCGTTTGATCCTCGGTTCGTGTTTAGACGGCCGCATTCTTGGACGCGTATTGAGTTCGTCGGCCGACGATTTCGCGTTGATACGACGCCGAATCGAGAACTTGACCCTCACGTAGCGTCAGGTTGTAGCGTCGCCGAGTGACCCACAGCTTCACTGCTCGTTTCATTCAATGAGGCGTCTGTTCCTCGCGAACGTGCCGCTGCCGCAAAGCCGCCACCACCGATGACATGCCTCCTCAACGAAAGTCCCGGTCGAGCGCGAGCGCCTGAGGTCTGGACAGGAATCGTGTAAAGTTCGATGGAAGCGCTCAAATCGATTATTGGCAAAGTTGCTAGCGGCGCCACTCTGAGTCGAGAGGAGTCCGCGTTCGCATTCGACGGTGTGATGTCGGGTCGCGCAAGCCCCTCGCAGATCGGCGGCTTACTGATGGGCTTGAGGGTCCGCGGCGAAACAGTCGAAGAAATCACCGGCGCGGCCTCCGCAATGCGGAAGAGAATGCCGTCCGTCGAGGCAGGATGCGACCCCATTTATATCGCCAGCACGAACGACACCTCTTTGTGTGCGGTCAACGTGTGGACCTGCGCCTCCTTCATCGTCGCGGGAGCGGGCGTTGCTGTCGCAAAGCATACCAACTGCGCTGCGTCTCTAGGTTCGGGCAATACTGCAGACGTCCTCGCGCGCATCGGCGTGAAGATCGATCTTGAGCCTGACGCCGTTATGCGTTGCGTGCGCGATGCCGGCATCGGCTTCACGTTTGCATCGGCCCGCTATCCGGCAATGCAGCGCGTAGCCCAGATCCGAACCGCGCTTGGCACCCACACTATCTTCAACCTCATTGGCCCTCTGTCGAATCCGGCCAGGCTTAAGCGTCAGGTTGTTGGGGTCTGCTCTCGTGAATGGGTACAGCCTCTGGCGTACGTGTTGAAAAATCTTGGCGTCGAGTCGGTGTGGGTGGTTCATGGTTCCGGTGGACTCGATGACATAACCCTCGCCGAGCCGACCTTTGTTTCCGCGCTTGAGGCGGGTACAGTCCGCACCTTCGAAGTGAGGCCGGAGGAGGTCGGATTCCCTCGCGGCCTTAGCAAGGCACCAGATAGCGGCGATCCCGACAACCTCGCGCTGCAAAGCATACTCGATGGCGCACCAGGTCGAATTCGCGACGCCTCACTTTTTACGGCTGCGGCTGCATTGATCGTGGCCGGCCGGGCTTCGACGCTGCAGGAAGGCGTAGCGATTGGGCGAGAATCGCTTGATCGCGGCGCAGCAGCCGCTCGACTTAAGCACCTGATTGCGGTTTCCAACGCGTGACCGCTGAGTCTGTCGATGTTCCAATCCTCCGACCAAGGACGACATGCACAAACGTCAGAGATCGCAACCGCTAACGTGCGTCCCTTCCGCGCGGTTCGAAGAGCATGCGGCGCCTACCCGCCTAATTATCGCAATTCCCGTCAAGTATCATGGCGTGAGAGGTACCCTTCCGCTTTGGCGAGGGAGCCAGCTGCAACACGTCGTTGCGTTCGGGCCGCATCAAAGTGCGCGCTGCGCCTCAAAGGAGATAATCGATGACGGCCCCGCAGGACATGGAAGCGCTCGGCTCCATAGCACTGATCGAACACATCATTCGAAAATTTCGGGAACTGATCGACACAGATAGTTCAATTCCGTCGGAGCTGCGGGGCGCGCTACACGCTACGCTCGACGAGCATCTTCTTGATGCAAAGAAGCGTGTCCTCTTAAAAACACATTAGCATCAGGCTGCGACCAGAGGCGAAGAGCATCAGCACGGCGCCGACAACCGGATCATCCGCATGGGCTCGCGGGAACATCCGGCCGCAATCGCCTCGCCGATTCATGAGCGATGGGCAGGCTCTTTGCCGGACAGATCGGCGCGTTTTCTCGTTGGTCGCCCCTCCAAGACAGGTGGCGGCAGCTCTCATTTCCGCCTGCTATGGCTACGCCCCGCGCGATACCGTCCTGCGCATCACCCTGGTGGCTGACGCTGTTGAGCAGTAGCGGATCTCCATGTGTGTTCGCTTCGGACGCACAATTCCGACATCGTGCATCAATGTCGAACGCGCCCGCAAGCACGCGGATTGACGCTATGGAAATGCAATTTTCGCAAGTATCGAAAATAGCAACAGCCACTATTCGCCCCAAAAGCGCCAGCCCACGACAATCCCTCAAGATCAACTATTGCTTCAACACCTACCAGCTCTGGTAGCTCCGTTATGGGGAGCCGCGTAGCATCATCAGCTGCGGCAAGATCAAGCCCAGAGGGACATCCAACTTCATACGGCTGCGCCCTGACGGGCGTTCACGCTGGATCCTGGCGCAATTGAGTGGAACAAGTGATGTACGTCGCATTGGAAGGCATCAGATAATGTCCAGCAACCCGTTCGAAGCAGCGATGATACTCGACGGCATCCGCCGCTGGGTCGAGATCGAATCTCCGACGGAGCGGCCAGATCAGGTCAACAAACTTGCTGATCTCGTGGCGGAGGGCTATCGCGACTTGTCGGCTTCCGTTGAGCGCGTTGCGGGACGTGACGATCGAGGCGATCATTTGATCGCGCGCTCGTCCTGGGGCCAGGGCGTGCCAGGCATCCTGGTGCTGAGTCATCTCGACACCGTTCACCCGATGGGATTCATAAAGCGCCTGCCGTTCAAGGTCGAGGGCGATAAGGCATTTGGACCCGGTATTTACGACATGAAGGGCGGCGCATATCTCGCTTACCATGCATTTCGGCAGATTTGCGCCGATGATGTTCGCCCGCCGCTGGGCATCACCCACATCTACGTATCCGACGAAGAGATCGGCAGCCCGACTTCGCGGGCGTTAATCGAGGCAGAAGGCCGCAAGGCCAAATATGTGCTCGTGACCGAGCCCGCGCGCGACGGCGGCAAGATCGTCACGGGCCGCAAGGGCATCGCCCGCTTCGACGTCTTTATCAGAGGCACGCCGGCCCACGCCGGCGCGCGTCCCGAAGATGGCTGCAGCGCAATCCGCGAACTCGGCAATGTGATCCAGGCTCTTGAGACGATGAACGATCTTCAGCGCGGGATCACAGTCAACGTCGGTGTGGTCCGCGGCGGCGCCAGGCCGAACGTAATCCCCGAGGACGCTTATGCGGAAGTCGACATGCGGGTGCCAACCCTAGCTGACGCCCACAAGTTGGTACCGACGATCCTCGGCATTAAGTCGCGCACCAAGGGCGTCACGGTGAAGATCACGGGCGAGTTGAACCGCCCGCCCTATGAGAAGAGCAGCGCCGGCGCGGCGCTTTATCAGCACGCCAAGGAAATCGCCACCGAGCTCGGCTTCAAGCTGCACGACGTCTTTAGCGGCGGCGGCTCGGACGGCAATTTCACCGCGGCCCATACTGCGACCCTGGATGGCCTGGGTGTCGACGGCAAGGGTGCCCACACGCATTACGAGCAGCTTTACATCTCGTCGATTGAGCCGCGTGCCCGGCTCCTCTATCGCCTCTATCAGACGCTTCAATGATCTCGACCGGCGGGAATTGCGACGCCTACGGACAAAGACCCATTCGCGCGGTTCGCTCGAACGGCGCGGGAGAATAAGCTGCCCTACTATCAGGCGCACGTTATCATACACTTCCGCCGGAAATCGGCATCGTCTCGCCGGCGCGGGACGGATGCGACTGAATCATCCAATGATAGTGCAACGGTCAGACCGAAATCCGTTGCGGCGCTGACGGGAGCCTTGGATCGCGAAAGCATGGATCCTGCAAGGGCACTCATCGGCTGCGAACATATGCGGCGACTTTCTGACGCAGATCGCGGTGCAGAATACGCTCGAGGCCGTAGCATTCCGCACCAACCTCAGAGTATTGGCGGACTAATACTGGCAAGCAAAAGGGCTTGAATCAGACGTAACGTTAAGTTGTACGATCTCGAAACTGGCACGAGGTCTCTTCTGCCGTCGGGATTGTGAAGGATTGCGAATGTCTGGCTTGATGAGAACCAAGTCACAGTGGTTGATCATGATCCCCGTCTCAAAGAGCCAAGCGGCTGAGACAGCTGTGCAGCGAGGCCTGATCGTGTTGCGACGTCTCGCAGGCAGTCGCAGATGGCCCGGCATTCCAGAAGCGGTACTAACGGGCTGTCTTAGGCTGCCCAATCTGAGGACTCGTGAAATCAGAGGCGATCAACCTAAACCTCGCTGCCGACTTTTTGCAGGGGACCGTTGCCTCCCAAACCTCAAAACTGACGGCCGGCCACAGTACCAAAAGCAGTCAAGAAGCAGCTTTTCGCTCCATCCACGCCAGCTTCCCGCGCTGGCACGGCGTCCGCACGCACGACAGCCCATGCGGCGGCAAGGATTTTCAAGAGATTTGAGCTGCAAGCGTCGTTCGGTCTGACCGCTGCGACTTCGGAAGAGATTGCCTGGTATTCTGGAGCAGCAAGTTGAAAGAGCCTGACGGCGCCAAGCAGGTCCTGCTAGTTGACCATATTGAAGGCCAATGCCGGGCCATTGTCGGCTTCAAAGATGACGATCCGAGATCGGCATACATGTGCGGCGAGCCAGTCTATCAAAGACCAGGCAAGAAGCAGTCATCGTGGTGCGCCTATCATTACGGACAGATGCACGCGACTGCCGTCGATCGGCACGGGGTGACTGATCAAGTGCGCGACATACCTAAACCAGTATCGATTGCTCGTAACCCATGACAGCCATTAAGACCCCCGCTGTTCTGCAGAGGCCGCGCGCTAATAGCCAGGGTCAGTCAGCCCGGAATGACGCGATCGAGACCTGCTCGACGCAATGCCGAGCTTCGGTTCAATTGAAACATTTAAGCAGACAATCATTAGGATCGCGGCACATTGGTTCAACGGAATGCGGCGCAAAGCCGCCTTACGCTCACCGCCTCTGCGCAACGCGCCGTATCGAGTTCATCGTTCTTCGTATCGCGGTGTCTACTGATCGTATCAAATGCTCGGGAGATCGGCGTTGCCTCGGATCCTAATCATGAATGCCGGTACGTCACAAATGTCGGGGGACGGTCTGACAGCAGCTCAAATCTCCTTTACCGCCAACTCGGCTTCACGCTCAGCATGGTTTGCACAGGAGGGCGACCTTATAATCTCACCGGTCGCCATCCGGCCGGACTTGTTGTCCTTCATTGGCGCGACGCTCGATTTCGATGCCTCGAGCCTTTCGCTTCTTGTGCCTGAATGCGGCGGTACAGCCAGCGTTCTTGATGATTGCACGCTGCTGTCAAATATTGTTGTTGAGAGAATCAACGGCCACCTTCGGAAGAAATCGTCCTGGAGAATATATCCCTGCTATCCTAGTGAAGGCGTCGCGCGCTTGGCGGCACTGCTGCGTATTCCACAGAGCGGGAGCGACTTCGCTCTGCAGCGGGGGCCTGATCTATTGAACCGCAAGAGCCACTTCCGTCAATTGGCTACAAGTGTCGGACTTCCGTTGCCAAGCGGGTGCGTAGCCACGAACTCAGACGATCTATTGCGGGCGATTACCTCGCTGAGGTCTGAGACCGGCAACGTAATCGTCAAGTTGGACAATGGAGCCGGCGGGGTCGGAAATGTTATCCTGACCGGTCACGACAGCGGTCCATTACCTGGGGCACGAGATACCAGGCAGATTTCTTGGCCGTCGTTTAATCCAGAAGCACTTTGGTCTGAGATGACCACAGCATCGTGCAAGACACTGGTCGTGGAATCGTACCACTTGGCTCGGTCTCCCTTCTATCTCGAATACGAAATCGAGGAGGACGGTTCGATCGCCTTCATCAACAGTGGAAGCATTCGTCTGCGTCGAAGCAGCGACCAATCCGAAAGGTCTCTCATTTGGACGGGACTTGAGCTGCCAAGCGATTTGAGAAACGAACAATGGCTGGCCGCCCAGACGCACGCCTACCGATTTGCGGAGCTCGCGCGAGGCCTAGGATACCGCGGAATGATCAACATCGATGCCATTTTCACGAGCGATGGGCGGCTGCTATTTAATGAGGCGAACGGGCGGTGGGGTGGAGGCTCGGTGTTACACAACATTGCCGTTCGGCTGCTGGGTTTCGACTACTCTGGATTCTACGTTATTTCATCCGTCAGAAATGTTCGATCACGCTCTCTTCAAGCGGCACAAGACCGTTTCGTCAAGGAACGCTTTCTGTTCGACCGCAAGCGCAAGGATGGTGTGATCCCGCTTGCTGCTGATGAGGATGCAGGCACGGTCGAATGCCTCGCAATTGCGCGCGATCGGGCCGCATCACGCGAGCTACAGCACCGACTATTGACAATGAATTGAACGAGATCTCAACGTACCCTCTTGCGTCGATTGCGAACTCGCTCGTGTAGCCACTCGCTAAGACTGGTGGCAATCGATGCACAATTTCGTTCATGGCGCACGGAGTTTGCAGTCTAGAGAGATGCCATCGCGGATAATTTCCGCGAATACGGCATCGTCGCGTGCACGTCGAAAGCCGTCCCTCAAGCGCGATCGTCGAGCGGAATGTTGTGACCACTTCCGCATCGACGCGACCAACATCAGATCCTGCAGCCGCATGGTCTTCGAGAACGCGCCGTCAGTATCGGCCGGAATCAGTTCCTCGGCCAGGAAGGCCTTGAGCGGCAGATCGGTGAGCGCCATTTGGCCGCAAGCCGCTCGACCGAAACGTCAGCGCCGATGCCGGCGAGCTGATCGTCCGACCGCTCGGGCGTCACCTTGGCCATCAGATCCCTGAGGTCGGCAACGCCAACGACTGTCCCTCCGATGGTTGTCCTGTAGGGCATGATCGTTGGTTATCCCTGGATCAAGGCGAGCGCTTCGGCATGAAGCCGCGGCGTTGCGGTCGCCAGGACGCGCCCTTCCGAACGAATCGAGAGCGGGCATCCCTCCCAATCGGTGATGCAGCCGCCGGCGCCCTGCACGATCGGCACCAGCGCCATGTAGTCATATGGCTGAAGCCCTGTTTCGAGAACGATGTCACAGTGTCCCGACGCAAGCAGGCCATAGATGTAGCAATCGCCGCCGAAACGGCGCATCCGCGCAGCTCGCGACAGCCGCTCGAATGGCCCCATCTCGCCGTTGCGGAACATGTCAGGCGATGTAGTGTAGAAGCGCGCGTCGGCGACGCTCTCGCATGCGCTGGTCCGCGCCAATCCATCGCCGAACCGCGCCACACCGGGCTTCGCCACCCACCGCTCGCCGGTAAAGGGAACGTCGATCAGGCCGCAGAACGGCTGCTGCTGATGGGTCAACGCGATCAGCGTGCCGAACAAGGGAAAGCCGCTGATAAAGCTCCTGGTGCCGTCGATCGGGTCGACGATCCAGGTGAACGCGCCGCCAGGCTTGGCTCCGATCTCCTCGCCGATGATGCCATGCTCCGGAAAGCGCGCCTCGATCCTTTCCCTGAGACGCAACTCGACCGCTCGATCGGCGATCGTCACCGGGCTCGCATCGGACTTGGCGGCGACATCCAACGGCGTGCGGAAATAGGACAGCACGATGGGCCTGACCGAATCGGCGAGCTCGGCGGCGAATGACAGATAGAAATCGGCATCGTCTGCCGTGACGGCATATTGGGCCATTACAGCGCCTTCATGAACGACGGCCATCGCGGATCGCGGATGAGAGAGTGCGTCCGCCTGTGTTTCCAAATGCTTTTTTTGCAGAAATCGAAATCCAGCTTCGAGATCCGGTCTGCAACATCGTACCTGTGCTCCACTTGATGTCCGAGCGCCTCGTGGACGATGGGACTGCTCTTACGCCTGCAGGAATTGAAAACCTCAACCGCATCGATGCGGCGTGTGCCTTTGCAGATCGCCATGCTCGGCGGCTATCTCACCCGCACACGTGATCATCCTCCAAGAAACATCACCTGACCGAGCATGATCGGTGATGGGACCCCGCGGGATTCCCCAGGCACTCTTCGCGCCTGACTAACCCAGGCCCCCTGACCAAAAGCTGACGGCCGCGATCAATTCCGCGGATTCCGGACCTTTCGCGGGCGTGATCCACCACAATCAACTTAAAACGAGATGCGCCGCAAGCGTCCAACTTGTGAGGGTTTTCCAGCCGCGCAGCCAGTCTCTGTCCAAGCCCCTCCACCAATCGTCGTGACTTAGTGAACCTTGCCGCCGTTAGGTTACGGCAGCGGCTGCGAGTTCAAGACTGAAGGGCTGGCCGTCAACAATAAGGGCGACTTCGCCAACCTCGGTTGGCTTTTTGCGATTTCAGCCTCCGCAATGAGGCTGTTGCAATCACGTCCGGAGTTATCCGCATCGGATGGGTACGTCGAACACACGTCCTCAGTAGCGGCTGTCGCGTGCCATGGAAAACTGCCCGCCATATTGCCTCAGATGACAATGTTACCGAAGCGCCCCCCTGTGTCTCCTGAAGCAGCCGCCGCGAGCGGTTTCCGGTCCCGAACGCCACGCCGTCCCGCCGACGGTGCAGACCAAGTCGTGCCGTCCTGTTCGTACGGCTGTATGTCCGACTGTGCCGAGAAGGTGCTTTCCTTCCACACTCGGCGCCCCGTGATTGCTAGGCCAAGCCACGTCAATTCGGGGTTTGACGTTGCCATTATCGACGAAGGGTGTCAGGCGTTGTCAGCATGAGGCGCACCGCAAATATGGTCTCGGTCCGCAACCGATCCTCTCGGCGGTTCGCCCGTCGTCAAGCCATTCGGCCAATCCGGCTCATAGACCACCAGAAGTGCTTTCGATGGTCCTTCGGTTTACGCCATCGCGTTTTGAACAGAAGTAGACCAGGGATCGGCGCTCACCAGTATGCACAGGTTTCACCTCGTGGCGGAGCTTACACGTTGTGACCAGCACGGCTCCAAATGGCGGTCGGAATACCTGCTGTTCGTAGGCGCTTGGATATACCACGAACTCCCCCCCTTCGAAGTTCTTCGCGAGTTGCACAATCACGGAGTACTCGAAATCGGGGTCGCTCGCAGCATCCAAATGGATGCCAACAAAAGAACCAGGAGGCATCCGATGCATTTGGCATCGGCGAATGACAAAATCTGATGATGCTCCCAATATTTTTTTCAGTGCGAAGCTGCGGTCTTTTCTTTCGAGGAGTTCGATAATCTGCCCCGGGGCTGCACCATTCGCGTTGCTGGGAGGGCGACCCGGCGGGTCTACCCGCACGCGTTTTACGAAGACATTGTGCGAGTCGCCGGCATCGCCTTCCCGCACTTCTTCCTCCGGAATCTCAGTCTGCAGCTGATCGATCCTTGCCAGGTCATCTTGGGTGAACAAAGTCTGCGGACCGATCACCACCGTGCCCTTCACCAACAGCTCTATGCGATATTTCGTCAGATGTTCCTCTGAAAGCAGGCGGGGCTTTTCATTCGCTGCGCGCGGCATTCGTGGTCACTCCAAGGTGTGATCTTCAAGACGGTATTCCAAGCTGCCTTCATGCATTGAGCTGAGCGCTTGCTCCCATTGCTCGCCACCGAAGTCGTCTATTCTTGTGATTTCGATGGATTTTCTATCTAAACATCGAACATTGACACTGAATCCAGAAGGGTTCGATCGCGGCCTATAGAATGGCTTTACGCCGCAAAACCGACAAAACGTGTGCCGGGCGATATTCTTGTTGAACTGGTAGGTAGTGAGGGATTCTTCGCCGCGCTCTACGCTGAGCTTGTCACCAGCCACGAGCAAGTGCAGAAATCCAGACATTCTACAGATTGAACAATTGCATCGAACTACCGAGACCTCTCGCGGCGCCCGGACGCGGAACTTGACGGAACCACAATGACAACGGCCGTGATGCTCGATCTCCGCTCGGCCATCTCCCTCAGATGGGGGAATTCGAAGTAGGTCGCGGCACCACTGCACGTTGAGCCGATAGGCTTGATCGAACTCGCCCATGAAGCGAACACGACGGTCGACCGGGACGAGCTCGCGGACGAGCCGGCTTGTCATCTCTCCGTGATATTTCTCTGCGGGATCGTCACCGCCGACATGGCTCCGGAAGTATTCGAGATCGCCGGCCTGCACATCAAAGATCCTGGTCAAAGTGGACCACAGTGCCTGGATCATTTCCGCAGCATGTAGCTCAAAAGCGACCATGTGGGCGCAACGGATTAGGGGATCTTTCGATGACAACCCATCATAGAGGCAATGCAGGTAGCGCTTCGTCGTGGCGCTATAGTTAGGCTGTATTGCTCGGCCGAGTAATCGCGACGCATCTTTTCTAAGCAGGTTCGAGTGGAAGCTTTCGGTAGCCAGAATTTCAGGTAACGCCGCCTTACCGCCCTGGAGAAGTCGGCCATAACCGCCGGTCTCATCCCAACAGATGAAGTTTGCGACCACGCTGGTCAGCTCAATATCCCTGGTAACGTCCCGATTGCGATGCATTACGTCGAATATGAGGTTCTTTTGCGAGCCCGCCTGCAGGTACGGGAACGCCTGTGACATCGCCAGGTATTCAGGCAGCAGGCTCACAACCTGTCCTTCGGACATCTCCGCAGTGAACGGATGCGGGCCAAACCGAAGTCGTGCTTGCTCAGTCAAGTGCTCACAAAATATCTGCGAGGGCTGATCTTGTTTGAATTGAGATGCTTGAGAAGACCTCATTTGGACCCTGTTATGAGGAGAGAACGATCATTCGAGCGAGGGCCAAGGGTTAGCGGCAGCGAGATCAAATAGTTCGCTGGTTCGACGTTTTTGGCCGCATCAAATCGTGGCGCCCCCGCAATCTTCGCAGTATCGGCGTTTGCCTGATGGGCTTGGCCCGTTCATGAGTGTATCGAAGAAAAGCGCCGCCCAGTCGAAGCGGCGCCGCGCTGACTTCCGATCCACAAGCAATCCGATGCTGGAGTAACCCGCGCGCCACTCATCGCTCGCAGAGTCGTGGTGAAATACGGCGGCCGCCTGGCGCGTGGTCCTCAAAACCAAAGAGATTGCCGCCGGCTTCGGCTCGTTCTGCGTGCATTCCTTCGCCATCCTGTGTTCTTGCACGCTTGCAGCAATTGCTGTGCCAATCCGACACTGCTCCATAAGTTCCGGAGCACGTTGAGAGAACCCTCGCGAGACTCCTCGTTGCAAATGTCTTGAAGCTGACAGGACCCTGCACGGCGGTCAGAAAACGGACAACGAAAACGGATACGCTTCCAATCCACGGGGCATGGCTAATAGACCGAGAAAGACTGCTTGAGGACCGTCTCCTACCCGACCAAATGAACCGCCGGGCGTCACGGCTGTTTGCTGAACTTCATCTCAAGTCAGGTTAGCTTGCGGCCATTGATGCGCAGGAGCACTCGTGCTCCCGCCAACCCAGCCTAAAAAAATATGCACCGATGTGGCGACCGCCGAAAATATGCCCGAAAGATAAGGCGCCTTCCGGTCGGTCGCTAATGTCTTGAACGACAAAGTCACGGCCTGATAGCAATTGGGCCGGCGTAGGGTTTGCCGCGACCGGCCTTCGACTGGGAAGGAAACTCGCGGTGTCACAAATGTTCGTTCAGCACGCCTCTGTCAAATCGCGTCTTAACGCGATCCTCCGTGCGACCAGCGGCAATTTCCTCGAGCAGTTCGACTTTTTCCTATTTGGCTTTTATGCCACCGCCATTGGGAACGCTTTTTTTCCCGCAGAGAGCGAAACCGCCTCGTTGCTTAACACGTTTGGCGTGTTCTGGCTGGGCGCCTTAATGCGTCCGGTGGGCGCGATTATGCTGGGCGCCTATATTGACAGGATTGGCCGTCGCCAAGGCCTGATCATTACCTTGTCGATCATGGCAGTCGGCACCGTGATTATCGCCTTCTGTCCGAGCCATGCGACAATCGGGATTGCCGCTCCCATTATCGTTCTAGCCGGACGGCTGCTCCAGGGCTTTTCCGCCGGCGTCGAGGTCGGCGGTGTTTCAGTCTATCTGGCAGAGATCGCAACCCCAGGCAATCGTGGTTTCTACACTTCGTTCCAGTCGTCCAGCCAGCAGGTCGCGATCTTTGTCGCGGCGATCGCGGGTTACCTGCTGAACGAATCGATGCCGGTGGAGGCCGTGGCCTCCTGGGGTTGGCGAATTCCTTTCTTTCTCGGCTGTCTTATCATCCCGCTCATCTTCTTCCTTCGTCGAACGCTGGAGGAAACTCCTGAGTTTCTGGCGATGAAAAAGCATCCCGCAGCAGGCGAGGTCATTGCCTCTGCGCTTGCGAATTGGCGCACCGTCGTCCTCGGGATGATGATGGCCATGCTGAGCACGGCGACCTTCTATTTCGTTACCGTCTACACGCCCACGTTCGGCAAGACCGTCTTGAAGCTGTCCACCCAGGATGCGCTCTTGGTGACACTCCTGGTCGCCGTGACCAACTTCATCTGGAATCCAATTGGCGGCGCCCTCTCCGACCGTATTGGCCGTAAGCCAGTTCTGCTCGCCATTGCTAGCCTTGCCTTGATGACGGCCTATCCGGCTTTGAATTGGCTGGTGAGCGCTCCCACTTTCGGCAAAATGTTGGCAGTGGCGATGATGTTCTCTTTCTACTTTGGCACCTACAGCGGAACTATGCTGGGCGCTCTGGTTGAGATCGTACCTGCGCATGTGCGCACAACCTGCTTCTCCCTGGCCTTCGCACTCGCGGCCGCCCTGTTTGGTACTTTCACTCCACTTGCCTCGACTTGGCTCATTGAACGAACTCATGACAAGGCTTCGCCCGGATTCTGGCTGATGTTTGCAGCCGCACTCAGCGTGATCGCTGCACTCACGATCTATCGAGGAACTTCCAAGCCATCGAGAGCCGTGCAGCCTTTGCGCCCCGAACCGCCCGACAGCGCTTTAGGCGTGCAGGCCGCATCGCGCTAGCGTGTTGCTCTCAGTCGCTGACTGCCGGTCTTCGTTTATGACAAACTCATGCCGGGCTCTGCCACGACGCCTGGCAGTCACCTTACGGCGCGTGTAGTGTTATTGCCGCGGAATGCTTGACCGCTGAAGAGGGATTCGCAGCCGTCAGTCGGCAGCGGCCGATCGTCCTATCAGCATTTCCCGGCCAAAGCGCGGAGGCGAATTCTCGCAAACCTCCTACGTGAGGACGGCACGGCTGAATGTCGCCGCGTTTCATGTCCGACATCTTTCTCTGACAGTTTTCAACGGGTCGTATCGCTGCCAAAAGCACAGCTTTTCGCTCGTTTCGTGCTGGCCCAGATCCTGCATCGCGTCCAATTGCGAGACGAGATGAGCGGCGCCAGGATGAGAGTCATGATTGCGCTATTGATCCATTCATCGACGGTGGGAGCCGACGATAGCGATTGGCGAAGTCACGCGAACGGAAGAATAAGAACCGTGCGAACGTCGGTCGTGCCGCCGGCGCTATTCCTGGAGGCAAGTCTACGCTCCACGACGCGTGCGGCAACACATCGATACCAAGCGATACTTGTGCGGGGTCTGCTGGCAACCAACGACATTTGGCGCCGCTTGCGCGAATCGGTGCGACTTCGAGCTGACCCACCACGCCACATCGCGGGCCTGCGCAAATGCAGTTTCTGAAATGAGGTACTTACACGTGCTCGATCGACTGGATCCTCACACTTTCAAGCTGCATCCGCAGCGCGACGCCGTGCTCAGCGAAGTGCATGCGCGTCCGTTTATGCAGCTTATTCCACCATTCAAGGTGATCCACTACGCGTTTCTTGCGAAGGGCGATGCGGCGGCAAGCGATCGCCGCGGCTTCGTCGCATTTTGTCGGGATCGCGACCTTCCCTCACCGCAGGCCTCAGCGAAACATCACCAGATTGATATCGGACCTGTGACGCTTCGTTGGGAACAGCATGCCGAGTTCGCCACCTTCACGTGGATAGTCAACAGTCCGGCTGATCGCCAAGCGGAGGGCGCCCCGGGCGCGGTTCACTCCCTGATGCGAGCGTTGCGGCAGGAAGGACAATTGCTGGTCGCAATCAAGTTGGACGTAGAGCAAGACGCCTGCCCATTGACACGGGCCGAACAACTTTTCGACAAGAGCAGCCTGGCTATGGCCCGCATAAAGGGCGGAGAAAGTGTCATGGCTTCTGATTTTCGCGTTGACCAAAATGGTTTCACCAGGATTCTTGTCTGCGACCTCGGCTTGACGCCGCACAATCTCGGCGCGTTGGTGCAGCGGCTGCTTGAAGTCGAGACATATCGTCCGCTGGCGCTGCTCGGTCTATCGACAGCTCTTGAGCTCGGTCCATTCGTCGATCGCATCGATAGACGTCTTGGCGAGGTACTCGAAGAAATGCAGGGCGCGGAGGGATTGAAACTCAACAACCATCTACTTGCCGAACTGACCTCGTTGGCCGCCTCGTTTGAGCGAGGTGCGACCGGAAGCCTGTTTCGGTTCGGCGCTAGCCGAGCTTATTACGAATTGGTCCAATCCCGTTTATCTATCATCGAAGGCAGCGAGATCGCGGACTATCCGACCTGGTCGTCGTTCCTCGCGCGCCGGGTGGCACCTGCGATGCGAACTTGCGAGACGACTGCGGATCGCGAGGCAACCCTGTCGGTCAAGCTGGCGCGTGCCGCTGATCTGTTGCGAACCCGCGTTGACGTCGAAATCGAACGCCAGAATCGGGACCTGCTGCATGCTATCAATGAACGCGCTGGGCAGCAGCTTCGGCTGCAGTGCACGGTAGAGGGTTTATCAGTCGCGGCGATAGGATATTATGTGGTCAGCCTGTTTGGCTACCTTGCCAAGGGAGCGCATGATGTCGGACTTCATGTAGAGCCCTCTTATCTAACCGCAGGGTGCGTGCCGATCGCCGTCGGTGTGATCTGGCTGGTCAGCTACAATACTCGCAAGAGACATCTCAAGCACCGCGACGAGCCGTCCGCCATGCGTGAGTAGGCACCCCTTTCAGCTATTAACGGGAGAACCTTAGCGACGTTAATCCCCTGGCCGCCGGACGCGCTCCCTCGTACCGTCAACAGTGCGCAAATCCGACTTTTGCCAATTGCTGCGGTAGGATCGAAGATGCTGCTGCCGTCTTCCGCAAGCTATCAGTCCGCCCGCGATACGACCGGTAGCATGACAGATTATCCCCTCTCCCAGGGCAGTGATGGACCGACGGGGTGCCGCTAAATTGCATCGCTAAGACTGGCTGTAGGCGACATTTCCGGATCGGCAGGCGAGACCGCTCAGGTTCGGCGAAGAAAAATCTCGTTCTCCAGGCCAGGTGGTCCCAGCATGGCCGTGTAGTTCACACCCGAAATTGTCAAATTCGTCTCCGGCTGTGAAGCGCTCGGCAGCACGTCATGCAAACGCATTCCTTCTTTGAGGTCTGGCGGCGCCCATTGGTCGTCGTGCTGCCAGCCCGTTGGGAGATCCAGCTCTGCATCGGGGACCCCGGGCACCGAGCGCACCGCGTCATATGGTGCGCCGGAGCTCGAGCCGCCCACGCCCCACAGCGGCGAAGGATCTGGTTGATTAACGCTGTCGGTTGGCGAATGTCTGGGTGAAGCAAATATCTCCAAAAGCTTCGCCGTGTCGAAACTTTCCACTGGCGAGAAGCCGGCTTGACCGATACTCGGCCAAATCTCCACCGGATCGACAATTTGCACCGGCGGCGGAACGGCTGGACCTGGCTGATTCACACTGTGCGATGGGGATCCGACAGATGAAACGAGCATCTCCCGAAGCGTTGCCGTGTTCAAGCTTTCAGCCCGTAACTGATCCGGATCATCCGAGGCATCCCGAAGCCCGGCTGAGTTGTGGAGTGGCAGCGAGGGGACCGGTTGATCTTCCAGTAGCCGCGAAAGCTCCTCCGGGTCGAAACTTAAGTCTAGTGACGCGACGGCCAGATCGTCCTCCGCATGCCAAGGGGCGGCCCTACCGGAAGCGCGCTCCGCGTTGCGGTAATCACGAACCATGCCCAGCCCGCTGACAATGCTACCGTTTCCGGGAAACCGCTCTTTTGCAAGTTTGACCAGCTCCGGATATTCCAAATTGGTCATTCGTTGGCTATCTGCGTTGAGCGCTCCAGCAAACCTGAGAAGATTTTTGACGTAGACGTCGATGGCCTTCTTGGGGCGCGCGCTGGTACGAGCCGCAGCCACAATGAGGCATTTGTCTTCGACGGCGGGAGCATGATCTTCACGAGGTCGGCGTGCAGCCAAGATACCAGGCTCACGATGCTCGCGAAGCACCAGCAATGCGGCGTCCATCTCATTGTCATTACGGAACATCCCTTTGGCGTGGGCTAGCAGCGCGTTGTGATCGAGCGCGGCCATCGTTTGCCCCTGCGACTCGAGCGATTTCGCCAGCCTGCGAAGAACACGATCATACTTCTCCGCGGTGAGCGGTGCCCATCCCCGGCGTGCCGCAGCTGCCTGAACTGCGCCGTCGATCAGACTCCTGTCTTCCGCAGGGGGAACATAATGTCGATCTCCATCGGCCACCCCAGGCTCGCGGTATTTGTGAAGCGCCCCCAAGGCATGGCGCATTTGCTCGTCGGCGGGAAAGTACAACCAAGCGTGGTCAACCAGGGAAGTCTGATCGAGACCGGAAATGGTCTTGCCTCGGGAGACAAGATCATTCCCAAGTTTTCGTAGGGAAAAGGCATAGTTTCGAGCCGTTTGCTCCTGCAGATTCCTGCGCACAGCATCTGTTTCAACCGCCTCTATTAGGCTCTCGTCTTCCTTCGATAGCTGAGGATAGGTGGGCCGTTGGGTATCTCCAGGGACGGCGGCTTCGGCCGCCTCACCCAGTCGCTGTTCAAAATCGGTTTGCGCAGCTTCGTTCGGTTGCGCCCCCTGAGCTGCCTGCTGTCTCCCCAACAGATGGGAACTTCGCGGATCCGAAGAGAATGGGTCGCAGTTGCTCGGGTCCATGGCGGCCTCATTTGTTTTAGGAAACTCAAGAAACGGAGATTACCTGCTACCCGTGACTGCTGATGAAAAGCTGACGGGCCCGAAGCCTCTGACGAGGAGCTTAAAAACACATTCCTTTATGTGCGTCTGGTTTTCGCGCGATCCGCTTGATGACCGGCGTGAGGCCCGCCTCAAAGTGACGCAACTCGCCTGGACAGCTCGGCAAGACCCGATTGACGGAGGCGGCCGCGATGGCGAATGCCAAGCGGATGATCCAAAATTGCCGTGACGAGGTCGCGGCGGATACCGAACGCGAGCTCAGCGGGCACCTTCTGGCAGAGCGGGCAGCACCGGGCAGGTTGCGTCATTCTCAGTTAAGACAGCAGGTGGCCCGGCAGGGTCCGCTTTCGTTTTTGGATCGGCAGTAAATTGCAGCCGCTCGTCTCGACAGCCACCGCGAGCAGCATAAGCCGCCGAGCGTGGCGGACCAGATGACGACCAGCGTGGGACCCGCCCGGTTTCGTCACCTCGGAGCCATACCTCGCAATGAGGGCGCCGGTGCGAGGATTGCGCCAATCTCGCCTGAATCATCAGCGCCAAGCTCTGCATGCCACCTTGCACGTCGGAGTGACGAGTGGTGCCAGGCGTTGACGCGTTCGGGATTTTTCTCGCCAGGACTCTCAAGATCAGGCATCGCGGACTAATGCGGCAAGATCGGCCTCGAGTTTCGGTTGATGCTTGAAGATTGCATCAATCAATGCCTGCGCGGGTTGCTCGGCGGCCTCCACCAGCGCCGCTTTCTCGGCGCGCGCAGAGGGCGCGAACACTCGCTTCACGACGGTCGGCGAGCCCTTGAGACCGCATTTGGAGACGTCCTCGACGCCGGCATCATGCGCGCTCCATTTCACAATCGGCGCACGCGCAGCCCGCAGCGCATCCGCCATTGCGCCGCGCCGAATCTGGTTGGTAGCCTCCAGCATGGTGACGAGACAGGGCAGCCTGGTATGCAGCACCTGAACACCACCTTCGGAGCGCCGTTCCGCTTCAATCGTACGCGCTGCGATATCCAAGGATCTGACCTTGGCGACGTAGGTTAGCTGCAGCACGCCCAGTCGCTTTGCAATGCCGGGGCCGACCTGCGCGGTATCGCCGTCGATGGTCTGTTTACCGGTAAAGATGAGGTTCGGCGGCCCGTATTCCTTACCAATCTTTCGAATCGCTGTTGCCAGTGCATACGTTGTGGCTAGGGTGTCGGAGCCCGCAAAGCAGCGATCGGTCAGCAGAACGGCACGATCCGCGCCAAAGGTCAGCGCTTTTCGCAAAGAGTCTTCGGCCGATGGCGGCCCCATTGTCAGCACGGTTATCTCCCCACCGAAACGATCGCGCAACTCCAGCGCGGCCTCGAGCGCGAACAGGTCATAGGGGTTGATGATGGTAGGCACGCCCTGGCGCATGATCGTATTGGTCACGGGGTGCACGCGGATCTGCGCAGAATCCGGGACTTGTTTGATGCAGACGACAATGTGCATGGAGTTGCTCCAAAAAGTTCGACAGCAGCGAACGAAACAGCAAATGTTGTACCATCGCGCTTGTTTTTTGGATTTCTCCAGGAGTTACGTATATTTACATGCTGCAATGTAGCCCCTCCAGCTCGCTCCTCCAGATGAAAGAATACCGACGCGCGTCGGAGCTGCGACAACGCCATCCCGCTGCGAATGCCGGGTGAGTGATGCCAAGATCGGCTTGCGAGATCACCTCCGCCCGTCAGGCGCCGGCAGAATTGCGACGCAAGTAACTGCTCCCCCCGTCCTGGAGCTCGGCCGGCTCGATTCCCACATCGTTCTGATACTGCCGCGCTCAAGATGGATCCTGGAGCCAAACATGACTGCAAAGAGGTCGGGGCTGGTGGCGCTCAATATGTCGACCAGCATTTGCAGTCATCGACTGGCTGGTCTGAGGAGAGCCTCCAAAAGACTCCTGAAATTTGCTAGTTGAAACCGCAGATTTTAACGCGAGTTTTCTGGCGATTGCAGGTTTGTTCGCAGATTTTAGGGGACTACTCGTGCTGAAACACTATCGGCCATATTGTTTCAGGCGAGGTCATTATGCGTGAGCATTTCTGCGATGCCCCTCTTCGGATCCACCGGCAGCCGCAAGTACCTCAATGCTGCCGACCGTCTTCGCTTTACTAAGCCAGCGATGCTGGCGCTGATTGAGGTTAGGCTTTTTTGTCTCGTTCTAGGTTTGAGTGGCGGACGGATTTCTGAGATTCTTGCACTCTCACCCGCAGCGACCGACATCGATATTGGGACGAGCTATGCGAGAAAGTGGGTGATGACGGGTTGAGAGAGGCGGCGTATCGAGGCGGGTGTCGAGCCTGCCAGAACCTCTCAAGGAGAGCGATACACCATGAACGAGACTACCAACATCCTGCCCTTTCGTCAGCCGTCTGCGGTTGACGATCCACTTACAGAACTTCTGCGGAACGGAGCCCGTGAGCTGCTCGCCCGGGCCGTCGAGATCGAGCTGCAGGCATTTCTGGAGACGACGGCGGAGCTGAAGCTGCCGGATGGCCGTGCCAGGGTAGTGCGGCACGGCTTTGGCCCTGCGCCTAAGATTGCCACGGGGATCGGCGCGATCGAGGTCGCCCGGCCCAAGGTCAGAGACCGCGGTGCGGCTGGAGCTGATCGGATCCGCTTCACCTCGGCGATCCTGCCGCTGTGGGCGCGGCGGACGAAGAGCCTGGATGCCCTGCTGCCGATCCTCTATTTGCGCGGCATCCGGCGATTTCCAGGAAGCGCTCTCGGCGCTGCTCGGCAAGGATGCGCCGAACCTGTCGCCATCGGTGATCTCAGGCCTGAAGGCGCAATGGCAGGGCGAGTACGAGCGCTGGCAGAACCGCGATCTGTCGGCGCGGCGCTATGTCTACGTCTGGGCCGACGGCGTCCTCCTGTAGGCCCGGATGGAGGACCACAGCGAATGCATGCTGGTTTTGATCGGCGCGACGCCCGAGGGCAAGAAGGAGCTGATCGGCTTCCAGGTCGGCGTGCGCGAGAGCGCCCAGAGCTGGCGCGAGCTTCTGATCGACATTCGCCGGCGCGGACTGCAGGTCGCGCCAGAACTGGCGGTCGGCGACGGCGCACTCGGCTTCTGGAAGGCGCTGGACGAAGTCTTCCCCGGCACGCGGCGGCAGCGCTGCTGGCAGCACAAGACCGTCAACGTGCTCAACAAGGTTCCGAGCTCCGTGCAGAGCGGCATGAAGAAGGCTTTGCAGGACATCTCAATGGCGCCGAGCCGAGCTGCCGCGGAGCTTGCACTCGAAGCCTTCGCCGAGAAATACGGTGCAAAATATGCGCGCGCAGTTGATTGCCTGGCCAAGGATCGCGACGATCTGCTGGCGTTCTATGACTTCCCTGCGGAGCACTGGATCCACTTGCGAACCACGGATGAGATGGACAAGCGATTTCTTCATGGCCGAGACGACGACTGCGGAGATCGCTGTAAGTCCATTCTTTTGTTCGGCTGCGCTGCGGGCCATTCTTCCGTCCCGGCCACCGATCTCGCAGCCGCCGCGCGCAGGGGCGGTCAAGGCTGGCCGCATCTGCGGCCACCGCAAGGCTTGGCCTTGACCGGCCCGAGCACGGCGGCACACTGGCAGTGGAACGGGACTGCATTCCTGCCTAGAACTTGCCGTCAGCCGCGATTATGGTTGTTGGGCGCGGGCGACCTCGTGGCGAAGCGTGACGCGTCGGCTGCAAGCGTCACCGGACTGCCTATTTTGTCCTGCCGAACTGAGGCGCCCGCGCGCCGGTTTTTGGGTGCCGCGGCTTCCATTGCGACACGAATCGTTCGTAGCTTTGCTCCGCCTGGGCGGCAATCAACATCTCGCGGTCGCGCAGCGCCTTGATGTTGTAGGCACAGGCTGGTCCACGGCGGCTCCCTTTCTGTTGTGGATGTCCGGCTTGAAGTTGCATCGCGCGGGTCTTATTGGCGACCAGCGCCGGGCGCGCCCACAGGTAATCCTCGCCCTTTGTCAGCAAATGCCAGCAGAGCACAGTGAGCTTCCGAGCCACGGCCACCGCGGCGATCTGATGGCCGCGTCGGGCGCGGATGCACACGAAAAAGGCATGCAGTGGACCGGGCGCCTTGGCCGCTGCCCAGGCCGCCTCGACCAGCATGGCGCGCGCATGACTGCGGCCGATCTTGCTGATACGGCCGTGGTGGGCGGCTCCCAGCCCGGACTGCCGCACCCGCGGGTTCAGCCCGAAATAGCTCACCAGCTTCTGCGGGCTGTTGAACCGGCTGATGTCGCCGATCGCCGCCACGATTCCGGCGGCGACCGCCAGATTCACGCCGGTGATCGTCATCAATCTGTTCACCGCGGAATCCTCGATTGCGTCCCGCGCGATCTCGCGGTCGAGCAGGGCCAGGTCTTCCGCCAGCCGGTCAAGCTCACGGACGTGCCGATCGATGGCCGCGCGCTCATCATCCGGCAACTGTTGAGCGGCCAACCATGCCCGGCCGCGGGCGTTGAAAAGATCGGCATGCGGGCACTTCGGGATCAAGTGCGCGTGCAGGATCGAATGCACCTCGTTCTTGAGCCGCGTACGGTGCCGCACGACCTGCTAGCGCCGCGCCACCAGCCTACGCTTGCGCTCGGTCTCCGGGTCAGGCGTCCAGATCTGCGGCAGGTATCCCGCCGCCTGCAAACTGGCGAGCGTGCCGGCATCGATCTTGTCGGTCTTGACGTGAGCCTGGGCGATCGCCTTCACCTGCAACGGATTGGCGATAATCACCCGCGCCACGAATGGCGCCAGCACTCGCGACACCGCCATGCTGTTGCCGGTCGCTTCGAGCACCACCTCATCACCGGCCAGCAGGGTCTTGCCAAATCCCTCCAGCGCAGTCCGCGTCATATCAATGCGGCCCGCATGTCGGAGCCTGCCGTTCTCCCAAAATACCACCTCCCCGAAGGTTCGGTGGACATTAATGCCAATTACCCGTCGCATTCGCACCTCCTCTGCCGGACAACCACGGGAGCTGCGGGCGACACGACAACTACGGATTCGCGCTCGCGGCGCAACCGGGCGAGTCGCAGAGGCGGCCAGCTACTAACTCGAGCTCTCGGCTCATCGTGTGCATCGGCCTGCCCGCACTTCGTGCTCCCGGTGCCTCTGTCCCGATGGTCGCACCATACGCCACGATGTCGAACACCGCAGCGGAACGTTGGCACCGAGACATCTCATACCGGTTACCAATCCGATCGAAAGCGTGTTCGCGACGGTGCGGCACCGGACGGTTCGGACCAAAGGATCGCTGTCGTCGCAGACCGCGAAGCTGATGGTGTTCAAGCTCATCGATGCTGCGTCCAAAACCTGGCGCCGATTGAAAGGAACAAATCAGTTGCCGAAGATCATCGCCGGTGTCAGATTCGCCGACGGCGTCGAGGTCATTCCGACCCAGCAAAGCCACGCCGCCTGATCGGCTCCGTCACCCAGATTCAGGCATAGCTCCTGAATGTTCCAGATCTGAGGCGTTCCCAAATGCCTCTCGCGCTCATGGCTCGATCTCCCACCCTGCCTCAGACGGCGTCCATGCTTCGGCCTCCTCCTGGCACCTTAGTGGTGAGTGTGATGATGGATTGGCGTATCATCCTCTTCAGCCAAGCCCGCCGGCTCGATCGTGAATTCGATTTCTATGGTGCCGGCCTTTTCGAATTCCAACGTCCCTTTGACCATCTCTCCTTCCTTTAGTGCGCCGTGAAGTCCTTCAAACAGGATCCGCGCGCTACCGGGTTGAAGACGGACGAAACCACCAGGTTCTATTTGGAAGCCATGCTCATGGGTGGCGAACTTGGCTGGCCGTACGCCTGCATCGGCTTCCTGCAAGATCCCCTTCTCGCCCGAAAGCGACGCCCCGAGCAACCGATCTGGCCCTGTGCCCCTGTTCTGAATTTCGATCACATAAGCCGTCGTCGCGGTATTGGTCGTATCCTTTGCAGCCACCCAGGGATGCTGGATCAGTAGTGTTCCGACCTCCAACTCATGGCTGACGGCGGTACTGTTAAAAAAAGCCAGGACGGCAACGCCGGCAATCGGCGAAAGCAATGCCCTTGCACTCGCCATCAACATCGTGGGTTTCCAAGGCATCATGGCCTCCTCTGTAATCCGCGTTCTAGCGCTTACCACTTTATGTTCGCGGGAAAGGTGGTCAGCGAACGTTTCCCGCAATTGCCGCTTTTGGAGGTGGGCTCAACCGGGCTGGATCAGGATCATTCGGCTGAATGCCGGCAGCGCTAGCGACGATCACTCGGGGGCTGATACGGGACGGCGAGGTGAGATGCTCTTCTTCTGACACTGATCCCCCATCCGAGTGCCCCAAAAGAGCTACCGCCTGCTTGTCGACGCAGAATCTGCTCGCTACTATGATCATGGCTCGTCCCGGCCTGCGATCTTGCTGGCACCAGACCTGTCGCCGCGACAAATGATCGATTGAAACTCGCGGGGGGCACTGCGCTCGGCCAGAGCATTGATCGCGAGTGCGATCAGCGGGAGCCAGACAGCAATGAGGGCAAGAGCGGCCCGGACGCTAATGGTCATGAACGCCTCTCTTGTTGATCTCCGGTTCGGCTTGGAGCTGCGTAATTGCGTCGACCAGTTGCGAAGGCGATGCCAATCCCTCCGTCTCATCCGAACGCCAGCGTGCGCGCACGAATCCGAATCGGTCGACAAGAAACTCGATTATCGCTGGAGGCGACTCGTTGTCATCGAAGTCGGGGTTCGCCATTGTGCGCCGATAGAGATTCCACGCAGCGGCAATGCGATGGTCCATGTCGAACACGATGCAGGGATTTCCTGACTCACTTGGAGATGGGAACTCCTCGGAGTGAGACGGCATCACCGCGACGATCATTCCGCCTGCTTGCTCGATGGCGCGCGCGTGTTGCGTCAACTGATCTAGGCGCTGCGTTCGGATGCCATCTCGGAAGATCGGCACAAGTTTTGAGCGCCCATCGCTGCTATCTTTCAACTTCTCTCTCGGGCCAACGCCGCGGCACGTCGGAAAGTCGATCGCGTGAAGCCACGGCTGCCCCGCCGATATTTCGGGACCAAGAACTCTTGCTTCATAGCCAAGCGATAGAGCCATTACGTACTCGACCACTCGCCACCTGTCCAAGTCCGACAGACTTTTGGCAAAGCTCGGCATCGCCGAGGATGGGAAGCCATGGCTCACCCACCAGTACATGTCTCCCATCGTATGGTCTCTCGTGTGCGGAGCAGTGAGATCGGCGGGCGGCGGCTTCAAATCTTTTGCCAACGGGCCGTCTCCTCTACCCCTCAGGCCGTGGCAAGCTACGCAGTTAGCAGCGAATACGTCCTGTCCCCGGGCAATCGCTTCGGCGTCATACGGTACCGGAACCTTTGAGTAGGTCGAAGGATACGCGGGCACTGATAACCCGGGCAGCGCGACAGCCCCTGCGACGCCAAGTCCAGCAACAGCCGCGATCGTCGCCCGCCGCCATCTTCCCATACGACCGAGCTCAAATGCGGCAATACTCCCAATCAACAGAGCAATGCAGCCGCCAATGGCCAGAACGTTACTTCCCGGTACCCTCCCCCAAGCGACGGCTGGATCCAGACGGAACGAAAGCGGCCAGACTATCTCGACGTGTCTCGATGGAATGGCCTGGGACAGGCAGCCCGCAAGTAGCGTGACAAGAAATGCGAAGGCTAGCTCGATCTTCAAGACCATCGCGAGTGGCTGAGTTGCCCCTTCGGCCTTTAGCAACGGCAATAGCCTTTGTCTGATGAACGCCGCGCAGATCAGGACCGGGCCGATGCAGGCGAACTTTCCCGTCAGGAGCCAGCCATATTCGGTCGCCATCAAACCCGGCCAAGTCCCCACGTTTTCGATTGCTAGAGCTACTCCGGTTGCGACCAGGAGCAACATGAGCGGCAGCGCGACCGTCGAAAAGCCGCTCAGGAGCCTAGATTTGCTTTCGGGCCTCTCCGCTGCCTGGCGAGCCATCGCGACAACGAGGGTTGACAGTCCTCCGAACCAGAGCGCCGCCGCGGCAACATGGATCATATTGATCGCGAGGTCTGCTATAGTGCCGCCGGCCGCCGAGTGGCTCGAGAACAATCCCACCAGCAGCGATAGTCCGCTGAAACTCGCGGCAAGACCTGGCTTGTGAAGAAGTCGCAAGCTCGCAACTCCGACTAGCACAAACCCGAGCGCCGCGACCTGAGCTCTCCCGAACCGCGTGTCCACAATGATGAAGAGCACGTCGCTGAAGCTGACAGCCAAGACCGGCTTGCCAAGGACGGCGCCGATCCGAACCGTCAAATACAAGAGGCCGGGGACGAGTCCTATGGACGCAGCGATGGAAGCCATCGTCGTGAAGCGCGACCGAGTGCCGCTTTCAAGACCCTCGCGCCACAGTTCCAAACCCCAGCAGAATCCGCCGAAAGCTGCCGTGGAGGCGAAAGAAGTCCCTCGCGCAAGTGAGAGGACCGTTTCCATCAAGGTCCTCGGTAGAGAAATTTAAACTTGCCTTCCGTGCGATGCCCATCAATCGAGACGACGCTCCAACTGACGGTATGGAGCCCGGCAGATAGATGAGGCAACGAAACATTCACGGTTCGACGATTGCCGCTTAGCACGGGCTGCGAAAGCCCTGATACGGCTTTATCATCGCGAGACAGGGCGACATTGATGAGCCGCTGTTCGAGCGCTTCAGTGAAGTACAGGACCATCGCGTCGATCGAAGCCGAAATTTCGCTGCCGTCTTGCGGCGTCGATCGAATGAGATGCGCATGAGCGAGTACCGCGCTTGGCATTCCGATCAGCGCGGCCATCATGACGAGAACGAACCTTTTCATCGAAACAACTCTCCTTTACCTGTGGTTCGCGAGGATAGCTCCCGCCCGATCGAGTATCGTCGCCGTGCCCACAGAAACGCTCCCACGGCACCTGACACGATGACCAGGCACCACGCCAGAAGACGTATCAGACTCCAGCCTCGCCCCACGTCGAATGGAAAGTTCGCCACGCTTTGCCCGCGATCCTCGATCGCCACCATGCCGACGTATCTGCCGGCTTTCTCGAAATTGACGTCGATCTTGATCGTTCCGTTCGGATACTTCCTTGGTGGAATGTAGAGGATACTGGATGGCGTGTTCGTCATTTCCATCCTTTGTATGCCGTCATCTCTAGCCAGGTTCACGCTTACCGGGATGTCTCGAAGGGACTCGTCGACGAAATCGAGAACAATGATCGTTCGCCCGACCTCCGGTATGTCCTCACAAAATTCGGCTCTCGAGCTCTGCGGCTGATAGCCAGTAAAATGCATGAAGTAGCTGTCCACTTTCAGCTTGCATTGGTCAGCTTCCATGGACACCGCTCCGTGCGCATGACCTTCGTGGACGGCGGCAAGAACAACGAAAGCGCCGAGTGCCATCACAAGGACGGCCGGGAACGCCCCTCTTCCGCTCGCGGTCGTCCGCCACTGACCTCGTCGCGACATTCGCGCACCCAAGTTTACTTGAGTTCGGTGAATACGGGCACGATTGGTCCGCCCATCTCCGCTATGACGCGTTTCCCATTCGGAGTGTAGAGGAGCAACAACCCGCCGAACTTGGAGTCGACGTCGGTGAGGAAGCTGACAAGGCGCTCCAATTCCCACACGGCGTCCGTTGCCTCGACGAGCACCTCTCTCGTCTCACCGGGATTTATCGGCGTATCACTACTGAGCTGAAGCCCTGTGCGTGCGACGAGATCGCTTGGGTAGGTCGGATCTACATTGGCTACTGCCGCTGGGAGCCCCTGATTGAGGAAGCGGATGTTTGCGGTCGTAAGCTCGCCGATTGAAAGAGGTTCTGACCCTTTGTTCGTTATCCTGGTCGCTAACCTCATCGAACGGCCCGGCACGTCATAGGTGGCCGATATGACCTTGACCTCTGCGTTAGCAGGGCTTGCCGGGCGCGGCGCGACCTTATTCAACCCGCTCTGGAGCGGTACATTATACGGATATTCCTGATTGGCCCGGACATAGCCGCCGAAGACCATGACGAGAACGATCGCCGCCACTATAATCCCGACCCCCGTGTCCCTCAACGAAACCAACAAATCCTCCCTGCCCTTCTGCAGAACAAGCCATCGAGGCAAAAGCAGTGGACGAACCAACCAGAACAACAACCAAGCCGCAGCCACGGCCAGCCAGGCCACATGCCATCCGATCGCGTTCGTCAGCCCGAACGTCTGCAAGTCGTCGATCTGCAGACCAGTCATAGTCTTGATCGGAAACGCGAACGAATGCGCATCACCCGAGATGTTTATCCACTGCCCTGGTCCCACCAGAGGGCCAGATCCCTTGATCGAGATCGAGGGATGGATGTGACTGCTGCCCGGTGTACGCCCCTCAAGAACCATTCGAAAATCGTAGTCGTGGCCAAGTTCCAGCTTAGCGAAAGACTGCCTCGCTGGCTCACCGTTGAGGTATGTTTCCACCCTGGCAATTGTTGGCCCCGGCGATACGCTCGATACGAAAACAATATCCGGTGGAGTAACTGCGTCCGGCCAGTCCTCCATCAGCCTGAATTTTCCCGTTAGCTCGAACCGCTCGTTCACCTTCACGTTAGTTTTGGAAAAGTGGACATCGTAGAATTGTACCGTCCTGGTCCTCAAGTATGGCTCCTGAGCACGTTCGCCATGAGCGGCTGCGCTAGACACTCCGGTAGTGAAAACGACAACCCAACCGGCAGCGAGTTTTATAAGTTTCGCAAACATACCCGTGTTCCCTGTGCCTATTCCCTTAGGACGCTGGCCTGCTTTTCATACCCATGAAGGATTTGACGACATCGCCGTTCTTGAGGAACGTCGTCTGGGACGCAAAACGCCCAAGCTGCCACCAAAGTTGGTGCATGAATATGCAGATGAAGCCCGCGAACGCCGCCGACACCCAACTAACCGAGCTACCGAAAGTCCGGAGCGTACCGCGCTCGATGATACGCAGATACTCAGGCATGTTCGAACGCGGAAATGTGTAACCGATCATGTCGGCCAACGATGCGACCATTCCTTGGTGCTCGACTGGGAGATAGAACGGAGCCAAAGCGGAATAATTCGATGGCCAGAATACGAATCCAAACGCAAAGCCCGCGAAGATGGATGTGAACAGGCTATTGCGAAGGACGATTAACGCCATATCCATCAACAATGCGCCCGCGATCACCTGTGACGGCACGCCTTCCGTGAACGGGAAGCCTGTCCATATCCACCAATTCGCGTAACGTCCGAGCCACGTGGTGATCAGCAACACTGTCGCGCCCAGCGTCGCGCCGATGGGCAAACGGAAGTTGACCCAGAAGATCGCCTGCAGAGCAGCAGGAAACATGATCATGGAGATGGGCGTGACCAGGGGCCAATATTGCCGGTCTTTCCAGTCGACATACATATCCCAATCACCGACCGTGAGCATCACGTGCAGATGGAATGCTCCCGCAAAGAGGGGCACCACCGCCGCCACGACCAAGAAGTCGAATATGCGGGAGTATCTTGCTGCCTTGGGAGTTAGACCGGAGACACAAATGACCGTCTCACCCTTGGGGCCAGCTTTCCTTTTCGGAATCGCCACTGCATCGATGTCGGTAATTGAGGTCACTCCTCTCTCCCAGGGTTTACCTGCTGTTCCCGGACTGCGATCGCTGTCCGGGAATGGCTGTTGGCTTGTACTATTGTCGCACGGCTTCCCGCACCGCGTTTTTTCCGGCGTGTAGCGAACGTGGGTCCGTCACGCGCTCGCTGCATCCTGCTTGAATACAATTGGAACGAGTTCTCTAAATCGTCCGACGATCTGCATCAGGACGCCCGCCAGCGCGAGTGCGCACCATCCAAGAACTACGAAACCCCAATGCAGCGGATGCGAGAAGATCTCCTCAGTGAGCCAGTAAGCATGCCCCCATTCGTTGAAACCGAGATTCGGCAAAATGAGAAAAGGCCCCACTACGGCGAAGACATGCATGAGCGAGATCCCCCTGCAGAAGGCCGGAATGCGGGTCATTGCGTAAACAAAGCTGCCTACGCCAAAGAAAAGATAGATTGGAATGGTCGCATAGAACAGAATTATGTGACTGGGAGTAAACGGCGTGTCTCTGAGGGTCGTCTGATGCCAGACTCCATCTCCATCGGCGAAGAAGCTGCCTGTCCAGAATATGCAGAAGCTGTACAGGACGAGCCACATGGTCAGATAAAAGTAACTGCGCAACTCGACCTCTGGCGTGATGGCCTCAATGTTCTTGTCACGCGTCAGGAAGAGATAGGTCCAGCACAGCGCGCCCGCGCCATACAAGACCGGTAATTCGATCTTGAAGAGCGTCATCCAGTATTCGCCAAATTCTGGTGAACTCGCATCGAGCCCCATGGAGAAACCGAAAGCCTGCTGATACAGCCGCGCGCAGATGTAGAGGATCGTCAGCGCAACGATCGCGAACGCGAACAATCCGTAGTTTATGCTAAGGGTCTTGGTGCCCGTGACATTCGGTGTGCGATCTAACGCAGCGTCAGACATTATTTCCCCTCAATTTTGTCCCAGTACCTCGATACGGAGGTTTTGTTTGATTGGTTTTGGATTCCAAGACGGGTAGCTGCTCAGGAGAGACCAGCACTTCGATGCCGTGCGGCGATCCGGGCCCGCGCCTGATGAAGCCGCGCGTTCGGGCGGCACCACCATCTTGGTGGACGAAGTTGCCAAGCCGTCGCACCAATGCACCGACGTTGAAGCATTTTTCTGGATACGCTGGCCGACAATGAGTGCATATCCCAGTCGGCATCAGTGCGCTCCAGGAATATTCATCCTACCGTGCGGACGCGCCGAGGATGCTCGCCTTAACGATTCGGAGTTGCCTTCGAAGTCGAACAGTGGACTGGCGCCCAAGACAAAGGCCGGCCTGTCGTGGAACGTCCCTCGACCATGAGGCCGGCAGCGTGAGCTGCATCGAAATAGGAACTGCTCTTATTGAGCTCGTAAGCGGTGTTCCGAAAATGGCCGGCCGATAGATCACCATTCGGGAGCGGGCTCCGCTGTTGCATATCCATTCCATCTGCCAAGCTGCCCCGACCGCCTTAGAGAGCGTGAAGGACAAGCGGACGACCTCGGACCGAACTGGAGGCTCTGCACAGCATCCACGGAGTTCGATCGGCCCCCTCGCTCAAGCCTACTTAACACCGGCTACGTGGCTTGGGCAGCTACCAAGTCAGGTAGTTCCAGAGCACACCAGAGTATGTTCCATCCGCTTAGATGGTAGCGGTTGGTGTTGGACGTCGCGCTGACCTTTGAGGAGCAGCGAACGTTCGAAGAACTTAAGCTCGAACCCTGCGACGTTTACAAAGTCGACCGTTAAGAAGCCGGATTGAGCTGAGCTGGACAGTTGAGCGTGCGCCAGAGCGAGACCAACGATAGGCGCAAAAGTTCTCTGAACCAGGCGAGGATGCGACGGAGGTTGTGTCCGACGGCGGAGGGGACGACGTTGGCGGCATCGCCGGCGCGGCCCTCGGGGTAGCACCGGCCGAGGTGTCCTTCGGCTTTGAGGTGTCCGATGATGGGCTCAATGGCCGAGCGGCGGCGCAGCTCACGCTTGATGGCGCCGAAGACACCGCGCTTCTGGCCGGAGATGAAGACGCGACGGGGATTTTGCGCGTCGTGGCCGCGGTAGCCCTTGTCGACATAGGCCCGCTCGATCGCACAGCCGGTGAGTGTCTCGGTGCGGTCCATAACGTCCCGCAACGTGTGACCGTCGTAAGGGTTGTCGGGCAGCGACCTGGCATGCAGCACGAACAGGCCACCGGGGGCGCGGCGATTGTTGGTAACGATGGAGACCTTCACGCCGATCTATGGACCACGCCCGCGTTGCAAGAGGAATCGACAAAGGGATGAAGCGGTTTGCGCCAATCTATCCGGCTTCACTTTGGGGCTGTTGCCCCGAGCCATCATGGATATCCGCCCACTTCTGTCCTCAATAAACCTCGGCGGGTTATTGTGCCTTGCGATCGGACCTTGGATCTTCCTTTCCGGCCCTGTTTCTCATGCGCTGCGGCCCAAGAGGCTGGCGTCGTAGTTACGGCCCTTTGTGAGCATGCTCCAGGCCATGCGCGCGAGTTTTGCGCCAGGGCAACAACCAAGACATTAGAGTGGAGCCGCTTGGACGCTGCCTCCAACCAGGCTCCGAAGCCATGCCGCGGCCAACTCTGACGCTGCAGAAGTACGGCTCTGGCACCTTGAATGAACAGCGTCCGCAGGTACCGATTAGCGCGCCTCGATATGCGCCCGAGGATGGTTCGATCACCGGTCGAGATTTGCTTCGGTACCAGACCAAGCCATGCGGCAAAGTCCCGGCCCTTATGGAAGGCATCACCGGTTCCGATGGCGGCGACCATCGCGCTTGAGATGATCGGCCCGACGCCGGGCGCCCTCATTAAGCGGCGACAGTGTGGATCTCGATCAGCGAGTTCGTCGATTTCTTTCGTCATTGACGCGACCCGTCGGTCGAGATAGCGCCAGTCCTCGGCCAAGTCTTGAATGAGCTGGATCACTCGAGGTGATAAGTTATCCTTTGGCGCTGAGAGAATCTGAGGAAGTGCCAATCGGAGCGCTGCCGCTCCTTGCCGGACCGGCAGCCCTCGCTCAAGCAAAACGCCTCGGATTTGATTGATGACCGCGGTTCTTTGCGTCACCAATCGACTGCGAACTCTGTGCAGCGCCTGCAAATCCAGTTGTTCGGCCGATTTCAACGGGACAAAGCGCATGGTCGGGCGCTGAACGGCCTCGGCAATGGCTTCGGCATCACGGAAGTCATTCTTGTGGCCTTTGAGATATGGCTTCACATACTGTGCCGGCAAGAGCCGTACTTGATGGCCTATTTTCTCCAGCTTGCGCCCCAGGTGGTGCGCTCCTGCACAGCCTCCATTCCGATCAGGCAGGCCGGAACATTCGCCAGCGACTGCTCAAGCTGATTTCTCGATTGCTTCTTGCGTAGGATAATTGCGCCCGTGGCATCAAATCCCACCACATGGAATGTGTTCTTGCCCAGGTCGATACCGATCGTGACAATGTTCGTATGGGGGACATGGCTCGCGCTCCTCTCTTGGCGGGGCTCTACGTTGCCCCTGTGAGCGGGCCTGGTCCATGCCATTAACTCGTAAGGTGCGGCGGCGTTGCCCTTGCCGATGCACTCCACCTCCGGGGCATGGAAAGAATAAAGCTTGAAGCCGCGCTGGCGCTGCTGCTGCGAGCGGATCTGCGTGGCCCGGCCAAGCGGGAGGGCGAACGCCTCCTCCAGCGTCGTCCGCATCGTCCCTCCGGTGCACCACAGAAGCACGGTTCACAGCGAGGAGGAATCCACAAAGCGAATTTGCAAGGTTTGCGGCCATCAAGCCTCAAATCCCTGCAATCTCAAACGCCGTCAAATCCCAAAAACAGACTCCCGCTCAATCGCTTACAGGCTTGTTCACGGGCGACTAATTCATGGGATTCAGGACCTCGGAGGGCCGCGCGCGCTCCAACAATCGCTCAGCCGCGTGCCAATCCTCTTTCGCTTTCTTGTCTTCGCTCAATCCCTGCACTTTCCTTATCTCGCCCCGATCGATGCGCTGTGCAATTTTTATCCGCTTGCCAATGAACGTCTAAATCTAATTCATGCGAGGATAACCGGCTTCGAGATACGGCACGGCAGGGAAGTTGTCCGGTAACATTTTTAGGGAGGCAATGCGCCCTTCGTCGTCACGAGGATTACCCTCTCCGTGAATAGCCGATGAGAGAGCGAATGAAGGAGGAGCGAATCGCGGAAGGCTCGTCGCGGATTTGCGAGAACGATCCGGATCAACTGTGGCTTGGCACCCATGCGTGCACCTGCGGCGCCGCCGTATGCCGCTTTGCAACCAGAGCAATGACGAGTCCTCGGCTCCCATGTCGCCGGAAGCTTCATTGGCCGCGATGAAAGTAGGTCTTGAAACCCATGAAGCCTGCGACGATTGAGAGCCGCGGGGGCAGTTTCATTTTGCGGATGTGGCGATGCCTTGTTCCACAAGCGGCGGCCTCGTCAGCTTCTGGAAAGCCTATCCAGATAGGATCAGCTCAATTGATTTCTTGGACGTGAGGCTAGCGTGGACCCGTACAATTCCGATCCATCCAATGTAACAGCTTGGTCCCAGGTGCAGCACGCCGTCTTGGAAGAGCACCAGGGCGGCCATGCCGGGCAAGCGGGCTTTGAGCAGCACTTGGCCGAGGCGCGCCCACCCGATCCGGGTCCTGTCTCTGGTGGCGGCCGCAACCACCATCCCCATCTCTCTGCAGAACATCGGGACATTATCGACAAGGCGATTGCCCAATATGCGGATCAGAAAAAGCCAAACCTGAAGACGATTAAGCGCTATACTCAGGCGCTTCGCCGACTTGGAAATCATCTTGGCGCTCATCGCCAAACGATTGTTCTGGGGGACCACGAGTCCTTGGTTCGTCACGTCAAGACTTACTTCCCAAAGGACGAAGACATGAAGAAGGGGTTGAATATCCTTCGTTCGTATCATGATCCGAGCTATGTAGCTTCTGGCGGGCGGCCGCGCACGATCCCCTCAGTGGAAGACGCGCCCCTCTCAGAGCGGCTTAATGCCAGCGGCATGACGTCGGGCAGCGCTGCTCGTCATGATCGTAGTCTTCGCAGATTTTCTAACGCGCTTAAACTTGCGGGCTACTCGATATCCGGGCTAGACCACGCTGCGCGCATTGAATTTGCTCAGCAGTTGTTCCCGAAGGACGAGCATCTATTGTTCGCGTTAAGCAAGGTCGGCGATGCCGAGCACGTTTCCGGAGCGGGTGCGTCTCGGAAACCCCGCGGTCATGCTGTCCCGTCGCCCACATTGCATCTTTATCCCGATGACGCCCGCATCATTGATAGCCTGGAAGAGGCAGAGCTGAGCCTGCTCAAACCCGAGGATACTAGCCGGAGAAAAGTTGTTCAAAATCTGGCCGGCAACCAACGAAGATTCGGTGCTTGGCTCCAAAGGAATGGGCGAGGGAGCATAGTGAGCCGGCTCACCGGCACCAGTGAGCAGCAAAAGTCGTTGAACGACGATCACACGGACTTTAAAAAAGCCAGTCGAAACGATGACATGGGCTTCGATCGTCTTCGGAGCTACCTATGGCTCCTCGAAGCGAACGCTGCGCTGGGCGTCTCCCCTGAGCAGGCGGGTGGAAAGCCGCGGCGTGACGAGTCGAGCTCAACGTGGTCGCCGCACCTGCCGTACGATTTTGAGTGGCCGACGCCGGAAGCGGTACCAGATGGGTCGTCGGCGATCTACCGAGGTCTCGACTCTTTCGTTGACCTGCCGTACACCTCGCAGGAAGTGAGAGACGATGCTCAGTCAGCGCCGGTGGGCGGGGCTGCCGCCAGACCGCCGCTCTTCACCGGACCATCGGACGCGCCAGCTCAGTCGGCAGACACCTTCCGCGGTCTTCAGTCTTTCGTTGATCTGCCGTACACGCCGCAGCAGATGCGCGACGATGCTCAGTCAGCGCCGGTGGGCGGGGCTGCCGCCAGACCGCCGCTCTTCACCGGACCATCGGACGCGCCAGCTCAGTCGGCAGACACCTTCCGCGGTCTTCAGTCTTTCGTTGATCTGCCGTACA
>NZ_JAUMTJ010000012.1:0-11168 GCF_032654765.1 Bradyrhizobium sp. 33ap4 | reverse complement strand
CCGTACACGCCGCAGCAGATGCGTGACGATGCTCAGTCAGCGCCGGTGCTCAGCCCTGCCGGTAAACCCGCGTTCTTCGTCGGGCGGTCGTCGGGCGTACCTCAGGAGCTTGAGAACATCGGACACCGAGTCGACGCGGATTGGCAGGATGGCCGCCAGCCGGTGCCGGATTTCTTACGCGATGTCCTGGATAACATCGGGGTCCTGCCGACCCAGTTCAGCGGCCCAACCCAGGTCTCCGTCAATGGTGAGACCCGCTCGATCCCATTGGGGCCGCGAGGACGCCGCGGTGCGCAGTTCATCCATTATCCTCGCCCGTCTCCTGTCCCGGGTGCTCAGATGGGCCCCTCGGCTACCGTCGCCTCTTCCGGCCAGCGCAGCGGAGCCGTGCTGGGCCCCACGCAGTGGCTGGGTGACGAGCATATCCAGCGGGACTATGAGCTCCTGGCGCAGGAGTTGCTGCAGAACAATCCGAATCTCGCCGCCCGGACGCGGTTCGTGGATCCCCTGATAGCCCAAATGTTGCGATCCCCCTCCAAGGAGGTAGTCGAACGAGCATTAGGGTGGGTTCGCCCTGATACAGCCGACTTCCTGTTCCTGCCGGTAAGCGATGCCAGCGATACGGATAGACATCAGCGCGGCAGTCACTGGTCGCTGCTGCTGGTTGATCGCCGCAATCGGGGCCGGCCGGTCGGCTATCACTATGACTCCACCCAGGGATACAATGACAGGCCCGCAGCAGAACTCGCAGGACGGCTCGACGCTAACCTGCAACAGGCCCCGATAAGACAGCAGCAAAACGGTTATGACTGCGGCGTCTTTGTCGTGGACGGCACCCGGGAACTTGTTAGGCGATTGGCAGCAAGACGGCCGGACCTGGACCTCAACAATCTTGTCATCAGTCGACCGGCACTGCGGGACCGACTAGGCGCCGGTGTCGGCTTCAGCTGAACAGCGCGCGCGCCCAGGCGGTTCAGCCCCCGGATCGCTGCATGCAGCAGTTTGGCGTCGGTCGGAAAGCTGATGGCCTTCGGTTGCACCGTGGTGTCGATCGTGACCCGCTTGAGGTCTTGGCTGCGTAACGCACCGGCCTCGCGCGCCACCCGAAGGCTCTCGGCCAACAACTGCTCCAGCTTGTCGCCGAGCCGCTTGCGCCAATGGCTCAGATCCGAGCGCTCGTGCGGGAAAACGTGCTGGAAAAACTCTTCGCCAGTAAAGAACTGGAAGTACGGATCGTGGACCCAGCGCTCGCACACTCCCTCATCGGACAGCCCGTAAATGTGCTTGAGCAACAGCAGCCCGATCATGAAGCGGGTCTCGATCCCCAGCTTGCCGTTCTCGCTGTAGAGCGGGGCGATCTCGCCGTCGATCCAGTCCCAGTCGATCTTGCCGGCAAGCTGAACGAGCTCGTGCTTCATGTTGATGATCTGGTCCAGCCGTGCCTGGAACAGATCGTTCGATCCCGTCGTCCTGTGCTTCTTCGGCCGCATCGTCCCTCCGGTGCACCACAGAAGCACGGTTCACAGCGAGGAGGAATCCACAAAGCGAATTTGCAAGGTTTGCGGCCATCAAGCCTCAAATCCCTGCAATCTCAAACGCCGTCAAATCCCAAAAACAGACTCCCGCTCAATCGCTTACAGGCTTGTTCACGGGCGACTACAAAGTGGCTGAGTAGCGAGCGCGGCCTGTTTCCGGAGGGCCACTCTGGATAGCAAAGGCTTTCCTCGCCAAGTTGTAGGTTGCCTAGGCAGGCTTACGCCGCTCGTTCTCAGCCCTATTCGCAGCCTTGAGCCGGCCTTCGATGTAGTCGGAAATGTCGCCGATCTCAGCCCGCAACTCGGCTTCCGAAATACCCTGCCCTTCGGCAGCCTCGACAAGGCGCCGGGTGAGTTCGGCCACGTCCTGCGACGCGCCAACCGTCCGATACTGCTCGACAGCGTGAATGCTGTTCTCAATCCAGAAATCGATAAACTCGCGAGCGTTGCTCACCGTGCCCCCTACGCCGACAGAAGGGCTAGCGTTAGCGCCAGCGAGTAAATGGAGCAAGGCCGCATCAGTTAGCGGAGCCTTGCGTCCGACGCTATCGAAGGCGCTGGGCGTGGGACTGGGATGCCATCTTTGGCGGTTACGCCTCGCCATATCGCATGATCTTCGACGCGGACGACAAGGACGGATTGTCGGGCGTCGGCGTCAGCCCAGCGCAGGCGCAGATCGTCGATCCCGCCGTCTGGGCTCAAGAGAGCGCCGATCTCGCAAAGCAGTTCGCGTACGCGCCGCCGGTCAGTATGCGACGGAACCCGCCCTTCCTGACGCGCGAGTACGAGACCGACGCCAAGAACGTGGCCCGAGCGCGGGCCGCCCTGGCGGGAGCCAGGCTGGCCAATTTGATCGAGACCGCTTTGAAGTAGGCCTTTTTCGCCGGCAACCGGCAAGATAATGGAAGTTCACGCAATGAAAAGATTATTCGCGCAACATCGCTGCTAACCCTTCCCGCCTTCGCAGGGGTGCTCTCGTCCAATTGACGCCCGACCACTGGGGCGCCCGTCTTGTTCGACGCCAGGAAGATCACGGCCGTCGTCGCCCTGTCGACCAGCGAACTTCGCGTCGACGCCGAGACCCCGTCCGACGCCGATTGACAGCCAATCCGCCGGTGGCGGTTTGTCCGCACTCACTGCGGCGCCGATCTGGAAATCATCATGAGGCGCTCGCGACCTCGGATGGAAGATGACGCCAGCCACGACATCAACCCATTCGCGCCGAAGCCGCCAACGATTATCCAAACCCATTAAGCGATTATGCCGCCATCGGCGATGGTTCCGTCGCCGACTACGATGTCCAGATGGTCGTCCTTGCGCCGGCTCAGGGCGGCGTCGCTCACGCTCGCTTCATCCGTCGCATCGGGCTGCGGCGTTGCATCGGATCGGACCGACGGCAGCGCGCGCACGCCGCGGCCTCCCGCGCGTCCAGGCCGGCGCACGCTGGCCTCCCCCGCAGCGTCGCTGCGGTAGCGCCTGGTCGAGGTCTGGTAGTACTGCGCGCGGATGGCCGCCAAGGCCTCGATCGCCGCCCGCAGGCGCGGGAAAGTGTTCTTCCGCCATTACCCGGTGCAGCATGCACGTATGAGGCCGCTCGATCACCGGCTCTGTCACTTCCGGCTGGCGTTCTCCAGCTTCGAGCATGCCATGTCGTGCGCGGCGGCGAAAGCTTCGTCGCTCTGGCCGAGGCTTGCAGAACGCCCCGTGGGCGCTCGGCGGCGTGCTGCGAGGGCATCGCAGCGATAGCCTGTCAATGTCGTTCCGGAATCCGGCAGCCGACGCGCGGGAGGCTCTGACACAGCGCTACGCCGCGCCGCATCAGACATTGTCAGAAGTCCGACAAAGGAACGCTTTCTAAGCTGGACAACAGCTGCCCGTCAGCTCGCCATCAGCTTGTCTGGGTATCCTCGCAGCAGGGCCTAAGCAGCCCGAATTGATGCGTACAGACTAGGGTCTGTTTGGATTCAGGATTCTCATCCTGGCTTGGTTGTGATTCAAGCTTGGGATGGACCGATTCGTGTTGACTGACGCCCAATGGGCGAAGATGGAGCCGCTTTGTCTTGGCAAGCCGGGCGATCCCGGCCGGAGCGGCAATAACAACCGGCTGTTTGTCGAAGCAGTGTTGTGGATTGCCCGCACGGGCAGTCCGTGGCGCGATCTACCGCGCGCCTTCGGCAACTGGATAACCGTGTACACGCGCTTTCGCGACTGGGCGAAGGCGGGCGTCTGGAAGCGTATGTTCGATGCGGTTTCAGACGAGCCGGATATGGAGTACGTCATGGTCGATGCCACCATCGTCAAAGTCCATCGCCACGGACAGGGCGCAAAAGGGGGACGCAAAACCAGGCCATCGGTCGCTCGAAAGGCGGAATGACCACCAAAATCCTGGCACTTACCGACGCGCTCGGCAATCTCGTGCGTTTCGTGCTGCTGCCGGGACAGCGCTTTGACACGGTCGGCGTCCCGCCGCTGATCGAAGGACTGACCTTCGATGCACTGATTGCAGACAAGGCGTTCGACTCAAACGCCATCATTGCCGACCTCGACGTACGCGGCGCCAAGATCGTCATCTCCCAGCACCCGCGGCGCGCAAAACCTCTCGCGATTGACAAGGAAATGTACAAATGGCGGCATCTGATCGAAAACTTCTTCTGCAAGCTCAAGGAATTCAAGCGGATCGCCATGCGAGCCGACAAAACTGACCTCAGCTTCGAAGCAATGATCAATCTCACCGCCGCCGTGACAAATTCAAGATGAATCCAAACAGACCCTAGCGCAGCACAGAAAGGTGAATCGTCATGTATGATCGAATCAGTGGCTCATCCACATGCACTAGACAAGCTGACGAACCGAGTCAGTCGGTTGATAGCGGCAGCTTTACGGAAACACTTGCAGGTCTCGCGCCTCAGTGGAGCTCACAACCGGGGGAGTTGCCTGACAAGATGGGGGCCTGCTGCAGCAAGCCACATACCTCGGATGCAAACGTTCAAACTTCTAGCGCCTCCGACCCCAGTACATCCTCTCCAGAGAGTCCGGCCACCTCCTTGTTTGAATACAGAACAGCCTACCTGCGTGATGCGAATGTGGACGGCATCTGCGTTGGGCTGACTGCGGAGTGGTTCCGCCATCTTAACAACAGCCCATCAACCCGAATGAGTGCGCTCACACCCGGATCGCAAACGCACGCCTCAGCGGCTGAACGGCAGCAGCAATATCAAAATCTCAAGGATCAGTTGCGGAGCAGGGGAGCAGGACCTTCTCAGGCCGACCTTCAGGCACAAAATACCATTTTGGAGGACGCAGGCTTGGAACCGGCTGGAGAAGAGAAGAGATTCGCATTCGGCAAGTCTTCGAACGTCAAGCGCATGGTGAACGAAATCAACGAAGATGGATCGAACCATTTGCTCAGCTTGTATTTCGCCGAAGGCGGCGCACACACGATCGCGACGTCGGCCTCGAATGGAAGGACCACGGTTTTCGACCCTAACTATGGAGAATTTACCGTTCGATCAGATCCGGACCAGATGGCTTCATTGTTACAAAGCCTCGCCAATCGTTACAGGAATCCCAACGGGCAGCATTTATCGACAATCACGACGCAAAGGATGCAATGAGCTAGGCCTTCAGGCCGGTGGTGATTGGCGCCTTCCATGAAGGCACGAATACGTCGCCGGCGGTCGCGGCGTCGGGGGCCAAATCTGCGGCGGATAGCCGGCTGCGTGCCGGCTGGCGAGTGTGCCGGCATCGAAAGCGCGGGCGCCGGCCCCCCGCTATCCATGACGGCCGGCACAAATTGCAATTCTGTTTCGGAATGACCGCCTGCGGTTTCTCTCAACTGACATTCAACGCAACCATAGTTGGATATGCGACACGAACGAAGCGAGGAGCCGGTAGGCCTCTTTCGGCTTGAATTGCTTGTCCGATCGACGCATCGCTTGGTGGCGTCCGAAGCTGCACGGATCTTTTTCGGCCTGACTGCCTTGGACCTCGTCGTTGGTGAGTGCATACAAAAGGCAGCGACAAAAACGAGTTGCGCGGCAAGACATTGGGCTAATGCCTTTCTCCACTATCGATCCCCCGATTGGTGGAAGCGGCGGGCAATATGTGCCGCTTGGCCCAGTCGGTCAGGTGAGACACGACCAAGTTTCTGACGCATGAACCGGCAAAGCGCCGCATACGGAACTGAGCCTTGTGTTTTCGCTTACGATAGCTTTTAAAGCCATCGCTTCCGGAGCCTGTCCAACGGCCTAACAATTTGCACGTTGCCGGGCTCAACGAAAACGTTCTCTGCCTCGTAGAGGATTTCATGATGTCCAAGATGACCAAGAGCCGGCTAATTGACGCGATTGCTGATGGTACCCAGCTTCCCAAAGCTGACGTAAGGGCCGTGATCGAGCGACTGGCGATTATAGGCTACAAAGAACTGCATCAGTGCGGAGAGTTCGTCATTCCCGGCATGGTGAAAATGTCCGTTGTGAGCAAACCCCCTACTGAAGCCCGCATCGGCGTCAATCCTTTCACGAAGGCACCGATGAAGTTCGCGGCGAAGCCGGCTCGCAAATTCGTTAAGGCATCACCGCTCAAGGTCGCTAAAGACGTATTCGCGGCATAGTTCATCCGTGATGTGCCGCGATTAACTTTTCGGGTGGCGGCGCTCCTCCATTAAGGCTGAACTCGGCGGAGGATCATTGTCGCATCACTGAAAAATTGGCTCAGTGCCCGCTCAGTTTTCCAGTTATAATCGAAAACGCGCAGGGACATGTAGGGCGCGGCGCGGGCGAGTGAAGCAGTACCCTCCCGCTCACCCACTGGCGTCAGTGGCGAACCGATTCATGCCCGCGTATTCCAAGCATCAGGCTACACAATAAGTTTTGCTCCGTGTGATGACAGCACGGCTTTGTCGATCTTTGTAGACATTCTCGCGCTTGCCCCTACTTTCGATCGCCTTGCGGTTTGCATGCTCGCTGGCAGACCGGGAGTGGCCGGACAGCAATGAGACCTGCCTAGATTACTCATGCGGACAAAGTCGCTTCCCTGCACGTCTTCGTTCCTCTGCGGCTGCGACCAGTCAACCAAATTTAATCGTGCGGCATCTTGTACCACACATGAACTGGTAACTCGCACATTCAGAAAGCTTGCTCTATGCGTGAGGTAAGATCGTGGTTGCGATCTTGTCCAAGGCACGCCGCGGCCGGTGAATGATCGAACCTGAAGAGGGATCATTCGATGAAACGAGTTGCGTTTTCTGTGGCGGCCGCAGCCGCAGCTCTGATTGGCTTATCTGAAGCAAACGCCGAGTGGACGCATTGCGCCGAACGCGGCCCTTGCCGCACTCCCGTCGTCCCCTGGATCCATGATGGTTGGCAAGGTTCGTTTACTCACCATCGAAGCTTTATCGGTGCACTACCGTGCAGCAACGACGTGTTCGGCGACCCTATCATCGGCTGGAGGGAATGTTTCGTGACAACAAACTGAAAGCACTCCGCCCCGTCTGAGGAGCCTCGCGGCGCATTTGCTGTTAGGCACGATGAGGGCAATCCACTGCAACCGAACGGTCGCTGTCTCGCGGTTCGCGGATACGCAATTGTCGTCGCTGCGTTTTCAGCAGCGGCTCTCGTGGCTTGGTCTAGTCGGTACCCTGGTGATGGGTCAGCGCAAGTCGCCGTGATCAAGCCGCTTGGCGAACAGGTACATCCACTTCACGCCGATGCCGACTTTTAACTGACGGCACTACTCGCACGGACATTGCTATGGAGATGCGGCACTGAGCAAGGCACGTATTGCGACATCGCGCCAGAGTTGCCAGCGTGAGAGCGTGTAGGCTCGCGATTTGTGACAACGAAGTAGGCATTCCTACAAAACAGACCGGGTTCAAACTAAGGCCAGTTTTCCTGCGGTGAGAGCCGACAACGTCACGTCGAACCGCGCCCGCTTGATCAACCGTAGCCAGTCGCGCGGCGCGGTTCATCCGGTTGCCAATCGCACTATTACGCCCGCATTTGCAGGCGGTGGAAGCATCGACCTCACCTCCCCTGGGGCCAGCATCGGCAACCGCGGCGACATTCCTCAACATGAGACATGTCGATTTTTGACGGATGCGCTCCTATCATCTGCCACCGCTCATCCTCGTGCGATGAGGAACGGCTCGGTGCCCGAGCAACTCTCGTGCGCGCAGTGTACAGCCAGATCATCGGAAGAAGCGGACAGACGGTACTTGACCGGGCTGTGAGAGGGGAACGTTACCTTTTCCCGACCGGTTCGAAGAGAAGGCAAGGGCCGCAAGCTACCCTCTTCTTGGTTTGGGCCAACTTATGCCTGGGCTTACGCAAATGGTACGTCGCGTTTTCCTCGAATGTCACCATTACCGCAATGCGTTCGCGATTCTCCGGACCCGACTTGCCGGGAAGCCATTGTTTCCAGCTTGCTTTTTACTAGCCCTGCAGTTGGCACGACAGTTGCTGTGTTAGATTCACGATCTCTCTCCTTTGGAGATGCGCATGCAAGTATCCTCTGGATCAGGCAGCTCTCGCTACTGTGCGTATCTCCCGTTGCACCTTCAGCGCGGGGATCATCTACGTCATGGGTTCTGCATGTGCGCTGGACGTCTCCAACGCACCTGCGCAGGCGTCCGGCCATCATGAAACGGTCACCGTGCTGCTCCCGGGCGCGTCCATGAGACCATCCAAGAAAGCAGCATCAGTGAATCGCTCACGGTCCCGCTCGCAAGGGGAGTAAGAAGAATGACGCTGCTGTTGGGTTCGGCGGCAAATACAGGATTGATGTCGGAACCGTATGGGCCAAGCGGCGCACCGCCTGGTTCACCAGCGCGCTCTCTCTCCACTGAATCCCGAACCGCGACGTTCAGCATCTCGACGAAGAACAGGAACAGAAGCTCCGCTCTTGACGGCACGATTGTGCCGGCACAGCTTGCGGACGGATAACAAACTCCGGGATCGGTGTGACGCAAAGCGACGTGGGCGTCCCTGAGCTCTCATGAAGACAAGAGGTAAGAGTGCAAGCCATGGAACGGAATTTAGCTCCCCCTGGAACAAGCGCCACTCCCCACACTGATAGTCCTGAGTGGGCCCGCAAGGCTACGATCATGAATCTTTTTAGTTTCACCGAATGCGCAAGCCAGACGCATTCGCTCAGAGCGCTGTTCGATCTCCTGGTAAACTGCGCCACGAAGGAGGGATTCAGTGAAGTTGCCTACGGGACGCTTAATTTCGCCGCGCCGCTCCAGCTTAGCGAGTGTCCACCGCCCACAGTGGCTGTGAAGTGGCCACCCGAGTGGTGCGACCGATATTTCAAACGCAAATACCATACCATCGATCCGGTGGTCCGGCGAACACCGACGCTTGCGCAACCGTTCCTTTGGGATCGTCTCGCTG
The DNA here is from genome assembly GCF_032654765.1 of Bradyrhizobium sp. 33ap4. Classification (NCBI taxonomy): domain Bacteria; kingdom Pseudomonadati; phylum Pseudomonadota; class Alphaproteobacteria; order Hyphomicrobiales; family Nitrobacteraceae; genus Bradyrhizobium; species Bradyrhizobium sp. 33ap4. The sequence continues at coordinate 2,242 of NZ_JAUMTJ010000012.1, read as the reverse complement.
ATCACTATCAGCTCCAACCCGACGAAAAACGCGTGCTGGAGGAGGCGAGGGACGCGGGCCTGAAGCATGGGATGAGCGTGCCATTATTTGGTCCATTGGGGCAAGTATCGGTTGTGTCCTTTGCGTCACCCTTCGATGACGCTGATCCTCAGGATCGCATCGGCCATCTAAACACGCTAGCCTGGCACTTTCACATCGCCTATCGCGAGATCGCTCGCCCCTCTAGCAGTGGCGGTGACAAACGGGTTGCACTTTCACGACGCGAGATCTGCTGCCTGCGCTGGGTGAAAGAGGGCAAATCGTCATGGGCAATCGGTAAAATCCTGGGAATCAGCGAGAATACCGTCAATTTTCATATCAAAAACGCTATGCGAAAACTGGGGGCGAGCAGACGGACCCAAGCGGCCTTTACGGCTGATCAACTCAATCTTCTCTGAATTCGTTTAATGGAGTGACTGAGCGACCGGCTAAGATGCTCCGCGATGCTCGTAACAATCTTTGGGCCCCACATGTACGACAGGCCCTTCGACCGGATTTCATCTGGATTCGCGAGAAATGCATAGCAATTGCTCGCGCGAACGCGAGCCCCGCTTGTGTTTACTTCATCATCGCTTCGACCTCTGCTCGAAAAGCTCGGCGCGAGGCATCTCGTGAATAGAACATGTGGCCCCGAAAAAACGCCAAGTTTAACGCGCTGTGCCGAGGGGCGGCTGAGAACCCTGAAGCGCCTCGCGGCAAACGCCGGGACTAAGCACCTAGCTCGCTGCTCCAGACGAAAGAATGCCGACGCGCGTCGGAGCTGCGACTGCGCCATCCGGCTACGAATGCCAGGTGAGTGTCGCCAGGACCACTTGCGAGATCACCGCCGTTTCCATCAGGCGCGGGTCCAATCGCGATGCACACAACTGACACCCCTGCCCTGGAGCGCGGCCGGCTCGATCCCACGTGATTCTGATATTCCTGCGCTCAAGATGGACCGTCGCGTGCCGCCGGCATCGTAGGCGAGCTGATCCTGTCACGCATGGTCAATCCGCGGCCGAGGGCCGACGCGCCTCCAGATTCGATTGCATTGGATGCTTCCCCGAAACCCATTGTCACCGGGTCACCGGAGGCGGTCGCCCGCCCCCGGTTCCCACAGAACGTGGCGTGCGGATTTCCCGCACCGACGCTCTTCGACAGTTGGTTCACAGCACCGCAAGCGCCTGCAGCTCCCGATAAGGAAGGCGCAGCTTAGGCTTCAGCAACGGTGTCCGTTCTTTGATTTGGTTGAAGGCGTCCCAAGTGAGGTGGCCGCCTGCCCAGCTGCGGCTGCGCAGCATTCCGCGCCAGTAACGCTCCACGGCCCGATAAACTTTTACGAGACTCCGGAGATTTCCGGCGACGCCGTAATAGGCATAGTGGCCGCGCAGGACGACGTTGATTTCACCGGCCTGGTCACTGATCTTGTAATGCCGTATTCGCCGCATCAGCTCCTGCAGAGACTTAAGGCTGCGCTTTAGCCGAGATTTCTCGGTGCGCATCCCAACCTTGAAGTTGCCTTTTTGGTTTCGCGTGCAATAGAGCGTCAGACCCAGAAAGTAGATTGTTTCCGGGCGGTTTCTGCCGCGTTTGCCCGCGTGTCTTTGCGCGAACCGACCAAACTCGACCAACTTGGTCTTGGTCGGCTCTAGAGTGAGGCCGAACTTCCCCAACCGAAGACGCAAGGCCTCCTGTACGCGGATGGCGTCCGATCGATATTGGAAGCAGATCACAAAGTCGTCGATATAGCGCACCAGTCGGGCTTCGCCCTGCAACCGACCCTTCACCACGCGTTCGAACCAGAGGTCGAGAACGTAATGTAGGTAGAGGTTGCTCAAAAGTACACTGATCGATCCGCCTTGTGGCGTTCCTTGTTCGCTCGGGTGCACCGCTCCGTCTTCCAAGACGCCCGCTTTCAACCAGCGCCGGATCAAGCTGATCAGGCGCGGATCACCGACTCGATGTTCGACAAACCGGAGGACCCAATCATGATCGAGACTCCCGAAGAAGTTCTTCAAATCCGCCTCCAACACCCAGCTGATCATGCCGCCGGCGATGACCTCATTGAGGGTCGCCAAGGCATGATGGGCGCTGAGCTTCGGCCTGCCGCCGAACGAGCAGGGCAAGAAGTCCTGCTCGTAGATGGTGGACAATACCTCAGCCGTGCTGCGCTGGAGCGCCCGGTCGGAGACAGTTGGAACCCCGAGGGGGCGCTTCTCCGTCT